>NZ_JAPMAL010000004.1:0-293313 GCF_026343935.1 Paraburkholderia sp. CNPSo 3076 | reverse complement strand
CTCGGTCGTGTTCGCCGTGCCGCCCATGTCGGGTGTGCGCGGGCCTTCCACCAGCACCTTCTCGATGGCCTGCATGATCGCGTCGTGCGCGGCCTTGTATTGCGCGTCGCCGTTGCCGAGGAAGTCCAGCATCATCGCGCCCGACCAGATCATCGCGATGGGGTTGGCGATCTGCTTGCCGAAGATGTCGGGCGCCGAGCCGTGCACAGGCTCGAACAGCGACGGAAACTTGCGCTCGGGATTCAGGTTCGCCGAAGCCGCCAGACCGATCGTGCCCGTGCATGCGGGGCCGAGATCCGAAAGAATGTCGCCGAACAGGTTCGACGCGACGACCACGTCGAAGCGGTCCGGCTGCAGCACGAAACGCGCGCACAGAATATCGATATGCTGCTTGTCCCACTTCACGCCGGGATACGCTTCGCCCATCGCGGCCACGCGCTCGTCCCAGTACGGCATGCTGATCGAAATGCCGTTGGACTTCGTGGCCGCCGTGAGTGTCTTGCGGCCGCGCTGGTTCGCGAGTTCGAACGCGTACTTGAGAATGCGGTCCACCCCATGGCGCGTGAACACCGATTCCTGCAGCACGAACTCGCGCTCGGTGCCTTCGAACATCCTGCCGCCCACCGAGCTCACGGCGGAACTTCAGGAGCGAGCCCCACAGCGAAATGTGATCGGGCACCTTGTCGGGCCAGCCGACCGCGCCGAAATAGATCGCGTCAAAACCCTTGAGCGTGGCGAACCAGTCGTCGGGCATCATCTTGCCGTGCTGCAGGTAGTAGTCGCAGCTTGCCCAGTCGAAATGGGTGATTTCGAGGTTCAGGCCGAACTTCGCGGCCGCCGCCTCGACGGCGCGCACGCCCTCGGGCATCACTTCCTGGCCGATACCGTCGCCGGCAATGGCGGCGATTTTTAATGTCTTGCTCATGTCTCGTTCTCCGTTGCGCGGCGCGCCTGAATGGGTGCGCGCTCGATAGATGCAAGGATGCCTTAACGCGCGCTGGAAATTAGCCCCCGCAGCGTTGAGCCGTTGAACACGGGGTGTGAATAATTGGGCGGGAGGTGTGGGCTTTTATTGACATTGGGATAAGTATTCTTATCACAAGGCGTCGATTCTAATAATAAACTTCAGCTCGTGAAAATCCGCCTGGATCGCCCCCTCGCCCCGTTCCGCTGAAGGCGCAGACTTTCCGACGCAGACGTAGAGCACATTGAATCTGCCAACGTTGCGAAATTAAGTGTCAAGCGCGCATCAGACCGTATATCAATACCGACGAAGCTTTAATGGATAATATTTAGCAAGGGGTCCTAAACCTGCCGTTCAGCCATCAGTACCCGCACGACCATGAATGTCAGTTCTCACTGCGGTCGAATACGTACTCTCGACCCGGGCGTCGGTCGCATCCTGCACATGTCAACGGCTGCTTGCAACGCACTAGAGACGTCCGCATTCCGACGCACGTGCAATAGTGGCGAAGCTATCGACTGCCGGTGACCTGGCAGGCTGTTGAAAGACACCTCACCGATGCGCGGCACGCTTTTCCAAAGAGCCGCCGCGTAGGTTTGGTTCATGTCGAATTGATGCCATCGCCTCAGGGAAGCCATCTGCTCCGCGCATCGTTTCGGTCACAGTACTTTCCGTTTCTCTGGTTCAACGTTTACCGCCCCCGCTCCGATGACGACGGCGGGAGCTATTTCAACAGCCTGCCAAACCAGAAAATAGGTAGATGCCCAGGAAAACTGGGGACATTGTCAACGATATCAGGCTGCAGACGGGCCCGACGACCGGATGGCAATGCGCCGGTGGTGGACAGCCAGCGCTGCCTCGCCGCCGCTCGTGGCGTGAAAGAGTCCAAGCTGCTCGAACTCCTCTTCCTGCAGCGGCGTGATGGCAATATCCGTGTAGGCGTAACGCTCCGGTGCCTTCATGACTTCCCTGAGGGTCGCCTCTGTCCTGAGGTAGAAGCGCAGATATTTTGTCAACTTGACAGCCGTCTCACTCCAGTAGCGCGGATAGAAGCGAAGCGGCGATTCGACCGGTAACCCCCAACGTCGGTCACGTCGGTGTTTCATTCGCAGGGCTCCCCCTTCGAGCGGATGCACACCCTCGTGTTCGATCATCAGTCTGAACCAGGCGATTGTGCGCATGATTGTCTTCGGTCGGCCGTTCGGAATCTGCGCTGCCCGCGTGACGATCGTACGGATGTGCTCGTACGAGTAAAACGCGCTCCAGGCGCACCGATACGCTTCTTCCCATTCAGCGTCCGACATTTTCGGGTGGTGCGTGACCCGGTGGTTGGTGTCGTATTTGTTGATGTCCGGGTCCATCCATTCAGCGTTCCTTACCATCGTCTGATGATCCTCGGAGCCCGGAAGCGGGGTGAGCATGAAGAATTCGAGAATGTCGATTGGCAATTCACGCTTGATGATCTCGATGTCGCGCAGGATCGATTCTTTCGTGTCCGCCGGGAATCCGATGATATAGCCAGCGTAGGTAATCGCGCCGTGGGCGCGCCACTTCTGCAGCATGGCGCGGTATTCAGTGATCTTGTTCTGCCGCTTCTTGGCCGCGATCAGATTCTCGGGATTGATATTCTCAAGCCCGATGAACACGCGACGCACACCCGCGCGCGTTGCCTTCTCGATGAAGTTTGGAATCTTGTGACAGAGCGTGTCGACCTGGATCGTGAAGCCACAGTGAATGCCTTCCTTTTCCCGAAGTTCGATGACGCGGTCGAGAAGGATTTCCCAGTCGTGGTTGCGGGCGAAATTATCATCCGTGACGAAGAACCGGTCGATGCCCTGCGTTGCGTTCTCGCGGATGATCTTTTCGAGATCGTCGGGAGTGCGAAAGCGACTCTTGTGCCCCTGCACGTTGATGATGGTACAAAACGAGCACTGATACGGGCACCCACGGCCGAGGTCAACCGATGTATAGGTACCCGCCGTGCGTTCGATATGCTTGCGCGGCAAGAAGGGCTGGGGAGCACCTTCGAGCGAAGGTAACGTGTTCATGAAATTATACAAGGGCTTCATTGCACCATTCCACGCGTCGAGAAGGACCTCATCAAGACGCCGCTCCTCGGCCTCCCCAGCGAAGAGCGCCACACCCATTGCTTGCGCTTCCTTAAGATCAGCGGGCATCTCGGGCAGCATGGAGATGCAGCCAGAAACGTGGAAGCCACCGATCGCAACCGGCAAGCCTGCGGCACGGAACTGGCGGGCGAGGTCGAGTGCGCGTGGGTACTGGTTCGACTGGACACCGACCAAGCCAATCATCGATCTCCCGCCCTTTGCCTTCAGATCACGAATAATGCGCTCCGGCCACACCCGCTGGTTGGTTTCGTCGCATGTTTCGATCTCGAAATGGACGCCAGGGCCCAGCAGGTTTCGCTTTCGCGCGTCATCAGCGAGCGCATACATACAGGCGAGTGTATTGGAAGGCATGACCGAGCGGAGCCACTGGATCGGGTAGCCGTCGTCGTCGTAATGGGTCGGCTTGATGAGGACGAGAGAGAATCGGAGACCGTCAGAAATCGAGTGCATCGTGTCCATGGTCTGCCCTGTAGCCCTGTCTGGAAGTCACAAAACCGTGAAGGTCGTCCGTCTTCCGAAAACTGGAGTTGGATGGTGAACTGGCACGCAGTACAACAACGCGCATCCTACCCGCCTGGCCCCCTGCTGTGTTTACAATTCCGCGGTCGCCAGGCGCAAATCGGCGAGGAGACGGCATGGGTTCCACCTGAATTGAGTGTAGTGGGCAATGACTGGTTTTCCGTAGCTTGCTCGACACGTTTTCGTTGTTCTGGCTTACCGAATCCCTTCAATAGGTCAGCGGCGTCAAGTTCAGGATCAGCAGACTCCTCTTCGTCAGGATTGGCAACGGCGAAAGGACGCGGCGTTTGCATGCGATCCTCGAGCAGCTTGAAAACTCGGCGCCTCGTATCATCGGCTTTGGCGTCCGGACCCGCGAGATACCTATATTTTGCCTGGCGGACGGAATCGTCCGAACAAGCCCCCCGCCAATCGGACCACGCGAACGGCCGTTGTACCTTTTAAAATTGCCGTTGAGGGAACACCGGATCGACCGGTAGCAACGGGTCGATCCATGCCCTTTGCATGAGACACGCATCCGGGACGCCGGGCGTGCTCGGTCGTGGGACGCAGTGCGTCCACCTCCTGTCGCTCACCAGGAGATTTTGACCGAGATTCAAACGTCGGCTCAAGTCACACAACGGGCTTTTACGCGACGATCGCATTCGTCCCGCTGTCAGCTGATCAGTGCCGCTACCCAGGCAGCAACGATGGCGAGAGTGCACTGCAGGCTATCGCGGCATTCGCCTTCACCTGGTGAACAACCTGTACAGGGCATGGTCGCCCCCATGCCGATCAGAAATCCTCGCCGCGCGAGGTCGGCGCCGATGCGGCGATTCGCATACTGGGCAAGTGCCTTGTTACAGAAGCAGGAATACGTTTGGCTTGTTCTGTTGACACCACGGTACTTGCCGGAAGCCATGTCTGACCCCATTTGAGTTGAATAGCACGCACAGAAGCCCTGCTTGCGGTCTTTGAACAACCCCGGACCGTAACGACATTCGTGTAGAAGTGTGGCAAATTTTCCACGCGCGTGCGTTCAAAGCGTCAATGAGGGATTGCATTCCGATGTCACGCTCGCCAGCCGACGTGGCCTGTCGGGCGGAGGATGGCTGGACTGTCACTGCTGCAATCGATCAAATTATCTAGTAAGGATAACTACTATTTGCGCAACACATGTAGTTTTCGCCAGTCAACTTGACAGAGCCATCGCGATCGCATCGGAAATCTACAAAGAGGTCCAACTATTGCGTCTGGAGCCTCTGGGGCTTATCGGAATTGGCGGCCGAAGTGCATTCGAAAGGTTCGGTTTGGGGTGTGCGGAATCGAACGACCATAGTGGGGTCGACGATGCGCACAAGGCGGTTGAACCGGGGACCGAGGGTCCAGGCCGCGGTCGAACCGGTTGGAAATCGTTCCCTCGCCGGCACCTGATGCGATATCGGCCGGCGTCTCATGCATCGTCACGGTCAAGTCACGTCCCCATGTTTCCATCTATTTCGGTTTCTTACCGGTCGCCTCGGAAACGACGGCGCCCCGACTTTTCTGCCCGCATACCCGCTTCAGGAGATGAACATGCGAAGCATTCAACCTCTTTACGCAGCAAGCCGCATTTTCAGCAGCACCGCGCTCGTGTTCACCGCACTCTGCTTCGCGGCTGGTGCCGCCGACGCGCAGACCTCGGCAAAGCCGATAGTCACTCCGGGCTTCAGCCTGGCCGTGTTCGCGACGGGTTCCGGCGGCCTGATGAGCGCACCGGACTCACTTGCCGTGCTTGATGATCACGTTTGGGTCGGCTATGCAAACACCGGCGCACCGGATGGCACGAATGGCGCGATGAGCGTGATTGTCGAATACACGCTGGACGGCAGCGTCGTGAAGTCGTATCAAGTCGCGGGACACAACGATGGCCTGAAGGTCAACCCGTACACGCGCGAGATCTGGGCGATGCAGAACGAGGATGCGAATCCGAACCTCGTCATCATCAATCCCGCGACCGGCCAGGCATCCAAGCCGTATTCCTTCGCCAAAACGCTGCACGGCGGCGGCTATGACGACATCGTGTTCAGGGACGGGCAGGCCTACTTCAGTGCGTCCAATCCCACCCTTAACGCTAGCGGCAAGAATACGGGGCCCGCGATCGTCCGCGTCGTGCACCTTGATGCAAACAGCTACAGGATCGACGTTACGCCGGTGATGAGCGGCTCGCTCGATGCCAGCAACATTCCGTTTGGCACGGTGGCGACCCTCAACCTGACCGATCCGGATTCAATGACGCTAACGCCGTCGGGAGATGTACTGCTCGATGATCAGGGAGATGGCCAGCTAGTCCTGTTGCGCTCGTCGGGCGATGAGCCGCGCGTGCAATATCTGCCACTTCTCGGCAACGTGCAGGTTGATGACACGGTATTCGCCACTGCGCAACGGGGCTACCTGCTGGTATCCGATACGAAAGCCAACACGGTGTACAAGATTAGCGCCAATGTCTGGCAGCGTGACGCAGCGTTCTCCGCCTCAACGGGTGTGGCCGCTACGGGTAGCACGCCGGCAGTGCCGGCTTATGTTGGCCAACTTGATTTGCGCAGCGGTGCACTTCTGCCGCTGGTAACCAATTTGGCCAGTCCGCACGGCATGGTCTTTGTATCGACAGGCGCCCAGCAATAACGGCCGCGCATGGATTGCCGGATGACGTGATCGCAGCAAGCCGTTTCGCGGCGATTGCGTCATCCGGCAAGTGCTTCCCCAACGTCGCGACGGTCCCAGGCAGCCCGACCCGATACAGCCAACAACCGCCCGTCGACAAGTTTCATGGCGCAGATGCTAACGCAGCCTAGTTTCAAACCGGTATCAGCTTTGATGACGTGCGGCTGCATGAGTGGGGAATCGGCTATGTGCGAGCGCGGCGCAGCGATAGTGCCTCAACAAGGGAGTCGTGATGAGGTGCGGCGGCTGCGCGAGGCCGCCGCCGGCAAACGCAAAGACACCATTCGATCATCCAGAAACGGGTAGTTGAGGAGCCGGGATTCCAAATGAGCCCGGACGTGACGCACCCTCCAATCGGGAGCTACGCGTTCTGCATGAAAATAGCCGGTAGACGGACGACCGTCTCACGGGGCAACTCCCGTATGACGCTGACGATTGCGGCGAACTACGGGGGACGCTCAACTGAACGTCGGCGACCGAAGCACGGATGGTCTGCGCACGGTCGCTCTCCACCTCGACCGAAATCGTCTTGGGCAATCTGCTTTCGAGTGACGGCAGCAGTGCCACGACCGCATCAACGGCGGCCGTCACATTGGCGCCCGGCGCCTTGTGGATAGCGACGACGATCGCGCGACCGACTTCGCGAACGTACGCAGGTGAATCATCGCGTCAGGCGATGATCCAGTCATCGAACGTAGATGAGTTGGAAAGCTGGTCGGTGGACTCCACCGTCAGCGACCGGTGCGCCCCGTCCAGCCTACCCTTGGGAGAACTGACGGTCGCGATGATGACACAACGAATCCGCCGAGCGTGGCGAGCAGGCCGACCGTCAGCGCCAGACCGATCAGTGCACCGAAGCAATCGTCCCGGATGCCCGGAGAGGATGAGCCTTAGCCAGGGCGCCATTACCGCTGTGCCGCGGAACTCGCGTCCAGACCGGACGCGGCTCCGGTCAGCCGCGCTTCGGCGTTCGGCCCATGCACACGGCCATGGTCCATCTGCAAGGTCATGCGCATCCGTCGCGTGTGACACGACGAACGCGCTGCCGGACGGCTAAGCGTACGGCCTTGACAGAGTTCACACGGATGACGTTGCCTGTCTGGAGCAATTGATTGATTTCGCCGGCCTTGATGTCGTTGAGGGTCGGGGGCTGCGATCGCTGCGATACCCCGATCGCAACTGTGTAGTACTTGTCCAAAAACGTGACTGAGCCTCTTGCTTCGCGACGGCCCATCCCTCGGGTACCAGGATCGAAGACCCGAGTGGCGACGGGTAGCGCCGCACGAATTAACCGCTTCCTTAGGATCGAGTGCGTTGGCAAATTTAATCGTCCGAGCGCCCAGATAAGGTTCTGCTAAGTCTGAGCAATTAGCCTGCATATTCGTCACCCGATTTCCCAGGAGTCGTCCGCATGTCCTACGCTGCCGATCGACCGGCCACACGCCGGCTCAACAAGGTTCCCGAGATTACCCTCGCGTTCTGGATCATCAAGATCATGTCGACCACAGTCGGCGAAACCGGCGCCGACTTTCTCGCAGTCGACGTGGGATGGGGCCAGGGCGCAACGCGCGGGCTGATGATGTCGCTGCTTGCGATCGCGCTCATCCTGCAGATGCGCACACGCAAGTACGCGCCATGGATCTACTGGCTCACAGTCGTGCTTGTGAGCATCGTGGGGACACAAATCACCGATCTGCTTACCGACGGCCTCGGGGTGAGCCTGTATATCACCACGAGCGTCTTCGCCGTTATGCTCGCGGCTTTTTTCGCGATCTGGTATCGCGTCGAGGGCACCTTATCGATCGGCGCGATCGACACCCCACGTCGCGAGTTGTTCTACTGGGCCGCGATCCTCTGCACGTTCGCGCTCGGCACTGCCGCCGGTGATCTCGCGACCGAAGCGCTCGGTCTCGGCTTCTCGCTCGGCGCTGTGTGCTTCGGCGCCCTGCTTGCAGCCACCTATCTCACATGGCGATCGGGCGTAAACGCGGTCCTGACGTTCTGGGTCGCGTACGTGCTGACGCGTCCGTTCGGCGCATCACTCGGCGACCTGCTCACGCAGTCGCGCACCTACGGCGGATTCGGCCTGGGCGCCGCGTCGACGAGTCTGCTGTTCCTCACCGTGATCGTTGTGCTCGTCGCCGTCGCACAGTTCGGCGCCAGTCGCCGCACGCGCGTCGGGGTCACCGAATGACCGTCACCTTTACTTCATCATCGAATCGAGGATCTTTCATGCGCCATCCGACTACGCTTTCGCGCTTGTTCGTTGCCGTTTCCGTTTGCGCTGCACTCGGCCTCGCAGCCGGCTGCTCGAAACAGGCTGGCAGCGCCACCGCACAAAGTGGCTCGCCCACAAGTGCATCGAAGCTCGGCGACCTGTCCCAGTTCCGCACGATTGCCGCCGACGTGTCCGGTTTCGTCGCGAAGGGCGACCTCGCAGGAGGCAAGACACGCATCAAGGATCTCGAGGTTGCCTGGGACGAGGCGGAAGCCGGCCTGAAACCGCGTGCGGCGGACGACTGGCATGGGCTCGACAAGGCGATCGACCGCGCCCTCGAAGCGCTACGCGCCGACCACCCGACGCAGGCTGACTGCACCGCCGCAATGAACAACCTCCTACACACGTTCGACAAGCTCGCCGGCAAGGCCTCGTGACACGCAGGCGGGAAACGCATACGCTAGTTCCGGATATCGCGGGCGGCGTGGAGGTATGCGAATACGGCTTGTAGAAGACGACCCGATGATCGGCGAAGCAATCCAGGCTGTCCAGTGCTTTGGCAATCAGGCCAGCAAGTGAAGTCAAAAGAATCGCCTTGTTTCCGGTACGGCCTTAAAGACTTGTCTTCGCACAGCATGACCGTCCAGGTTAGGCACGCGCCGGACTGCGATGTGAGCGCAGCCTACGTCTGGGACGATCCGACGGACGCACGTGCCTTCCTTGCCACGCCCCCTGCTGGAGGGGCGCGTGCCCCTTGAGGTTCGTCTGACCGAACTGGGTGCGCGCCGCGTGAGCTTTCACACCGCTTAGGTATGACCAATGCCGTCGAAGAAGAGGTCCACCAGATGGGCAACGCGCGATTTCGACGAGCCGCCTTGCTCGATGGCAAGAGAGATCGCCGTGACCATACAGACGAGATCGTCGAAAGAGACGTCCTTGCGAACAGCCCCCGTCTTCTGGGCACGCTGGAGCAGTCGGTGTCCCTCTTCACGTCCCGCGTGACAGCCAGGCGTGTCTTCCTGGAGTACCGTTCCCAGCAACGCCGCGAGCCCGCGATAGTGACTCGCGTGGTTCACGAGTTCCTTGACGAAGGCGCGTATGGCAGCGCTCGGCTCGAGCTTTTCATCCCGTGCACGGCTCGCCTCGGCGAGTGACAGGAGGCGCTCATCGCTCGTCGCCGCGAGGAGCGCATCGCGCGTCGGGAAGCGACGATAGAGCGTGCCGATACCTACCTGGGCACGCTTGGCTATCTCGTCGAGCGAAGCCTCAGCGCCACGTTCGAGAAACACTTCTTCCGCCGCTTCGAGGATGCGTTCCCGGTTGCGGGCTGCGTCCGCACGCAGCGGCGCTTCGTCGGTCGCGGAAAGCTTGCTCTTCATTTTGCCGTGATTTCTCTTGAAAAGTGGATGATGCCTCCATATACTAAGTGGAGCAATACTCCACTTAAGCAGAGGTAGATATGGTAAAGCGATTCGAAAACAAGATTGTGGCGATCACCGGCGGCACTGAAGGCATAGGCTTGGCAACTGCCCGGCTGTTCGCGAACGAAGGTGCGCGGGTCTATGTTACGGGTCGCAGGCAGGATCGACTTGACGAAGCAGTGAGGGAAATCGGCAACGGCGCCGTTGGCGTTCAGGGGGACGCCAGTAACCTCGCCGACATTGACCGGCTCTACGAGCGCATCCGGCGCGACTATGGCAAGCTCGATGTCGTTTTTGCAAACGCTGGCGTCTCTGAAAGCGAGCCGCGACCGCTGGGAATGATCGATGAGGACAGCTTCGACCATCTCTTCGGCCTGAACGTGCGTGGTGTGCTTTTCACCGTGCAGAAAGCCTTGCCACTGCTGTCGTCTGGCGGCGTTGTCGTCCTTAACGGCTCGGTTGCGGGCAGCAAAGGCTTTCCGGGCCAGTCGCTTTACAACGCGAGCAAAGCCGCGGTGCGCTCGTTCGCACGAAGCTGGACGAGCGACCTGAAGGAGCGAGGCATCCGCGTAAATGTGGTCTCGCCGAGCGGTACCGAGACACGCCCGATGCGTAGTTACCTCGACGCACGTCCGGGAGTCGAAGATGTGTTGAAGCAACTTGTGCCGATGGGGCGCCTGGGGCAGCCGGATGAGGTCGCGCGTGCCGTGCTTTTCCTGGCATCAAACGAAAGCAGCTACATCGCGGGCGTCGAACTGTTCGTGGACGGTGGATCACTCGCGGTTTGAGCGCCAATGCACCGTTGCGTCGCTCTCGCCAGACATACACCGATTTCCGCAGCGGCTGAGCGACGGTATATACGTCCGTTTGTCTGCTTCCTGCGGACGCTCTAACCAGGATGACGATAGTCAACTCCTGGCCGGTTTCGCGCGGCTGGAGGAGCGCCCAAAAGCTGCCGCACGAACTCGCACCCGGTCCGTGCGGCATGCGCCGGTCCCGCCAGATTTCAGTCTGCTCGGAGATCTCCAGGTATCGTCAACTTCGAGCCCAAGGTACCGCACTGTACTTTACAGCTTGCTGTGGCCAGTACGGATGATCGCATTGGCAACGCGGATTCAACCGGTCGATGCAACGCAATGAACGCTGCGTGAGCAGCGGGAGTGTTGCAAATGAAACAGAGACGCCGGATCTACTACAGCGAGAGCCAGAAGAAGATAGTGGCGCGACGCCAACAGAAGGCCGACGATTGTTATTACCGATCCCGACCGTTCAAACAAATGCCAACTTACTGAGGTCTGCGCAAGGCAGGCGCATATGATCGACGGGCAGGCGGCCAGTACAATCAATGCGAAGCTGCGGACAATGTAGCCCGATGGCGCCCGCGAGGCTCCATGGTGAATCGCGCACGTAGCGCGGTGGGCAATGCGATCGCATCACGGTCAGACTCCGGCACGGAGCGAGGTCGGCGATGCACGTCGTGAGTCACGAAACCCTGTTCGCGGCTCGGCACATCGAACCAATCCCGACGGGCAAATGAATCGCGCATGTCTTCGAGACCGCTTCGCCAGTGCTCCTGCATCGTGTCGACGCTGAACTCGTAATCCTTGTAATGCCCCTCATAAGGCCTGTTTTTATAGATGAGGTGCACCACATTGATCGCGCTGCCATCGGCCGCTTCTTCAGCGAGACGAAAGAGCGGATCGGTCCTGCGCAGTTCGGCCGGCACGTGCGGGAGCAACTCCTTAATGAAACGCGCATGACGATCGGCGAGCATGCCGGTAATTGCCCGCGTCCGGCTCGAGTATTGGATGTCTTTGGCGCGCTCGGACACGTCGAAGAAATTCCCCGGCGCATTGCCGCATGCACTCCACAGGTCGACCTGAAACACCAGCGTGTCCTTGTGGTCCGCATCGCTCAGTACCTCGGTCAGCGGCGTGTTCGAGACCGGGCCACCGTCCCAGTAGTACTCGCCGTCGATCTCGACCGCCGGAAAACCCGGCGGTAACGCCCCCGACGCCATGAAATGCTCGGGTGCCAGGTGCATTTTCGTGTTGTCGAAGTACACCAGGTTGCCGGTCCGCACGTTCACCGCGCCCACTGAAACGCGGATGTCGCCATCGTTGATCCGAGCGAAATCGGCAAACTTCAGCAGCGTTTCCTTCAACTCGGCCGTGTTGTAGTAGCTGACCACGTTGGCGTTTTGCTTGCCGGATCCTGCCATCGGCAACGGCACGCGCGGCGAGAAAAACCCCGGTTGGCCTTCGGTCACGGCGCGCCCGGCGGCCCACAAATTGGCCCACTTGCGCGCCAGACCATGCATGCCGAACACGGGCGGCATCCACGCACCCAGACCACCGACCCAATCGAGTGGATGGCAAATCGAATTCCAGAAATCGCGCAAGGCTTGCACGCGGTTCTCCGGCGCATTGCCCGCGATGATGGCGGTGTTAAGCGCGCCAATCGAGACGCCGGAGATCCAGTTCGGTTGCACTCCGACCTCGGCCAGGCCTTCGTAGACCCCGGCCTGAGGACCGCGCGCGCGCGGTGGGCGGGTAGCGCAGTCCTGGCCATAAAGAAGAAGGACCCACGGCTTTTTACCGTGGGTCTTTGTGTTCTTTCCGGCACTACGGACCGGATACGGGCCAATCAACGACGCCCTCGAAATGGGAGCCTGGCGCGGCCTGCCTATTTCATTCATTGCGCCAGCACGCGCTTGAGTTTCTCCAGATATTGCGTCCAACGACGCTGCGCTACCCGTGTTGGAGTGAGCAATACAGGTCCGGGAGGCAAAGCGCAATTTCCAGGGGTGGTTAGGGCGCCCCCGCATCCGACGGCGCATGCAAAGGGAAGAAGCGTGAGAACGGCGTAGCTCCTGGATGGGGCACGTCCCAACGCATTCTTGACTCCCTGCAGCCACAATCGCCGCGAATGTACAGCAGGCTAAAACGATTGTGGTATGGATCTGGAATCTCATGTCCTAGCCCCCATTCAGTTGCGTCGGATTCCTCATCAATTGTGAGAAGCCCGAAACGACGCGGCCACGACATGTGACGAGTCGACGTTGCCGGACCAGAGTGTGTCGAACTGCTCCTGCACGGAAGCGACCATCGCGGGTACCGGATGCAGGAGCCGAACCAGACGTGGACGCCAGCCGAACAAAGGATCCTGTGGCGCGGGCGAAGGCAATCGCACGACTACGGCCCAAAGCGCATTCTGTGCCGAGACCATCGCACAGAGCGTGGTGAGCAAATGGGTCAGCGCGGCATCGCCTTCGCCTGCGGAGAACTCGGCCAGCCGATCCCAGAGTGCAAAGACGCCATCATGGAGCGCTGGATTGGCGGAATCCGCGAATGGATGCATGTCGTCCCCGGGAAGAATGGGCGGATCCCCGATCTTCGGCGATCCTGGCATCGCCTGACAAGGGCCTTCGTGCGGAAGGCCTGTCGAGGGGGCGCGGCGTTTGTCAGCAGGCGCGCGGCATCCTTGCGCTCAGATGCCCTGTCGAGGGGAGCGGAATGCTTAGAGCCGGGCACCGCCCGTCGCGTCGATCACCTGCCCCGTCGTCCAGCGTGCCTCATTCGATGCGAGGAAGGTGACGACGTCAGCCACATCGACAGGCTGGCCCACTCGTGAAAACACCGACATGGCCTCTGCGCCAGCACGTGCCTCCGGTACGTTGATCCACGCCGCATTCATGTCGGTCTCCGTCACACCCGGCATGACCGCATTCACCGTGATGCCGCGAGCGCCGAACTCAGGGGCCAGCGCCAGCGTCAGCGTTTCAATGGCACCTTTCGATGCGGCGTAGGCGGGATGCGTTGGAGCCGCGACACGCGTAAAGCCCGTCGAAACGTTGATAATTCGTCCATTGTCGCGGATGTGATCTGCAATAGCCTGAATCAGGAAGAATGGTGCCTTGAAGTTGATCGTCAGGACCTCGTCGAATACGGACTCACTCGTCTGAGACAGGGGGATGGCCGGTGCCACGCCAGCATTGTTGACGAGAATGTCCAGCCGCGGCTCGCCCGTGGCGGCGATCGCAGCTGCCTTGAACTGTTCCCAGAGACTGTCCGTTGCTTCCTTCCCGCGACTCAGGTCCGCTTTGATAGCGACGGCTTTCGATCCGAGAGCTTCGATTTCGCGGATGGTGGCGTTAGCCGCATCCTGATTGGCGCCGTAGTGCACGCCGACGAGCGCAGCCCCTTCTCTCGCAAAGGCCAGTGCTACAGCACGGCCGATGCCACGCGAGCCTCCAGTAATAAGGGCCACCTTGTTTGAAAGTTTTGCAGACATCGACCACTCCTTTCATGACTGAATTAGTAGTGATCGCTATAATATTAAGGTCAAAAGACCCTTGTCAACGAATTTTATAGGAATCGATATAAAAATGAGCGAACCCGCCCGGAAACGTGGCAGGCCGAGGTTGCTGGACCGCGACGTGGGACTCGATGTCGCCGCGCGGCTGTTCTGGGAGCGTGGATACGAGGGCACCTCGATCGCCGATCTGACCGAGGCCATGGGCATCCCGCCGCCGTCCCTCTACGCAACGTACGGCTCGAAGGAGGACCTTTACAGACAGGCGCTCGACCGTGTCAGCGAGCGCGAAAACAAGGCAGCGCTGGAAGCGCTAGGCGGAAAGCTGCCGGCGCGCGATGCGATAGCGTTCTATCTGCACGACGCTGCGGAACGCTTTACCGACCCGGGAAGGCCGCGCGGCTGCATGGTTTCGACTGCCGTTCTCCAACATGCCGAAAAGAGCGAGTCTGTCGCCCAGCTGGTCTCCGCGCGACGGGAGCTTGGGCTGCAGACCCTCAAGGCACGCTTCGACCGTGCCGTCGCCGAGGGCGAGCTTGCCCCGGATACCGACACCGAAGCGCTCGCACGCTTTTATGGCGCAGTGGTGCAAGGCATGTCGGCGCAAGCCTGTGATGGGGCATGCAGGGATACACTGAAGCGGCTGGCTGATATTGCGATGTCTGCATGGCCTTCGCGTGCAGTTCATCGCCAGAACGCGGTTTCGTGAGAGAACCCGCTTTCACCAAACACGATCCAGCGCACTTATCGGTGTGCCATTCGTGATTTCCTTTGCCGTCTTCCCACGCTCGACCCGGACGATTGCCGGTAGCCACACACTATTCTTCGCGGCCGTCACTTCCGCGAGAATCGATACCGCGATTTCGGGCGGCGTACGGCTGCCGATATAGATACCGGTCGGACCGCGTAACCGTGCAAGTTGTGCGTCGCTCAGATCGAATTCTCTAAGCCGCTCTCGCCGCACAGCGTTATTGCGTCGCGAGCCAAGCGCACCGACATAAAACGCGGGTGTCTTCAGCGCTTCCATCAGTGCGAGATCATCGAGTTTAGGATCGTGCGTGAGTGTAATGATTGCACTGCGTTCGTCGAGTTTCATATCCAGGACGGTATCGTCGGGCATTGTGCGCACGAGCGTCGTGCCGGGCACATCCCATGTGTGCACGTACTCTTCGCGTGGGTCGCACACCACCACCTGATAGTCGAGCCCTGTCGCAACCTGGCATAAGTAGCGCGATAGCTGTCCCGCGCCAATAACGAGCATACGGTAACGGGGCCCGTGAATCGTCGTCAGACGTGTCTCGTTGAAGTACACACCTTCAGTCGTCCTCACTGGCCCAAGTGTGACTGCACCCGTTGTCATGTCTAGCGTGCGCGCCACCAGTTCGCCGCGACTGAGCGCTTCGTGCAGGGCCGGAATACCGCTTTGCCGGGTAATCGGCTCAAGCACGAGTTGCATCGTGCCGCCGCAAGGCAACCCGAACCGACGCGCCTCCTCGGCGCTAATGCCATATTTGACCACTTCCGGCGTCCTTTGCGCGACGCCGTATCGACGCACACGGTCGATGAGATCATCTTCGATGCAGCCGCCCGAAATGGAGCCCACCACGTAACCGTCGTCGCGCAGGACAAGCATCGCCCCCTCCGGGCGAGGCGCCGAGCCCCAAGTCTTCACCACCGTCACGAGCAGCATTCGGTGGCCTGCATCAAGCCAGCGCATCGTAGCTTCCAGCACCTCGAAATCGACACTGTTCATGCTCACATTCTCCTTCGGTACGCAGTCAAGCCCCGTCATGCACATGCACCTACTGACTGCCGAACGGCGTCTTGACCGTCAGCCTGTTGGTCACGGACCTCACGCCAGGAACGCCTTGCGCGATCTCCGTCATCTCACCGATTTGTGAGGCATCAACCACCGTCCCGTCGAGCGTCACCGCGCCGCGCTTCACCACCACGCTGATGGTGCCCGCGTTGATCTCCTTGTGCCGCGCGATCGCCGCGTAGACCTTGCGGCGCAGCGCAAAATTGTCCTTCCGGCTACTCGTCTGCGTCATGCTGCCGGAGGCTTCGGTCGCTGTGCCTTTCGACACGGTGTGCACTTCGCTCTCGCTGGCCTGCGCCCAGACGTGAATGGAGGTTGATCCAACCAGTAACCCGACAGCGATTACCAGTGCTCTGCTTGTCTTCATTGAATGCTCCGCTCAGCCACGGTGGGATCAGAAGGTGTGCCGCATGCCTATCATCGCGGCGGTGCTAGAGGTGCCCTCAGGAACCGGCGCGGCATAGGCGATTGTCTGGCTCATCTTGCCCCGGTTATTGACATGGCCAACCTGCACGTAGGCGATGGTGGCCCTGGACAAGCTGTATTCAGCACCCACCGCGTATAAATCCGATTGACTGGATGCCACGTTGCGATCCTTCAGGTAATAGAAGCCCGAGGTGACCTTAAGAGCAGAAGTGAACCTGTAGCCGAGCCCTCCGGAAATCATCTCGATGTTGCCCTGACCGCTGTTCGCCGGATCCTTGCCGATGCTGTATGACGTCGATACTGACAAGTCGTGGAACGTGTACATCGCGCCGACATAGTAAAAGCGATTGTTATCGCGCCCCGTGGACGGTGCCGTGATGATCGCGCCGGTCGCTGTCGTCGTGAAGGGATTGCTGTCGTGGCCGTTGTAGTAAGCAGCCGAGAGGTTCAGGCCGTAGTTCGAATACCTGAGCACTGCCGACTCGCGCGTGCCACCCTGGAATTGACCGGCGACGCCACCCGGCGCATATTCGAGTCCCAGCGATATGCCGTGAAACTTCGGCGACTGGTAAACAATCGCGTTGGAGTCGTACAGCGCACCGATCGCTCCGTTTGTACTGGTGCCCTGCCAGCCTGCGGCCTGATTCATGCCAAGCCATGCGGTGAGGATACTGCCGAAGAATTGCGCACCCCGTACGTCGGTGTCGGCCATCGCAAATATCATTGGCACAAACTGACGGCCCGCGTCGAGCGAGCCGAAAGGACCAGAGATGCCTAACGTCGCTTGCTGGTTGAAGATTGCGCTGGAGCCCGGTGTGTCGGACAGCCCGAACTTCCCGCTGGTACTGGTGAATGCTCCCTGGAGCCTGAAGTTGACCTTGTAACCACCGCCAATGTCTTCAACGCCCTTGAGCCCCCAGAAACTGGTGAAAATCCCTGCGTCCTTGAGTTCGTACGCGTGCCCGAGATTCACCTTCGACTGGAAATTCGGCGCATTCGCGCTTTGATACAGCAATCCCGTGTCGACGGCGCCATACAGCGTCACCGACGATTGCGCGTGTGCCGCGACCGTCCACGCAGAGAGCGTCGAGGCAACGATCACTTTCGATTTCATGTTGTCTCCAATGTCATATTTTTTGGCGGATGCGTGCCACGCTTCGAACTTCCGCGTCGTCTTTTCAGCCAGTTTCCGGCCCAAAAAATACAGCGGCCAATCCCATTCCGAAAACGGTTGCGAGAGTGATTCCCACCACACGGAAGCCCAGACTTTCCGACGCAAACGACACGACCAACGGTCCAAGCGCGGTAAAGAGACGTGCCATATTCCAGGCGAAGCCTTGTCCTGTGGCGCGAACATGGAGCGGAAAAAGCTCAGTCAGGTACAGAGCGACGATCCCAAATCCGCCCATTGCGAAAAACCCGAATCCAAGCATCGCGAAATAAAACGTCCCCAGTGTTTTCGCCCCTCCAAAAAGGGCAACGACTGCAATCCAGGCGCCAGCGCAAAACACCGCGTAGACGATCCGTCTGGAAACACGCGGTATCAGACTGACGAGGAGCAGAATCGAGGCGTATCCAAGTACCGCGCCGGCGTTGGTCGCCATGAAAGCGATGCCCGTCTGTCTCGTGAATTCCGCGTTGCCGGCGGATGGAAAGAACTCTCTCAGCAATGTGGGAAAGAGGATGGAGGCGCCCCAGCCACCAATCATCATTGCCGAGGCAATGAGCGTTCCAACTATGGTTCGACGGCGCAACTGGCTTCCAAATATCTCCGATATCGAGCCCATTTTCGGACCCGCATGACGCATTGCGGCCGCACGTGACTGCTCCCAACGCGCCGATTCCGGGGTGATGAACCGTAGGCCAAGGCTCGCGACTGCCGGTGCGGCCCCCACGCCAAGCACCCAACGCCATCCAGCGCCTGAAAGCAGGATCGCAAGCGCGGAGGCCGCAACCAGCCCTGCCACATTGGCAACCTGCATCACCTGAATGGCCTTCGCCCTGTGTTTTTCCGGCCAGGTCTCCACGACTAGCGCGGCGCCGGCGGCCCACTCTCCTCCGATGCCAAAGCCCGCCAGCATCTGAAACACAAGGAGCTGATGCCAGTCCCGCGCGAAGGCACCGGCGGCCGTGAATACCGAGTAGATCAACATCGTGCCGAGCATCACTCGGGCTCGCCCAAACCGGTCTGCCACGATACCGAACAGAATCCCGCCGATGCCCCAGCAAAGCAGCTTCGCGCCGACAATGAACCCTCCGATCCGCATGACGCTGCCCTGTGAAGCCCCGAGCAGGTCGTGAAGGGCCGGAACCATGATCATGGTGAACAGGTAGAGATCCATCGCGTCGAACATCCACCCCACAAACGCGGACGCAAGCACAATCCAGGCGGCCTTGCCCACGACAGAAACACTGACGTTGCTCCCGTGGTCCGTCGACTCAAAAGGAGTCGATTTCGTTTCCATCTTCCCGTCTCCTGATTTGTACTACTTACGATTTGACAAACACTTTCCATCAATTCGATGGCATCGCGTGTCGGGCATGACAAGGCTCAGTAGAAGCTGCTGCCGTTTGCCGACCTGACCAAACTGAACAGAAACCTCAACGAAGAGAGCTATGACGAACGCGGTCTGGCAAACCACTGCCTGCACTTCGAAACCATCGTTTTCCACAACAAACCAAGCACGGAAATCTCGTTCGTTGAGCCCGCAGCGTTGTCACGGCGCGTTGCCGCGACGGGTTCTCTTTCTCCAGTGGATGTTGAAGCGAACGCGTCTGTGTCGACCAAGGGCACCCCTGTTTCAGCCTGCCGGTCCGCAAGTTTCTCCAGCAAATTAGCCGCGAATTGACGGACCATCTGTTCCGAAACGGCGTTGATGATTCCAACTCCGCGGCCATACTGCGCCACCTGCCCCGCCATCTGCACGCTGGTGCGAACGTCAACCTGAGTGCCGGCGGCTTCACTGAGGCGCGCTAGAGAGAACGTGGTCACCGTATTGGCCGATCCCCGGTTTTTGGTCTCCTGCCATGTAGCTTCGACGCTCGCCGTATACGCGTCTGCCACCGGGGCGCTCAATTTGACGGTACCGGCGAATTCCATCGCGATTGGACCCAGCTTGACGCGAATCAGCCCCTTGTACGAATCTTTGCCGAGTGTGTCCGTGAGCGTCGCACCGGGAAAGCAGGACACCACCAGCGGGACGTCGAGTAGTGCGTTCCAGGCGTTCTCGATAGTCGAGTCGACTGCAAAGCGATTTACGATTTCCATACTTCCCCACCTTCATCCGTGTATTTCTCGAACAGGTCTAATAAAACTTCCGCGTACGCGTCGGGCGTATCAACACATGCGAGGTGCGCGGCAGCGCCCAGCGTTCGCTCCTTCGCGCCCGGGATTCCCTGTGCCAACTTCGCCGATACGGCTCTGGGTATGCTCATGTCGAGTTCGGCGTTCAACACGAGCGTCGGCACCTCGATGTTGCGCAAAAGACCGGACACGTCATCCGTGGAAATGGCGCGCAATATTTCCAGGTAATCCGTTGAAGCCATCGCCGCAATCTGCTGGGCAAGTCGCTCCCGCTTCGGATACGCGGTGTTCCTGTGGAGGGTCTGCTCCACGTACATGCGCGCAAAGAGATGCATAGGCAGTTTTTTCAACATCCCTTCGGCTGCGGCGAGCCGCTTTTCCATCGCGGGTCCTGAAACGCCTGCGTAAGCGCTCGACAAGACCATGACAGCAACGCGTCGACCCAACTTCGCGGCAACGCGTACCGCAGTCAGTCCCCCCATCGAGATGCCCACCAGGCCAAAACAATCGAGACCAATGGCCTCCGCCACTGCGACGACGTCGTTGGCGACTGCGTCCGCATTCCACACGCTTCGCTTCGTCGAGTCGCCGTGACCTCGGGCATCTATCGCCACGACTCTATATTTCGCGGTGAGTGCGGGCAGAATATCGTCCCACAGCGCGCTCGATGTGCCGAGACTATGGAGCAAAACGACCGCAGGCCCGCTACCGATGTCGATATAGGCAATGCGCTCGCCGTCGACGCTCAGAAACCGCTTGTCGTGGGACGGCACGAACGGCGCTGTCACGTCGAGGCGAGCCGCAATCGATTCCGCCAGAACGTCGGCGGCAAGCGTGGCAAGCTTGGGCGAATGCGGACCGGCCGATTCGCGCAGGAAGGTCTTGACTCCACGTAATGCCTGCGGAGCCCGGCTGTTCATGAAAGCAATGAACTCGTCCTGCGCCTTGTCCAGTTCCCAGGGAGCGACTATGTCGCCGATAAGCCCATACTCCAGAGCGGTCGTCGCGTCGATGGGCCGGCCCGTCAAAACCAGACGCGAAATCGCCTTCACATGGACACGCGCGACGAGCACGGACATCAGCAGTGCGGGCGCAAACTGCTTCTCCAGTTCGTTGGCTTCGAACTGGCTACGCACGTCGGCGACTGCATAGTCGCACGCTGCAACGATTGCGCAACCCATACCTGAAGCGAGCCCTTTGACGAAACAGGCAACCGGTACCGCACTCGAACGGATTGCCTCATAGAGTGCGAGAATGGGCGCCGCCCCCCGTTCCTTGATTGCGGGGCGGGGATCTTCCATTGGGGAAAGTGCCGGCGGTGGCGATGCGGCCCGGCCTGTGCAGAAGTTCTCGCCCTCCCCGGACAACACGATTGCCACGGTGCTCTCGGGAGGATCGCTGATCACCTCGGTGAGCGCTCGCATCATTGCGTCATCCAGCTCGTTCCTGCCGTCAGCGCTGTTCAGGGCGATATGCAGAACATGACCCTTCATCTTCAGCAGAAGCTTTTCATGCATTCCGATCTCCACGTTCATCGCGATTTCACGCCGGGTGATGGCATGCCCGGTACAAACTGCCGAACGACTCCCTGGTTCTGAAGTGTCCTCAGTTCTTCGATACCCAGGCCGATGTACTCTCCAAGCACGTCGTTCGTATGCTCCCCCAGATGGGGTGGGTAACTCGCACCGACAGGCCCCGAGGTATCAAGCTTGATTGGGTTGCCGGGCACGCGCACATGTGATCCCGCTCGACTGCGAAGCTCGACGAGCATGTCTCTGTGCGCGACCTGAGAGGCGTTCAGTGCTTTATCCACCGTCTTGACCAGAGCGGCCGGAATCGAGGCCGAATTCAGCGAATCGAGCCAACTCTGCGCTGGTTCGGACCGGAAGCGCGCCTCCAGTGTTTCCCATAGCGCCACCTTGTTTGCCAGGCGTTCGGCCGGATCCTTGAATCTCGGGTCGTGGACGAGGTGTGGCAAACCGACTGCCTTGCACAGGTCCGCCCACATACGTTCGGTGTTGGCGGTCACGACCAGTGAAACGCCGTCGCCACATTCGAACGCGCGGTAAGTCGGTATCGAATCGTGGCCTCGTCCCTGTGGTTCCGGCACTTCGCCCGACAGCAGGTAATAGGCGCCTTGATAACAAAGCATCGCGATTTGCGCATCGAGCATCGATACATCAACGAACCGTCCTTCGCCGGTAGTTTGGCGCTCGACCAGCGCAGCCAGTATGCCCATTACGCCATACATGCCGGCCGCAAGGTCGCCGATCGGAATGCCAGCGCGAACGGGCGCCCGCCCGGGCTCTCCGGTCAGACTCATGCCCCCCGACATCGCCTGCACGATCATGTCGTAAGCGGGAAGATCCCTGTCCGGGCCGGTCTGTCCGAAGCCGCTGATACTGCAATAGACGAGTCGCGGATTGCGCTCGCGAAGCTCCGCTTGACCGAGTCCGAGCCGTTCCATTACACCCGGGCGATTGTTTTCTACAAGGACATCTGAATGCGCCGCCAGCTCCCGAACGAGTTCCGCTCCCCTCTCCGTCTTGAGGTCAATGACAACACTCTTCTTGTTGCGATTGACCGCGAGATAGTAGGCGCTGTCCCCCTCTACGAAATGGGGAGGCACGCCGCGTGAAAGTTCGCCCGCCGGCGGCTCGATCTTGATGATCTCAGCACCGAGGTCACCGAGGATTTGCGTTCCAAAAGGTCCCGACAGGAACTGCGTGAGGTCCAGAACCCTCACACCGCTCAGCGGACCAGTTTTTCCAGAGTCCATTTCGTTATCCTGCAAGTTCTTCGTTCGAGGTGTGTCGGGGGGCGACGTCGCTGTAGGCGCCGGCGGCATGCAGACGATCAAAGATCATTTCAGGCAGCACGGGGGTTTCGTCAAAACGGATAGACCAATGGCTCAGCGCATCCTCAATGGCACTGACGATCGCCGCGGATGCAGGAATCGTCCCGCTCTCCCCGGCGCCTTTGACGCCAAGAGGGTTGTTCGGCGAGGGGGAAACGAGATGCGCCATCGCGATGCGGGATGGCATGTCGAGCGCGCCTGGCAGCAGAAACTCGGCGAAATTCGTCGCGAGCGGCTGGGCATTCTCGTCGTAGGCGTGGCGCTCGAGCAGCGTATTGCCGATCCCATGGGAAATCGCGCCAATCACTTGCCCCTCGACGAGCATCGGATTGATCACGTTCCCGCAATCGTGCGCAACGCCATAACACAGGACCTTCACGTAGCCAGTCCCGATATCCACCTCGACTTCCGCGAACGCCGTTCCGTTGGCGTAGACACTGGCTTTCGGGGAGAAATAATGCGTGACGGTCATGCCTGCATCCAGCCCGTCAGGAAGCGTGAACCCAGGTATCCCATAAGACATTTGAGCGATTTTCCCGAGCGGCAACGCCCTTTCTGGCTGACCTCGCACGCGTACGACGCCACGCGCGATCTCGATCTGATCCAGCGGAACGCGAAGGGCGTTCGCAGCCAGCGCCCTGATTTTTCCGGCGAGCTTGCCGCATGCGATATGAACGGCATTTCCGGCGTTGACGGTGATCCGGCTCGCGAATGTCCCGATGCCCATTGCAAGCTTGGCCGTATCGCCGACGACTACCGTTATGGCATCCATCCCGACACCGAGCTGATCGGCCGCTATCTGGGCAAAGATGGTTTTCATTCCTTGCCCCTGCGCGCCGGCGCCACCGACGTCCAGATGTATGCGTCCGTCGTTTTGCAGCGTGACTTCCGCCCCTTCATAAGGACCGAGACCGCAACCTTCGACGTAGTTGGCAAAGCCGATCCCGAGATACCGTTGCTGCGTGCGCGCGTCCTCCTGACGGGCGCGAAACGCGTCCAGACCGGCAAGCTCGACCGCCTTTTCCTGAGTCTCCGGATAGTCTCCGGAGTCATACACCATCTGCGAACCGTCGCGGAATATCAGGCCGGTTTTGTACGGCAGCTGTTCCGGCTGCACGAAATTGCGGCGTCGAATTTCCAGGCGGGTGAGGCCGATCTGGTCGGCTGCCGCATCGAGCATCCGCTCCATCGCGAATACCGCTTTAGGCCGTCCCGCGCCACGCACCGGCGTGGTCGGCACCATGTTCGTGCACGCGACTTTCAGCTTCACGTCGAATGCCGGGACGACATACGGACCCAGCGACGAGGTCACCGCGATGATCGGCACGACAATGCCCCACGGCACGTACGCACCGTTATCGTGGACCACGGAGCCGCGCACGCCGAGGATCTTTCCGTCCTTGTCGAGCGCCATCTCGAGATCCCACAGTTGATCGCGCTCCTGGGTAATGCACAGGAAGTGCTCGCGCCGATCTTCGGTCCACTTGACCGGCACACCTAGCCTGAGTGCCGCGGAGGCCACGACGAACTCTTCCGGATAGGCGATACCCTTGGGACCGAACGCCCCTCCGACGTCCGGCATGATGACGCGGATCTTCGCTTCGTCGTAGCGGAGCGCTTGCGCGAGAAGACGTCTTTCGAGGTGCGGCGCCTGGCCTGAATTCCAGACGGTCAGGTCCCCGGTGCCGCCATCGAGCCGCGCGAGGGTCGCGCGGCACTCCATCGGGTGCGCAGTTCCACGATGATGGAATGTCTCGCGCTTGACCACGTGCGCTGCGCTCGCAAAAGCCGAGTCGACTTCGCCGAACGCAAACGGCATGTCGAGCAGGACGTTTGTCGGAACGTCACTGTGAGCCCGCGGCGCATCCGGGTCGAATATCTTCCTGATGTCGCCGGCAACAGGCAGTACCTCGTAATCGATCTGCACCAGGTTAGCGGCGTCTTCCGCGATGTACCGGCTTTCGGCAAGGACAACTGCAACCGCCTCGCCGACGTAGCACACCTCGTCCGCAGCCAGCGGCGACCACATGCGCGGCTCATTGAGCATGTGAGTGGGGGCGAGGACAGGCAACGGCCGCCGAAGCGCTTCATCCAGGTCGGCGGATGTCCAGACATGCTGTACGCCCGGTACAGCCTTTGCTGCTTGCGTATCGACGTGCCTGATGCGGGCGTGCGCGTGCGACGATCGCACGAAACAGCAATGCAACGTTCCAGCAAGGTGGATATCGTCGACGAATTGCCCCTCGCCCTTGAGCAGCGCGGGGTCTTCCGTACGCTTGACCGGCTTGCCGACATATCGCGCGCCTACGGCCGAATCTCGGGGGGGATCGCTGTTTTTTGAGTGTGCGATAACCAGTCCGAAAACGGGATCAGGCTCGCCGCGCATTCGGGCGGCCGCGAGCAGCGCCGCTTCGACAATGGCCTGATAGCCTGTGCAGCGACAGATGTTCCCGCTGATCGCATCGCGGACTTCCGCCTCGGACGGGTCGGGGTTGGCCTCCAGAAACTCCGTGAGCGTGGTCAACATGCCTGGGGTGCAGTATCCGCACTGCAACGCATGGCGATCCTGAAACGCCTGCTGCAGGATGCCGAGCGAGCCGTCAGTATTCGTCAGCCCCTCTACGGTTGTGACCTTCCGCCCGTCGACCTGACCACAAAGCAGAAGGCATGAGCGCATGGACCGTCCATCCACCAGTACCGTGCATGCCCCGCAAACACCATGCTCACAGCCATAATGCGTGCCTGTCTTGCCGAGCTCGTGACGAAGAAAATCGCCGAGCGTCACTCTGGGGTCGATGTCGCAGGTCATTGCCTGTCCGTTCAGTCCGAAGGCAATCCTTCGCTGTTCTACGAATTCGATTCTCTGATCCATGATTCCCTCAGCTTGCGTTCAATGCGCGAGCGAACGCGCGCCCAAGCGCACGCTCGGTCACGGTGCACGCGAGGCGTTTCCGATATGCGCCACTGGCACTCGTGTCGCCAATGGCATCAATCCAGCTTGCTCTGCTGGCTGCTACCTTTGCGAGACCGTCGCTGGGCTGCAGCCCCTGGAGGACGTCGTCAAGCTGCAGACGACAAGGTTTGCCGCCCATCCCGCACAGGACGACATCAGCACGGCCGATAGCGCGATTTGCGTCGACGGACACCATGGCCGCGGCGCCGACGATTGCGAAGTCCCCATGCCTGCGCGCGAATTCCTCGAACGCATATCCGTGCGGCTCGTTCCAGATGCGAAGGCGAATTTGCGTCACCATTTCGTCCGATTCGATCGAAGTCGTCATGAAGCCGCACGCGAACTCATGAAATGGGATACGCCGCTCTCCGCGGGGTCCCACAGCGACGATGGTCGCATTGAAGATTTCGGCGAGTGCGGGCTGCTCCGAGGCCGGGTCGAGGTTGCAAACGCTTCCGACAAAAGTGCCCCGATTTCGCGTCTGAATATGGCCGACCAATCGATACGCCTCGACCATCAGCGGTGCGTATTGATGAATCAGAGGAGAGTGCTCGATATCCCGCTGGCGAACCAGTGCGCCGATGCAGACCTCGCCGCCTTCCAACGCTATCTCGTTGAGGCCGGGTATCGCGTTCAAGTCGATCAGATGGTCCACATACGCGTAACGCATGGCCAGCATCGGCATCAGCGTCTGCCCGCCAGCGATGAGGCGTGCGTTGTCCAGCGTGGCAAGCAGCTCGACAGCACGCGCCACGCTTTCCGGGCGGTGCCAGGTAAAGGGTGCTGATTTCACTTCTCACCTTCCAAGAATGTGTATTGCGCAGGCACCGTGATCGAAGCCGTAGGTACCTCCGCCGGTGATGTGCGCCAGCCCGATTCGCGGACCGCGCGACTTGTCTTTCGCTACCTGCCGTGCGCCGCAGCGACCCTGCAACTGACGGGTTATTTCGACGATCTGCGCGATTCCTGACGCGCCAAGCGGATGGCCCCTGCAGAGCAGACCGCCGGACGGGTTGAACGGAATCCGCCCGTTCAGCGACGTTTGACCTTCTCTGATCAAACCCGCCCCCTCTCCGTGGCGGGCAAAACCCAGTGCTTCGTAGTACAGCAATTCGGCAATGGTGAAGGCGTCGTGACACTCGACGAGATCGATGTCGGAAGGGCCGATGCCGCAGGATTCGTAGGTTTCGTTCGCACAACGCATCGTGACCTCGGGAGTCGTCATATCCCTGCCTCCCTGCATGTAACGGCCCGACGTCAGATGGGACGCAAGAATCGTCACGGCGCCTTGCCGATTCGCAATGGCAAGGCCGGAGGCCGCAAGTACCACCGCCGATGCGCCGTCGCCCAGCGGGCAGCACTGATGCAACGTCAGCGGCGAGGCCACCTGTCGGCTGCCGAGCACCTCATCCACCGAAATGGTGCTGCGGATCTGTGCATAGGGGTTGAGCGCACCATTCGCCCTGGCCTTGACCGCGATCTGCGCGAGATCGCGAGGCGATAAATCGAATTCGTGCATGTATCGCTGTGCGCGCATTGCGTACAGCGCCGGCATCGTCAATCCGTTCGCCGCCTCGACATCCTCATCGCCCAGGTCAAGCGGGCCGCCCCCGAGACGAGTCAATTGCTCTGCTCCGACCACGACGGCACAATCCACCGCCCCCGCGGCAATCGCGAGCCAGGCGTGCCGAAATGCGCTCGCTGACGACGAGCAGGCATTTTCGAAATTCGCCGCTTCGATGCCGGTCAGCCCCGTCTCCCGTGCGATACGTTGGGCGGCCAATGGACCACCGGATACCGTTCCGCAATACATGGCGCCGATGCGCGATCGATCGATTCCAGCTTCGTCAAGTGCTTCGATGACCGCTGGCGCGGCGAGTTGTGGAAGACTCACTTCCGGGAAACGCCCAAAGCGAACCATGCCTGTGCCAACGACGCTCACGCTCCTCAAACCGTTCGTCACGCTCATGAACTTGCCTGCCCGGAAACTTCGCCGGGCGCGGCAAAGAAGTAGATGAACTGGCTCGCTCGTTTGTTTGCTGGTTTCACTCGCAATTCGAGTTGCTGCCCCGTCTGGACAGCGCCAACCTCCATTTCGATGCGCCCGAAAACCCTCAGGCCGTCACTAAAGTCCACATAACCGACGGTATAGGGCGTGTCGACGCCCCTTGGTCCCATATGCACCACGCTGTGGCAGTAGAGGGTGCCGATTGCCGGCAACGGCAACGCAACGAAGTCACGACCGCCGCAGTGCGGGCACACGGTGAGTACCGGATAGATTGGCGCTTCGCAACCGGAGCACTTCGCCCCGAGTAATGACCAGCCCTTCCCGCCTCTAACAACCGAGGCTGTGCCTAATCGTCTGAAACCGTTCACGCTGGCTCCCATTTCTGTTTGAGCTTCATGGTGTAGTGTGTATTACACTATAGTATTAAGCGGCAGCGAGAAAGGTAGGGAAAACCCGGCACTGCCGATGCGTCCGATTCCGAAAGACGTTCCGCAGTCTCGCTTGCTGGCGATTTTTGCCAACGGGGGGCAGAATGCCTTCCAGACCGATAGTTTTGGAGCTCGTGAGTGGAAATAGCGAAGGCAGGAAGAAAGAAGCCCATCTCGCGGGGAGAGGCTTCCTCGAAGGACGGCGTAGAGGGATATCAGCAGCGCGTTAGCAGGGAAAAGCGCGCGCTGATCCTGGAGGTTGCGATCGCAACGTTCCTGGAAAGCGGATACGACGCGGCCACGATGGATTCCATTGGCGATCGCGCGACAGTGTCATACGCGACCCTGTACAAACATTTTCCCAGCAAGGAAACGCTATTCGTCGAAGCGGTGGACCATTTGATCCATCAGCTATTCTCAAGCTGGAAAGATCACGTCGTGCCCGACGATGTCGAACCCGGCCTGCGCGAAATTGGACGCGCATTCTGCGAACTCGTTTCGGATCCGCGTTTGATTTCCGCGATGCGCCTGATCATTGGGCAAGTGCGAAACTTTCCCGCCGTGGGCGCCCGCTTTCAACTTGCTAAGCATTTATTCAGCGATATTACGGACGCCTGGTTGCAAAGGCGCGTTGACGAAGGCGAGATGCGTGTTGCCGACGTACAGCTCGCACGCGCAGAGTTCATTGGCATGCTGGGCGAAACCGTTTTTTATCCTCGCCTGATGCAAACCGATTACGCCCTATCCGACGATCACGTAGAACGCATCGTCGAGAGCGCCGTTTGCACTTTCCTGGCGCGATATCGCGTGCAATGAATCGCATCGCAGCGATCGCGCCGCGTCCCTCCCGCTGCGGGGTCTACCAGACAACAATCGCAGCCGCAACTGCGACGAGATCGACATGAGCGACTCCAATGACATTCGCTTCCTGCTGACCATACAGGAAGCGGGCAGCCTCATTGCGGCAGCGAGAAAGCTTGGGCTTTCGCCGCCAGCGGTCACGCAGCGGTTGCAGCAGATCGAAAGAAAACTCGATCTCCGTCTCGTCGACCGCACCGCTCGCCGCTTACGGTTCACGGAAGAGGGAATGCTGCTGTGTCAACGCGGCGCGCGCCTGGTGACACAGTTCGACACGCTGTTCGAGGATTTGCGCGCACGCCGCGGCGGGCTCGTCGGCACCGTGAGGGTTCGCGCGCCACTAGGTTTCGGGCGGCGCTATCTCGCTTCCGTCGTATCCGGCTTCCAGCAAGGCAACCCCGACGTCGACATCGAGTTGACGCTCACCGATCAACCATTGATTGAGTCGGCCGACCGCTATGACATCGTGGTTCACATCGGCGAGCTGCCTGCGTCCAATATGATCGGCTACGCGATTGCGCCGAATGCACGTTTCGTGTGTGCATCCCCCGCGTTTCTGAAGCGCTTTCCGAAGCCGGAAACCCCTGACGACCTGGCGCAACTGCCATGTATCGTGCTGCGAGAGAACAACGAAGATGCATCGCTCTGGCGGTTCCGCAAGGGCCGCACGGCGCGCAGCATCCGCGTGTCGTCGAAGTTGAGCTGTAACGATGGCGAGGTGATACGCCAATGGGCGTGTGAGGGCCGCGGCGTCATTCTCCGCTCGGAATGGGACGTTGCCGGCGATATCGCGAAGGGAAACCTCGTGCGACTGCTCCCTGCATGGAAGACGCACGACGCCGATGTGATCGCGCTCACCAACAATCGCGCCGGCTTGCCCACCCGCACCCGGCAATTCATGCAATATCTGCAGGCACAGTTTCGGCCACAGCCGCCGTGGCGAAGCCAGACGACGCCTCGAAAGACATTCAATCTTTCTGAATGATTGATTTCGTCTGACTGAATTCCCGGCGCCTGGTCGACCTCTATACTTGATGCCATGAACGAACCGCATGGAGGCCTCGCTCATGAGCAATCCATCTGTACCGACCGGCTATCCGAAGGCGGTCCTCTTCGATCTCCTGACTGCACTGCTCGACTCGTGGACGCTCTGGAACCGTTGCGCAGGCTCGGAACAGGCGGGGCGTGCGTGGCGCGCCGAGTATTTGCGTCTAACCTACGGGTGCGGGCGCTATGTCGCTTACGAACAGCTGGTAAAGGAATCCGCGGCGCACGTGGGCTTGCCCGAATCCGCCGCACTCGCGCTTGAGGCAGACTGGCTTCAGCTGACCCCGTGGAGCGGTGCTGTCGAGGCGTTGCAACAACTTCAATCGCATTGCCAGATCGCCATCGTAACCAACTGCTCGATACGACTTGGCCGCCAGGCGGCAGGAATCATTCCCGTCAAATGGGATGCGGTGATCACCGCCGAAGAAGCCGGAACCTACAAACCCGACCCGACGCCCTATCGCCTGGCGCTCGACGTGCTCGGCGTGACGCCTTCGGAGGCCGTCTTCGTCGCCGGATCGAGCTACGACATGTTCGGCACCGCCTCGGTCGGCTTGCGGACTTATTGGCACAACAGGGTTGCCCTGCCATTGGTAGAAGGTGCGCCGCCTCCTGAAATCGAGGCGCCGACACTGGAAGCACTTGTGCCCTGGTGTAGCCGGTTTGACGCTTCGACGCACAACAACCTGCCCGTCTGAAATCATGAAACTTGATGAACTCGATACCCCTGCGGCGCTGGTCGATATCCCGCGGATGAACAGGAATATTGCGCGCATGCAGTCGCGCATGAACGCGCTCGGCGTGAGGTTTCGCCCGCACGTGAAAACGACCAAATGTCTGGAGGTCGTGCGGGCGCAATTGGCGGCCGGCGCGAACGGCATCACGGTATCGACGCTGAAAGAAGCGGAAGCGTTCTTTGCGGCTGGCGTGACCGATATTCTCTATGCGGTCAGTATCGCGCCGTCGAAGCTGCCAAGAGCGATGGCGCTCAGACAACGGGGCTGCGATCTGAAGCTGGTGGTGGATAACACGCGCGCAGCGGTGGAGGTTGCGAAGTTTTGCGCCGGACGGCAGGAAGCCTTCGAAGTCTGGATCGAGGTGGATACAGATGGGCATCGCTCAGGGATCGCACCGGAGCAGGATGCGTTGCTGGAGGTCGGGCGCATCCTGCACGACAGCGGCGTCAAGCTTGGCGGCGTGATGACGCACGCGGGATCCAGCTACGAGCTTCACACGCCTGACGCGCTGTCTGCGCTCGCCGAGCAGGAACGCTCGGGCTGTGTTCGCGCAGCGCTACGGCTGCGTGACGCGGGCCTCCCTTGTGACGCGGTGAGCGTCGGTTCGACACCCACCGCGTTGTCCGCCGGGAAACTCGATGGCGTATCCGAGGTGCGCGCGGGTGTTTACGTCTTTTTTGATCTCGTGATGCGCAACATCGGCGTATGCTCAGCCGATGACATCGCTTTGAGCGTGCTCACGACGGTCATCGGCCATCAGCCGGAAAAAGACTGGGTGATTGTGGACGCAGGCTGGATGGCGATGAGCCGCGACCGCGGGACGTCGCGGCAGACGGAAGATTTCGGATATGGTCTGCCCTGCAGCCTCGATGGCACGCCTTTGACCGACTGGGTTTTGAGCGGCGCAAACCAGGAGCACGGCATTCTGTCGCCCGCTCATGAGATTCAGCAAACAACGAGCCTGGCGACACGCTTTCCGATCGGAACGAAGCTGCGTATCCTGCCCAATCATGCCTGCGCGACGGGTACGCAGTTCCCGGAGTATCACGCGCTATCCGCAGATGGCGATACAACCGTATGGAGCCGCTTTCATGGCTGGTAACGAATCGGGCACGCGATTGCCGCGCACGGAAAACCCGGTGAACCTGCGTCCCCCGGGGGGCCACTATAGTCACGTGGCGATCGCAAACGGACTGGTATTCGTGTCCGGTCAGTTGCCGATCGACGCGCAGGGCCAAAAGCTGACGGACGCGTCGTTCGAGGTGCAGGCAGAGCAGGTGCTGGCGAATCTCAAGGTCGCGCTAGAAGGCGCAGGCAGCAGCATCGCGCAATTGGTACAGGTTCGCGTCTATCTCGACGATATCGAGCATTGGCCGAGTTTCAATCAGATCTACGCGGATTGGGCGGGCGAGACGCGGCCGGCACGCACAATTGTGCCGACGGGGCCGCTCCACTTCGGCTTCAAGATCGAGATCGAAGCGACGGCAGTGCTGTAGGTTGCTTGTGGTTGCTTGTGCTCATGGCACGGAATCGCGGGAGCCGGCCGGGAAGCTGGCCTCCGGGCGCGAGTGTGACTAACTGGGCAGGCTCGATCGGGTGGCCGGTATGTGAAGGCGGATTCAACCGGCCACTCGGCCCGGAGCATGACCGGTTCCCCATGCGGCGGTTCTTCGAGACACCCAGTTGGGCACCAGGCGGCCGCTTCAGCATGGCTGCCTGGCCGTTCCCGGTCAGTAGCGTTTTTTCGGCGGCAACGACCGTTTGACCAGCTTGCGCACGCGTGCCACTGCAGCAGCCTTTTTGCGCTTGCGTTCTGTGGTAGGTTTTTCATAGGCTGTCCGGGCACGAAGCTCCTGAATCAACCCCGTGCGCTCGATCGCGCGACGAAAACGGCGTAATGCAACGTCCACGGGCTCGTCGGGTTTCAGAATTACGGTAGTCATTTTTTTCCCTGGTTGAGATCCGTCAGCAATGGCGAATAGTGATGAAGATGGGCACGCAGCGTCGTGGTACAGACAAGAATCTACGCCAGCCGACGCTCGCGTATCGCGCCATCAACGACGGCGAAATGCGGTTCTTGGCGATGCGGGACCGCTGCGCTCATCTTTATGTCGAAAATTGATACGTCCTTTCGTCAGGTCGTACACCGAAAGTTCCAGCGTTACCCGATCGCCAGCAAGGATGCGAATGTGGTTCTTGCGAATACGACCGGACGCGTACGCCCCTACCACCACGCCATTGTCGAGCGTGACGCGGTAGCGGCTGTCTGGCAGCACTTCTTCAACGATACCGTCGAGTTCCAGCAGTTCTTCTTTGGCCATTCAAGGTTCCTGATCGATTGGCGGGACGTGGGCCCGGATGCCGCCGTGAGGAAGAAGTCGCGAGCGTTGATCGACGCGCGCTCGCGCGGTAGTGGGAAGCATGAAGATTGCTGGGCAGCCCCTGCGTCCAGGAGGTCATGGACACCGCCTTGTCGGACGGCGAATCAGGTACGCAGGGGATGGGGCAGACGCGGCGGCTCGCAATACCGATGCGAGCCGGGGCGTGCAGTCCAGCGAGCACGGTATCGCCGGCCTCACTGGACTATCAATCAAAGGAAAGTTCGCGACTAATCAACTCGCGTCTTTTAATGCTGTGCGAAGCGAACTAACCCTGCATTGTAACCGAAGGTCGCCATTTGCCCTGCCACTTTCGGCGGGGCCAGAAGGAGGGGACGGTGTCAGCCGTGGGTGCCGACGATACGCGGTTCGGGATAATGCGTGATGTTTGGGCACGTGTTGTTGCACCCGCCCTGGCGCTCAGATGAGTTGGGGGTTGCGAACTGTGGCGTCGTTTTTAACCGCGCATATCGATCCAGTCGCGTGCCCACAGGGTCGAGTGCTGCAATGCCTGCTCTTCACTCTTGAAGTACTCGAGCGAATAGAACCAGTAGCGGCCTTCGTCTCGCGCGCTATCGATGCGTTCGAGCAGCAGGTTGGATGAGAAGCTTCCGTCAGGCAAACGATGTGCCGAGGATTCGACGGCATAGCCGTTGTATTGTTGCATTTGTTTGTTTTGCATTTTAATTTTAATCATAGTTGAGTGCGCTCGTGCCGTGCGAAAAGTGCACGGGTGCGCCGATTCAAAGCGATTCGAGCCGAATACTGACGCAGTCGAAGAGCGAAAAATGGCGTTGAGGCCAGAGGGGAGAATGAGGTGCAACGAGGCGTATGGCGCCTGGCAAGCTGCTCAATAAACAGATGCCAATCAGGAGTGATCGCGCCAACTGAGGGAGACTAAACTCCGCGAGGGTGTCGCTGCAACCCGGCATCCATCGGGATGCCGGGCCCTTCAACTTTACAGCGGCTTGATGTTAGCCGCTTGCAGCCCCTTCGGGCCTTGCTTCGTTTCGAAGCTCACCTTCTGATTTTCAGCCAGCGTCTTGAAGCCATCGCTCCTGATTTCGGAGAAGTGAGCGAACAGGTCGTCGCCGCCCTTGTCCGGGGTGATGAAGCCGAAGCCTTTGCTGTCGTTGAACCACTTAACGGTGCCGGTTTCCATGAAGAATCCTTGAGGAAAAAATAGGAAGATTTGCTCTATTAAAGAGTGCGTGAAGCTTCAAGGAGGGAAAGGACACGAATACCGCTGAGGAGCGAGCAATTGATGAACAGCAATCGAACTTCTTGAACTTCGTGCAGCAGAGTACCCGCCGGGTGGATTGGCGTCAAGACTTATCTTGTAACTGCTTCACCACGCGCCCGTTCTGCAGGCTAAGCGATGCGGGGGTGCCCGGCTGCGCCCCCTTGCCAGCCATGGCGTACAGGTTGGACAGAGGTGGCGGGCCGGCACTGCATGAAAATGCCACCACCGCGTTCGCTTGATCGAATCCGCGGCCCTCTGGCAAAACCCGGCCGCCATAGACATTCAGGTTTGGCGATAGCGGTCGTTAATCAACGGCAGGTGCGATCGAGCCGAGCCGTTTTCCCTTTCTGCCCGCCACATCATTCGGTCCGATTGAACGAATCACGTAGAAAGCCTGATGAAAGCAATCGTTAACGCTCGCCATCGCACAGAGTCGAGCCCTGTTCTAATTCGCCCGACCGCGGAAGACGACTGGCAAACCTTGAAGACGGTCTTCCTGGCCGCGCTGCTTGACAGCCCAACGGCATTCGGCCTGAGTTACGCCACCGCGGCCGCGTATAGCGAGCAGCAATGGCGCAAATGTGCTTCAGGTCAGACGCAACCGCAATATCTGGTAGCCATAGTGCAAGGGCAAGCAGTCGGTCTTATCGGCGACGCGATAAGCCGCTCGCGCGAATACAACCTGATTGCCATGTGGGTTCACTCGAAGTGCCGAGGCTTGGGAATTGCAGGTCGCCTGGTCAACGCAATCCAGGCGCGTGCGATCGAACGCGGACAGCAAAGAGTCGTGTTGAGAGTCTCGCCAGACAACACCTGCGCTGTAGGTCTCTATCGCCGACATGGCTTCCAGTTCTTGCCCGAACGAGAAGCGCTAGCCAATCAGCCCGGCATCAACGTGCAGAAAATGGAATGGAAGAGCGGTGGCTGACTGCCAGTGCGACTTCCCTTGCGAACGGCCGGTATCCGGGTCGCCAAATCTTGCTCATGGATCGACATGACGTAGTCGTATCCGAAGCGCAGCCGGTCGTATGGGACGAACGCCTGTCCGTTCTTTTCACCACAGGTGAGTTCGTGCCCGACCACATCGGGCAGTCGTCGGCCAGCATGAGACATTCGACGGCCACGGCCAGACTGGCAACCGTTGCCAGCATATGGGGCGGCCGAACGTTAGCTCGAGCCATCGGCCACTATTGCCGCGTGAGCATGAGGTTCAGGTTCTGAACCGCAGCCCCGGATGCGCCTTTGCCAAGATTATCGAAAACCGCGGACAGCAGGACGTGCTCGTGTTCGACGTCATGAAATACGCTTAAGTGCATGTCGTTCGTACCATTCAGCACTTGTGGATCCAGGTGTTTTAAGGCGCTCGATTCGTGCAGCGGCAAGACGCGTACGTGAGTTGCCTCGGCATAGTGGCGTGCGAGGCATGCGTGTAACGTGGCGCCATCCACGCCGGGCGCCAGCAGCCGCAGCGCCAGCGGCACCGTCAGCACGATGCCCTGACGGAACGCTCCGTACGCAGGGACGAAAATGGGACGCTGCGCAAGCGAGGCGTGTTGCTGGATCTCCGGCGTGTGCTTGTGCGCGAGTTCCAGGCCATAGACCTGGTATGAAGGCGCGTTGCCGGCTCCCGGCCCCTCGTGTTCCTCCACGCCGGCACGCCCGCGTCCGGAGTAGCCGGATACCGCATGAATGCTGATCGGGTAATTGCCCGGTATGAGCCCGGCCTGCACCAACGGACGCAGCAGGCCAACTGCACCGGTCGGATAGCAACCAGGATTGGTGACCCGACGTGCGTTTGCAATTCGCTCAGCCTGCCCCGGCGTCATTTCCGGAAAACCGTAGGTCCAGTCCCGCTGTATGCGGTGGGCGGAGCTTGCGTCGATAACCCGGACGGCAGGATTGGCAATGGCGCCCACTGCCTCGCGCGCGGCGGCATCCGGCAAACAGAGGATGGCGATGTCGCAGGCGTTGATGGCTTCTGCGCGACGCCGCGAATCTTTGCGCTCAGCAGCGGCAAGTGTGAACACTCTGATGTCCATCCGGTTGCGCAGCCGGTCGTGGATTTGCAGCCCGGTGGTGCCTTGGTCGCCGTCGATGAAAACTACGGGAGAGCTCATACGTGGATGACTCCGCTGACTGTGGGTTGTAACAGGTAAAAACGAGCCCCTATGTTGCGCGGACGGCTAGAATAGAGAAAGTTGAATTTCATAACGCAAACATTCAGTTTTTCTGAATCTGGACGCCGTCATGCGAGAGATCAGCCTGGACCGCTTGCGCACTCTGGTCGCCGTTACCGACCGTGGTTCATTTGCCGATGCGGCGCGTGCCCTGCACCTGGCGCCGCCAACGGTCAGCCTGCACATCGCCGAACTCGAAGACCGCATTGGGGCTCCCCTCCTGTCACGCAAGCGCGGACATGTGGGGCCGACGTCTATCGGCGAGGTGCTGGTGGAGCGCGCGCGCCGACTGCTGGCCGACGCGGAGCAGGCGTTAGACGATGTTCAACGCCAGGTTGAGGGGCTCGAAGGGCGTGCGCGTCTCGGCGCGTCCACGGGCGTGATCGCACACCTGCTGCCGCAAGCGCTCGAGGTCCTGCGCGAGCACCATCCCGCCATCGACATTCAGATTGCAGTGCTGACTTCGCAAGAAACCCTGTCCCGGCTGCTGGATGGAACGCTGGATGTCGGGCTGGTCGCGCTGCCTCAGCCCCCGGTGGCCGGGCTCGTGATAAAGCCTTGGCGCCGCGACCCTGTGATGGCCTTTTTGCCGGCGCATTGGCGGTGTCCGGCCCGCGTTACCCCTGAATGGCTCGCCGCCCAACCTCTCATTCTCAATGACGCGACCACGCGTCTCTCGCGTCTGACTGCGGAGTGGTTCGCAACCGGTGGGCAGCATCCTGCGCCGCGCATTCAGCTCAACTACAACGACGCGATCAAGAGTCTGGTAGCGGCAGGTTACGGCGCAGCGCTGTTGCCCCACGAGGCCACTACGCCATTACCCGATAAGCGCATTGTCATGCGTGCGCTGCGTCCAGCGTTGTGGCGACGGCTCGGTATTGCACATCGTGCGGGGTACGTCGAGCGTTCCGCGCAACACGTACTTGATGTGTTGTGGGATTTGCGATTGGCGTAGGCGTTGCCAATTGCCGCTCCCTGGCAGTCCGGCGAATTCAAACGCCCATAGGGGCTCTCCCTGCGCGGCTACTGATCGTGTGCGAGCGCTTCGAGACGAGCGTTACCCGCGTCTTTCGCCGCGCGCTCCGTGGCGAAGGGTTCTTCGGCTACGAGCGAGCGCCGCACTTCGCGCGCATCGAAGTCGACGAGCGAGATAACCCACACCCATCCGCCGATCTGTTCTGCCGTCTGCACGAATGCACGCACGTTGCCTTTGTCCTTGGTGTTCATTTGACCTCCTCGATAGAAAACCACCGCTGGCGTCGCCCGCGCAGCGCAACGAGGGCGCATCGGTTACGCGCTCGGCGGTGAATTGTGCAAGCACTACATAAATCGCCATCACGGTTCCCAGTTACGAGGCAAAGTTCGGGAGACGCGCGTGGGGTACGGCCCTGCTGCCCCTGCCCCGCAACAACTTTCGGGGCAAATTCCGCCGTCTCGGCACTAGAATTCAAGCATGGTTGCATTCCCGAAGGAGGCTGCCATGACTCAGTCAATGATCAGTTTTTGGGTTGGCCTTGTAGTCCTCGTTGTCGTTGCCATGGCCCTGTCCCGTCGCTACAGGCGCGAACACCCGGCAGAGAGCCTGAACCAGTGGCTCGACACGCACCATATGAGCTGGATGCATCGCAAGCACTAGCTGGCGGCTCGGGCTGACACCGAAGAGCGCTCCCATTTCCTGCACTAGAATGGGTTATCGCCCGGATTCTCGTTAGAGGAATACCATGCCGACTTACCAGTACAGGTGCGAGAAATGCGGTGAGATGTTCGAGCATGCCGAGCATCTTGCTGAACATGAATCCGCTCATCCGCCTTGCCCCAAGTGTGGCAGCGAGAAGGTTCAGCACATTCCCACACCATTTGTGGCGAAAACATCCAGAAAGTCCTGAGATCTGTTCGGTTGCTCAGGTCTGCTCCGGATGCTCCCTGTCACGATGATGGTCCGCGGCGAGGAACATATACATCGCGGGCACGACGAACAGTGTGAACAGCGTGCCGATCGACATCCCCGTGAAGATCACGAGTCCCATCGCGTTGCGGCCGGCCGCACCCGCACCCGATGCGATCACGAGCGGCACGACGCCCAGCACCATCGCCGCCGTCGTCATCAGGATCGGCCGCAAGCGCACGCCAGCCGCTTCTTCGAGTGCTTCGCGCTTGCCGCGCCCCATGCGTTGCAGTTCATTCGCGAACTGCACGATCAGAATGCCGTGCTTGCTGACGAGGCCCATCAGCGTAACGAGGCCCACTTGCGTGTAAATGTTGAGCGTCGTGAGTCCCACGTTGATGAAGATCAGCGCGCCGAACAGCGCCATCGGCACCGACACGAGAATCACGACCGGATCGCGAAAGCTCTCGAACTGAGCGGCGAGCGCGAGAAACACGATGATCGTCGCCAACAGCAGCGTGGTCACGAAGCCGCCAGACTCCTGCACGAACTGTCGCGACAAACCCGAATAATCGGCCGTGTATCCCGCCGGTGCGACGTCGGTGGTGGCCTTGCGCAGGAAGTCGAGCACTTCGCCCTGCGAGATGCCCGGCGCGAGCACGCCGGAAATCGTGGCCGAATTAAGCTGCTGGAAGTGATTGATCGACTCAGGCACGACGTTGCGTTTCAGATGCGTGACCGTCGATGCGGGAATCACACTGCCATTGGGCGTGCGCAGGTAATAATCGAGCACTTGCGACGGGTTCAGCCGGTCCGTTTGCAGCACCTGCGGAATCACCTTGTACGAGCGGCCAGCAATCGAAAAGTAGTTGACGAAGTTCCCGCCGAGCGCCGCGCCCAGCGTCTGCCCGACATCGCTTTGCGTCAGGCCGAGCGAAGCGACTTTGTCGCGGTCCACGAGCAACACGCTTTCCGGCTTGTCGATCTTCAGATCGCTGTCGACGAAGAAGAACATGCCGCTTTCGCGCGCCTTTTGCAGCACGGCTTGCGACACTTCGTTGAGGTTCTCGAACGGCTCCGTCGTGCTGATGACGAATTGCACGGGCAGTCCTTGCGCGCCCGGCAGGGGCGGAAACTGAAATGCGGCGACACGCGCGCCCGCGATGCCGTTCCACTTCTGCTGCAACTCCTGCTGTAATTGCGTCGCGCCCTTCTTGCGCTTGTCCCACGTCTTGAAGAGCACGCCACCGATGCCCTGGTTCAGCGTCGGCACGCCCGTGAGCTGGAACATCTGCGCGTATTCCGGCAACTGCTTCGAGATTTCGAAGACCTGATCCGCGTAGGTCTGCATCTGCTGGATCGTCGCGTTCGGCGGCCCCAGGACCTGGGACAGAACGATGCCCTGGTCCTCCTGAGGCGCAAGCTCCGATTGCGACGTCATGAAGAGATAGACGGTGCCGCACAGGAGCAGCGCGCCCATCACGACGAACACGTGCCACGTGTCGAGCAACGCATGCAACAGACGCCGGTAGCCGTGATGCACACGTTCGAACTGCCGGTCGACGAAGCGTGCGAAGCGGCCCGACTGCTGGTCCATGCGGAAAAAGCGCGAGCACATCATCGGCGAAAGCGTCAGCGCGATCACGCCCGACACGGTGACGGCGCCCGCCAGCGTGAACGCGAACTCGGTGAAAAGCGCGCCGGTCAGTCCGCCCTGAAAGCCGATCGGCACGTACACGGCGATCAGCACGACCGTCATCGCGAGAATCGGGCCGCCGAGTTCGCGCGCCGCGATCAGTGCGGCGTCGAAAGGCTGCCTGCCCTCCTCTTTCATATGCCGGTCGACGTTCTCGACCACGATGATCGCATCGTCGACGACGAGGCCGATGGCGAGCACGAGCGCAAGCAGTGTCAGCAGATTGATCGAATAGCCGAGCACCTGCATCACGAAGAACGTGCCGATCAGCGAGAGCGGCATCGCGATCACGGGCACGATCACTGCGCGCAGACTGCCAAGGAAAAGGAAGATCACGACAGTCACGATCAGCAGCGCCTCGACGAGCGTCTTCACCACTTCTGCGATCGCCGTGTTGATGAAGTCGGTCGCGTCGTAGACGATGTCGCCCGTCATGCCCGTCGGGAACTGCTTCTGCAGATCCGGGAAGATCGTTTTCACGCGCTTCGCGACATCGAGCACGTTCGCATCGGGCGCCACCTTGATGCCGATGAACACCGATCGCTTGCCGCTGAACGCGACGTTGAAGTCGTAATTGTCCGCGCCGAGCACGACGTTCGCGACGTCTTCGAGGCGCACGATCGCGCCGTTCTTCTGCGTGACGACGAGTTTCTTGAAGTCCTCGACGGAATGCAGGTCGGTGCCCGCATTCAGGTCGACGCTGATCATCTGGCCTTTGGTCGTGCCGAGCGTCGCCAGATAGTTGTTGTTGCCGAGCGCCGTGAAGACGTCGGCGGCCGTCACGTTGTGTGCGGCGAGCCTGCCCGAGTCGAGCCATGCGCGCAGCGCGAACTGACGGCCGCCGAGAACTTCCGCCGTCTGCACGCCCTGGACCGAATCGAGCTTCGGCTTCACGACACGCAGCAGATAATCCGTGACGTTGTTGCTCGGCAGCACGTCGCTGTAAAAACCCATGTACATCGCGTCGGTGGTTTGACCCACTTGCACGGTCAGCACGGGCTGTTGCGCCTGCGGCGGCAACTGGTTGCGCACCGATGCGATCTGCGTGTTGATCTCTGTGAGCGCGCGATTGGAGTCGTAATTGAGCCGCAGCGTCGCGGTGATCGTCGAGACGCCCGTGGTGCTCGTCGACGACATGTAGTCGATACCTTGTGCCTGTGCGATCGCGGCTTCGAGCGGCTGCGTGATGAATCCGGCCATCGTGTCGGCGCTCGCGCCATAGTACGCGGTGGTGATCGTCACCACGCCGTTTTCGGTTTGCGGATACTCGCTGACCTTCAGCGCCGCCAGCGAGCGCAAGCCGAGCACGAGTATCAGCAGACTCACCACCGATGCGAGGACCGGCCGTTCAATGAAGATGTCGGTGAATTTCATCGCGCGCTCTTCTATTGTTCCTGGGGCGTCGGGTTCGGGCTGTTCGCAGGCAGCACGCGGTTGTCGATCACGAGGGGCGTGCCGTTTTTCAGCTTCAACTGGCCGCTCGTCACGACCTGCGCGCCTTCGCTGATGCCCTTGAGAATCGCGACCTGGTCGCCGCGCGTCGGCCCCGGCGTGACGAACACCTGTTGCGCGACGGGCATGATCTTGCCTTGTGCATTCTTTTGTTCGCCGGGCTTCACGACGAACAGAGTCGCGCCATACGGGTTGTAGGTGATCGCCGTTTGCGGCAAGGTCAGATAGCGCTGCGCTCCGCCCGCATCGATCTTCACGTTCGCATACATGCCGGGCAGCAGCTTGCGCTCGCGATTGTCGACGGTCGCCTCGATCTGGACGTTGCGCGTGGTGCTGTCCACGCGCGGATTGATCGAGCGGATCTTGCCGTCGAACGTGCGGTTGCCGAACGCATCCGTATCGACGACGATGGTCTGGCCAACCTGCAATTGGCCGAGCTGCTGCTGCGGCAGAAAGAAGTCGGCGTAGATCGGGTCGATGGCTTGCAGCGTGACGATGGCGTCACCCGGATTGAGGTACTGGCCGGGGTTGACCGTCGTGATACCGACGCGTCCCGCGAACGGTGCGCGAATCGTCTTCTTTACGACGAGGGCGGCCTGTTGATCGACCTGGGCTCGTTTACTCTTGAGGTCGGCGGCGTCGGCATCGAGCTGCGCCCTCGCAATCGCCTGAATGTCGAACTGCGCCTTGTCGCGCTTGTAGACCGTTTGCGCAAGGTCCGCCGCTGCTTGCAGCGACGCGAGCTGCGCGCGGTCCGAATCGTCGTTCAGGCGCACGAGCACCTGGCCTGTCTTCACCTCCTGGCCCGAGTTGAACGCGATCTCGCGCACGAGCCCGGCCACTTCCGTCGTCACGTCGACGCCGCGCACCGCGCGCAGGCTGCCCACTGCGGCAAGCTGCGGCTGCCATGTCTGATAGCTTGCGATAGCGGCCGTGACGGTGGCGGCCGGCGCGGCGTTGCTCGCCATGAACTTCCGGATCATGTGCGCCCTGAACAGATTGAAGCCGACCAGCGCGCCGAGCAGCATGCCCACGCAGATCAGCATGATGATCATCCGCTTTGCCATCGGTCTTTTCGTCGTCATCGTCATGTCCTGGCAGGGGCGGCCATTGCACAAGGATTCATTTCGGCGTAGCCGGCGTGGGCTGGTCTGCCTGGCTCGTCGCCGTGTCGTTCCACCAGCCGCCGCCGAGCGCCTGAAACAGCGCCGCCGTGTCCGCATAGCGCGCGGCCTGCGCCTGCGCGAGATTCACGACGGTCTGCTGGTATTGACGCTGTGCATCGAGCAGCGCCAGATAGCTGACGCCGCCGATGTGAAACTGGCCGCGCGTCAGGTCGAGCGAATCGCTGGCAGCACGCCATGCTTGCGTCTGCGCGCTCAGGCCGGTTGCATCGTGCTCTAGCGCCCGTAACGTATCAGCGACGTTCTGGAATGCGAGCAGCACCGTTTGACGGTATTGCGCGTTGGCCTCGTCGAATGCGGCTTCTGCCGCGCGCTTTTGCGCGCTCAACTGGCCGCCGTGAAAGATCGGCTGCGTGATGCCTGCGCCGATGCTCCAGATCATGTCGGCGTACTTGAGAAGGCCTGCGGGTGTCAGCGCCTGCGGGCCGTAACTCGCGGAGAGCGTGAGCTGCGGATACATGTTCGCCGTCGCCACGCCGACCTGGGCGCTCGCCTGATGCAGCGTGGCGTCGGCGGCGAGAATGTCGGGGCGCTGCCGCACGAGCGAAGACGGCACGCTGACGGGCAACGTTTGCGGCAGCGTGAACATCGACATCCTGAACTCGGGCACGTCCGTATCGCTCGGCGGCTTGCCCGCGAGGACCGCGAGCTGGTGACGCGTCTGGTCGAGCGACTGGTGCAACGGCGGCAATGTCGCGCGCGTCTGCGCCACCAGCGTTTCCTGCGCAAGTACCGCTGGGCGGCTCACGCCGCCCAGCTCGAGCTGCTGGCGCATGATGCGGAGCTGTGCGTCTTCGTCGTCGGCGATGCGCGCGGTCGCTTCGATCTGCTCCCGCAGCGAGGCTTCCTTGATGGCCGCCGTCACGATGTTCGCGGACAACGCGAGATACGCAGCCTGCAGCTGAAAGCCCTGGTAATCGACCTGCGAGCGCAACGATTCGAGCTCGCGCCTTCCGCCTCCGAACACATCGAGGTTGTACGACACGCTCACCGATGCGTTATAGAGGTTCAGCAGTTCCGTGAGCTGCGGCTCGCCGAACGTGACGCCGTTGAACTTCTCGCGCGTCGCATTGGCCTTCGCATCGACGGACGGATAGAGCGTGGTGCCCATTTGCGCACGAAGATTCTCGCCGGCCTGCCTGAGCGCCGCCTGCGCCGCGGCAACGTTGGGACTGTTGTCAAGCGCTTCGCGGATCAGCGCGTCGAGCGGCTCGCAATGAAAGAGCGTCCACCACTGGGCGGGAATGTCCTGGCCGGCCACGAACTGTTGCGGGACACCCGATGCGCCCGGCGCCGAGGCGGTTTGATCGGGTAGCGGCGTGGATGTGTAAGTGCCGGTAGCGGGCGGCGCGGGCGTATGGTAATCCGGGCCGACCATGCAGCCGGACAAGGCGATCAGGACAGTGACCCATGCAGCACGCGGAACCGTCTCGCAGGCTGCATGGCGGCGAGACGCACTGCGCGAATGCCAGTGCGAGCGGCTGCGACTGAAACCGTGGTTGACGTCATCGATCATCGATCCACCTTGTTTCACTGCGCGGAATACGAACGAAACGGCAGAGGCAGAGTTTGAAATCATGCCACAACATGTTCACGCGACCCGCGAACGGACTTCCCGGGGGCCCGCGCCTCACCGCAGGTGCCAGCCGAATGGCGGAGTCCCGAAGCTTTCGGATGACCGAAAGGGTTCCGAAAGCGGACTGATATCTCCCGATGCCAGGTGCTGTTTGTGGTTGCCGCCGGTGGCGGTGTTCTGATCAACCTGGACTAACATGGGAAGTGGCGGCCTCTGCCCAGGACGCTGGTGGTGGTGCATGGGCTGCGTCACGGACCCGTGGAGGTCGACATGAGTGGTGAGGCATCGAACGAAAGCGGTCCCGATCTGGCACGAGGCGTGCCCATCGAATCTCTCGGCGAAGCTGGCCTGATGTCAGGACACGTCGGTGATGACGCGGTGCTGATTGCACGGCTCGGTGCTGAATTCTTCGCTATCGACGCTGCCTGTACTCACTACCACGGCCCGCTCGCCGAAGGGTTGATCGTCGGGGACACGGTACGGTGCCCATGGCATCACGCGTGCTTCAGCCTGCGCACGGGGGAAGCGCTGCGGGCTCCTGCGCTCAGCCCTGTCGCGTGCTGGTCTACGGAGATCCGGGGCGACAAGGTTGTCGTACTGCACAAAAAAGCGCTGCCCGCGGGTTCCGTGACCTCGCCGGCCGGAGCGCCACAGAAGATCGTGATCGTCGGCGCAGGGGCTGCAGGTTTCGCTGCTGCCGAGCGTCTGCGGCGCCTCGGCTACGCGGGCAGCCTCACGATGCTGAGCGACGACGAGGCGCCGCCGGTGGACCGGCCCAACCTCTCCAAAGACTATCTGGCCGGCAGCGCGCCCGAGGAGTGGATGCCGCTTCGGGATGATGCCTTTTACGCAGATCAGCGCATCGATCTGCGGCTCAACGCCGGCGTCGTGCGTCTTCACGTCGCCGCGCAGGAAGTGGAACTCGCGGATGGGGGCAAGGTCCCCTACGACCGCCTGCTTTTGGCCACGGGAGCCGAAGCGGTTCGCTTGCCTATCCCCGGCATGGATTTGCCGCATGTGCATACCCTTCGCACATTGGCCGACTGCCGCGCGATCATCGCTCGCGCAGCGAACTCGCGGCGCGCGGTTGTCATCGGAGCTAGCTTCATCGGACTGGAAGTGGCGGCGTCGTTGCGCGCGCGTGGACTCGAAGTCCACGTCGTGGCGCCGGAGCAGCGTCCGATGGAGCGTGTGCTGGGGCCCCAGATGGGTGAATTTGTGCAGCGGTTGCATGAAGAACACGGCGTCGTCTTCCACCTCGGGAACACCGCCAGCGCGATCGATACGCAGCAGGTATCGCTCAAAGCAGGCGGCAACCTGGAGGCCGATCTGGTGGTGGTCGGCGTCGGCGTGCGGCCGCGACTGGCACTGGCCGAGCAAGCCGGCCTCGCAATCGACCGCGGCGTAGTGGTCGACGCCTGCCTGCAGACCAGCGCGCCTGGCGTCTTCGCTGCCGGCGACATCGCTCGCTGGCCCGATCCGCACAGTGGCACGGCGATTCGCGTGGAGCACTGGGTCGTCGCGCAGCGCCAGGGACAAACGGCGGCGATGAACCTGATTGGCGGACATGAGAAGTTCGACGCCGTGCCATTCTTCTGGAGCCAGCACTACGATGTCCCGATCAACTATCTCGGGCACGCGGACAGCTGGGACGAGATTTCGGTTGACGGCGATATTGCAGGACGCGACTGTTTCCTGCGCTACAAGCGAGACGGACGGGTCGTCGCCGTAGCCTCTATTTATCGCGATACAGAGAGTCTGCGGGCAGAAGTCGAAATGGAACGCGACTTGCGTTGACGCCGGAACGAATCGCAAACGGTTTCCTTGCCAGTCTGCGATCGTTCGCAGTGGCCTGCCGTGAATTTATGCACCAGTCACTGCCCGGTCAGACTCCTAAGGATCTTCCGAACGATGCGTTCGTGCCGCGCGAGCGCCGCTTCGAGCGTGCTGGCGCCATAGCTCTCGTTGTCGTCGCGCACTTCCATTCCGGCGATTCGCGTCACGAACAGCGCGGGTTCCCCACCCCCCGCGTCGGCCACACCGCGAAAGCGCGTCGTGACTGTCACGCCGGACTCTTCGAGCAACGTACGGCGAAAGATCAATTCGTTCTCCGCCATCCAGCGAGACCACTCGCTGCGGTCGAACACCTCGACAGGCCTGTTCTTCGCATCGAGGACATAGAAGCGTTCACCCCTGGGCGGGACGGAGCGGGATCTCATCTATTGGTCAGGCGCGCGCAGGAAGCCGATCGCCTCCCGCCACCAGCTATCGTCGACATGGCCAATCCAGTCGTTATGCTCAGCCGCCTCCACGATCTTCAGCTGTTTCGGACCGGGCAGCGCGCTGTGTAGCGCTTCGCCGAAGCGCGCCGGGACGATGCTGTCGCGTTCGGCCACCACGACGAGAACGGGTTGGCCGAACGCCGCCAGGTGGGTCACGCTGTCGTATCGGTCATGCATCAGCCACTTCACGGGCGCCCATGGGTAGTGGAAGGCGGCGACGTGCTCGAGCTTATCCCATGGCGTAATGAGCATCAGGCCGGCGACCTTGTCGCGCTCGCGCGAGCCGGCCGCTGCGGCCACGCCCGCTCCGAGCGACTCCCCGACAAGCAGCAAAGGGGCGCCGTAGAGACGATGCGCAAGCCCGATGGTCTCTTGCGCATCGACGATCAGACATGCTTCGTTTGGCGAGCCTTCGCGTGGCCCATAGCCCGGATATTCGGCGAGAATCACGCGCAGTCCCAGCCGGTTGAGCGCTGAGGCATAGAAGGACCGGTGCCCTACGTGCCCCGCATTGCCATGAAAGACAATGGCCGTGCCGCGCACGGTTCCGGGCGGTTCGCCAACGAGGCCTCGGAACGCCTCCGTAGTCGGCCAGGTCACAAGTCGTTCGGAGACGACGTCCTCGATTGCAACCTTCTCAGGAAAGTAGAGAAAACGTTCCTGCAACATGGCAACGCCTTCCAAAAGGACCGATCCGCGAAGGCTAAACGTAGCGCCATTCCTCCTGGGCATCCCGGCGACGTTCATCGCCTCGAACGGCTTCTACATTCCGCAGTTCACGGCTTTGGAATCTTCCGATGCGAGACGATACCGCCTCCATTCATCGTGCGTTTCCAGGCTTCATCGGCATGTTGCTGCGCGGATTTCAAGGTGCGCGCGGTCCGTTGCCCTGCTTTGGGCATTGGCGTAAACGCGGAAGCCAAGCCAGACAATGCACGGCGGACCGTCCTCGTGACCATGGTGTGCTCCGCGTAGACATCGGATTAATCAGTCTAACCTTTCCCCCCGGGGCTTGCGAGACTGTACGTTTAACCAGCCATGGCGATGCCGCCAGTCGGGTGGGGAACGCCGCCTCCAGGATCGCCTCGCGAACCTCTGTTTGCGAGGATCGGGTGGTTCTCTCGCCCAGTGATGGGGCGACATCCGCACCGACACTGCGTATCGAGGCCCGATGCGGTTTCATGGCATCATCGTGCGGACCTTCACACAACCTGAGGAGCGACGCAATGGCGACTTATATTGTCTTCACGAAGGAAAGCACGCAGGATCAGAGTGAACTCGACATCTACCAAAGCAAGGTGGGCGAGACCTTCAAGGGTCATCCGGTCAAGATTCTCGCGGCCTACGGACCTCAACAGGTTCTTGAGGGCGAAGCGCCAGAGGGCGTCGTGATAGTGGAGTTTCCGTCGACTGCGGCCGCACGTGCGTGGTACGACAGCCCGGCGTATCAGGAAGTCGCGCAGCACCGGTTCAAGGGTGCGCGCTATCGCGCGGTTCTTGTCGAAGGCGTGTGACAAAAGGCACGACGTTCGGCCCGCGGAGCCGGGCTTTGACCTATGACTCACGCGGCACGACTGCGCGTCTGTGTGCCTTGCAGCATGCGGCAGTGCATTTCAGGCGCTACGCGACATGGATTCCCACACTGGAAATTTCACCTGGGGTACTCATGACAAACAAAGTCTTGCTGATTCCCACGCCGACGGCGGCAATTCGTGCGTCGGGATTGACGCACATTGATTTCGCCGATGGTTATTCCGGTCTGGCGGATCGAACCTACGTCGACGCCGAACAAGCAGCGCGCGCCGTGTTCGCCGATCCGCCACACATGGTCCGATGTCTGATGGCCTTGCGTAACGAAATCGTGGCGCCGTTCGGACTAAAGGCAGGTATTGACTTTAGCGATCGCGGGCTGGGGAAAATCGACGTGTTTCCGATTATCTCAAGTACGGGCACTGAAGTCGTCGTTGGTGGTAACGACAAGCATCTGGATTTTAGGATCTGGATAAGCATTCAACCGAGTCCGAAGGGATCGGAAGTGACGATCTCAACGTTGGTTAAAATCAACAATCTCCTTGGACGAGTCTACTTGTTCGTCATCATGCCATTTCATAAGCGCCTGTCTCGCTCGATGCTGCAACGGGCGGTCAATTGACGCGACAACGTGTCTCCGAACGCCATGCAGGTCAAGCGCAAAGCGTAGCCCGAGCTAGCGTCCAGACGCTCATTGACCGCATTGCGCCTCTAGCCCGGCGAGCACTTCAGCCGCATTCTGATCGGGGGGAAACACCGGATAGAAAACGTGTTCAATCACGCCGTCGTTAATGACCCTCGTCAAGCGCTTCAACAACGTCATGCCCATAGCCGTGAACGTCGGAAGGGAAAGCGCCTTCGTCAACATGAGATGCTCGTCCGACAATAGCGGATACGGGAGATGCAGACGCTCAACGGCGCCTCTTTGATACGGCGTATCCTGCGTTGACAGTCCGAAGATATAGCTTTTGCCCTCCCGTCGTCTATACGGGCCGGCATGGTTGACCAGTCAATGTCCATCGGATCTTTCATGTTTAGCTCTCTCGGTGAGCCGACGAAAAGGGCTTGCATAGCTAGCGAGCGTGCCGCCAGTTGCTGGACTCGTTGACGAATGTCTTATGTGACTCTCCTGTTTCAGTTGCAATCACTTTTCACTCGATTCGCAACGGCCGCTTTCGGGCACGACGACTGCCAGGTTAGGGGCAGCTTATGCGTGCTGTATAAGCTGCGTACCGAGACGCGTGAGACGCAGTGCGGCAAATTGAGTGTCCTGTCGCCCCGTGGGGCCCATGTGAATGGCGCGCTCGAAGGCGTGGACCGCCGGATCATGGTGCCTTTGTGCGGGCCAAACGTCGGCGCCCCGGGGGCACGATGCACCATCCGGATTCGCGGCACCCGCCCGGGTGCGGCCCGTGAGATGATGTGCCACCGTCAACAAGAGATATGGGATGACAACATTCGACGAGGCAACAACGGCGGCGATCGCCGCGTTTGCCCAACTGGATTTCTACACGGCAGTGCAGGCGATGCGCGCCGAGGCCGACTACGACCGCGAACGGGACCAGTGGATCTCGCGCTACATCGACGAGCACGGCGGCGGCGCGGACGATGCGGCATACGACGCCTTGCACGCTCAGGCCCAGGCAACCCCGGAATACGCGCAGTTTGTCGATGCCGTTCGCAGGGAGATCCTGGGATACTTCGGCGTGGCCGACAATCAACTGGACTGGGTGGTCCTGCTGCGCAATGACGACAGCGATGAGCTTTGGGCGGAGGTCAACCGGCGGCGGAGCGCGCTGGGAACCGGTGAGGTGTGCGGAGATCTCTGATCGTCGGACTTGTCATTTTCTAGTATTCGTTAATTAATCGAGCCAATGACTCGGCCTCTCGGGCAACGGCTTCGTCTGCTGATACGCCGTCACCTATCCATAGCTGGACGGTATCGGCGAACGCTGTTTTTGCCGCGCCGCACAACTGAGCGATGCGAATTCTATAAACACCGTCGAAGCTAAACACTTCCAGCCGCCCTTCATACTCACGCGCATAGAATTTCATCGCCAGCTCCTTGTGCCGCCGCCGTGCGTTTCTTCACTGCTCCGGGTATCGCCGCCGCGCCAGGCGTGCTGCCTACCGGCGGTACGAGCACAACCAGCCGCGCTCACCCATCATGCGCTCAATCGGCTGGCGATCGCAACGGTCGTCGCGACGACGTTGCATGCAGGTCCGCTTTGGGTTCGCTTACCGCGAGACACACTCGGTCGCAGGCGGCCAACAACGGTCAATGATCTACACCGTTGCACGGACATTTGAACGCTGGATTTCCAGCGATATATAGACCTTCGAAAACCAACTAAATCTGCTTTCTATCCACGGTTTCCGAACGTTGGAATCGCCACTTTTAGCACGGGCGCACTGGCGGCGGTGCCGCCGGCTATTGCGGCCAAAGAAGACGAGAAAGTCGTGCAATCCGGTGTGGACAAGTTCTTCAACACCGATCTTGAAACGGCGCTGAAGGCCAAGGGCATTCAAACCGTGATCGTAACCGGCACGATGGCACACGGCGCAGTTGTTGCACACCGCAAGCGAGGCGGCGCTGCGCGGCTTCAAGGTCGTGGTCCCGACCGATGGCATGTCGAGCAAGGACCCGTTCGGTGAGTTCTCGGCTGCGTGGGTTCTCGCCAACGCGCCGGGCAGCGTGTCCAGAAACGTTACGCTGACCCGCTCGAGCATGATCAAGTTTCCGCAGTAGGCGATCCTTCATCGGCAAGCGTTGCCTGCACGAGGCGTAGGAGTGTCGTGGGTTGCTGATACGTCTCAGCGGGCTGCCGAACGTTCGGCGCGACAAGCCAGATCTCGATCGTTGCGTTGCCACCGTTGACCGACGAGCATTGCGGGGCTGTTTTTTTATATTCGCCGCGCATTGTTCCGATTTATTTTTCGAAAACGACAGGCTGATTTCTGATAGAAAGGTATACGTAAGGATTGAGCGAAGCCGCCGCCCTGAAAGGAGCCTCGACCCATGAATCTTCCGAAACGTATGCTCGTTGCCAATGTCGCCTGGGCGCAGGAAATCGCCCGGCGCGATCCACATTTCTTCAGCACGCTTGCCACAGGGCAAAAACCCCAGGTGCTCTGGATCGGCTGCTCCGACAGCCGCGTACCCGCCGAAAGCGTCACGCACTGCGCGCCCGGAGATTTGTTCGTTCACCGCAATATCGCGAACCTTTTCCATCCCGACGATGACAACAACATGAGCGTGCTCGAATACGCCGTGCATGTGCTGCGGGTCGTGCACATCATCGTTTGCGGACACTACGGATGCGGCGGCGTACGCGCCTCGCTGCTACCGCCCGCCGAAGCCCTGCCCCACGTGAACCGTCGCATCAAGCCGCTTTGCGCGCTCGCGCAAACGCATCGCTCGACGCTCGCGCGCCTGCCGTCGGAAGAGGCGCGCATCAACCGCCTTGCCGAACTGAACGTGATCGAGCAGGTGCGCCTGCTGCGCGAACATCCGCTCGTGCGCGACGGCGCACCTGTGCCGCTCGTGCACGGCTGGATCTTTTCGCTGAACGACGGCCAGCTGCGCGAACTCGCGTCGGGCTACGACGTTGAAACTGCGAAGGCAAGCGTGGCGGCCTGAGCAAATCCATTCCGCATTGCGCAAGCCCGGCACGCTCGAGGCGCAGGCCTCAAGTCGCGCCAAGGCCGCTGCCGCCGAGTTCTCCACCCTTCTCTTCTACCCGCTTCCATCATGACTTCGAGAGCTTCCCTGTCCGCGCTTGCGCGTGACCTCGCCGCAGGCACTGTCGTCTTTCTCGTCGCCCTGCCGCTGTGCCTCGGCATTGCAAGGGCATCCGGCGCGGAGCCGTTGGCCGGCCTGGTTTCCGGCATTGTCGGCGGCATCGTCGTCGCCGCGCTCAGCGGCTCGCGCCTGAGCGTAAGCGGCCCCGCCGCTGGACTCGTCGTGATCGTCGTGGATGGCATTGCGCGCCTTGGCAGTTTCTCTGCATTCCTGATTGCTGTGCTGCTGTCGGGTGTGCTGCAGTTCGGTTTCGGCATGCTCAAGGCCGGGCGCCTGGCCTCGTATGTGCCCACACCCGTCATCAAGGGCATGCTCGCCGCAATCGGCCTGCTGCTGGTCATCAAGCAGGTTCCGCTCGCGCTCGGACTGACTTCGGGCAACGAGACCGGGTCTCTGACTCACGCGCTCGAGTCGATTTCGCCCATCGTATGCGCGGTCACCGCGATCTCGCTTGCCATTCTTGCGGGTTGGGAAACGCGCGCATTGCGACGCTTCCCGCTAGTGCGGCTCGTACCCGCGCCGCTCGTCGTAGTGCTTGCGGGCGTGGGCGCGACGCTGGTTTGTGGCTCGCCCGGCACGACGTTCGCTTTGCCGGTCGAACAACGCGTGGCACTGCCTGCCATCGAATCATTCGCGGCCCTCGGCGACGCCCTCCAGTTCGGTGAATTCGAGCTTAGCTTCGCGCGCCTTGCCGCCCCGGAGATCTGGATCGTCGCCCTGACGCTCGCCGTCGTTGCAAGTCTCGAGACGCTGCTGAGCCTCGAAGCTGTCGAGCAGATCGACCCGCAGCGGCGCGCCGCGCCGCCCAACCGTGAACTCAAGGCGCAAGGGGTCGGCAATATCGTCGCCGGCGCCATCGGCGGACTGCCCATCACTTCGGTCATCGTGCGCAGTTCCGCGAACGTGCACGCCGGAGCGCAAAGCCGGCTCTCCGCGATCGTCCACGGCGTGCTGCTGCTCGTCAGCGTGTTTGCGCTCACCGACGTGATCAACATGATTCCACTCGCGAGTCTTGCCGCCATTCTCATTCATACCGGCCTCAAGCTCGCCAAACCTTCCTTGTTCATCGCGCTCGCGAAACAGGGCACGGCGCCGTTCGCGCCATTCATCGTTACGATCGCCAGCGTGCTCGCCACCGACCTGCTCACCGGGATCATGCTCGGCGTGCTGTGCAGCGCCGGACTCGCACTGTGGGCGAATCTGCATCGGCCGATCGCGCTCGCGCGGCACGACGATCATTTCCTGGTCTCCTTTCGCAAGGACGTGTCATTTCTAGGTAAGGTGCCGCTCAAGCAAATGCTCGCCCATATCCCGGATCGCGCGACGGTGATCGTCGACACCTCGCGTGCCGATTACATCGATCACGACGTGTGTGAACTGCTCGATCGATTCATTGCCGATGCGCCGCTGCGATCGATCGCGGTGGAAGTCCGGCATGCCGCAGCCGTGCTACCGCCTGCAACTCGCTCAGGCGCCTGAGCGCTCGCCCAGCGATGACGATCAGGCTTTACTGAAAGCGTCCAAAGTGCGCGCAGAATAGACCAGTGCTGCTCCGGCATTCAGGTTGATGGCAACGCCGAGCGCTTCCGACAGTTCCTCCACCGTTGCGCCCGCTTTCTTCGCCTCACTCGCGTGGAACGCAATGCAGCCGTCGCAGCGCGTGGTCACGGCCACGGCAAGAGAGATCAGTTCGCGTGTCTTCGCGTCGAGATGGTATGTCTTCTCCCCTGCCTGGCCTAGTGACGCGATGCCTTTCATGGTTTCCGGGGCAAGTTAGGAGAATTTGCGCAACCGAAGCGTCTGTTGCTCGCGATACTCGTTCCAGTCGTTCATGTTTTTCCTCTGTTACGAAAGTTGATTGAGGGGGTGACTACTACTGATGGTTCGACCTTCGTGAAAGCCAACGGCATGGTGGCGTTGACGGACGCACTCGCAGCCGAACTGGATGAAAATTCAATCATCGCTGGCGAGGCAGTGCGTGGTCTCCGGCTTGGCGCACATCGGGCCGAGCATCTAGCGCGGGACAGCACCGGATGCGCCGTCAAAGCGGACACGTGCGGCATGGATGTCGGGATAACGACGATCAGCCCAATCGATGAGGGCCGCCATCGGCTCCAACAGGGATTGGCCTAGTGGGGCCAGACGATATTCGACGCTTGGCGGGCTGGTGGGAAAAACGTGGCGGCTGATGAGTCCGTCGCGCTCCAGATCGCGGAGTGTCTGGGTAAGCATGCGCTTGGAAATGTCCGGGATGGCCCGGTGAAGCTCACTGAAGCGCTGCGATCGCGTCGCGAGCTCCATGATCATGAGCATGCTCCATTTGTCGCCGATGCGGTCGAGGACGTCGCGAATCGCGCAGTGTGCGGCCTGGGCGTCGCCCAATTGACGTTGATATCGGCTGAATCTCTCGATCGCATTCTGAGCGGTGCTCATTCGGGTTCCCTTTAACTCTTCTGGTAACAAAAAACTGCCTCCTTCCGGCGTGAGGCATCGGTCTCTATGATAGACCTGCCCTCAAACAAAGACTGTTCCTCGGGGAGCTCGGATATCAAACCCTGTTCCCGCCTGCCTTCTGTACCAGACTCCGGCGGACATCCGGGCCAGCGCGTGGTGGAGTCGCAGGTGGAAGCCGAAGATTCCAGGTTCACCGCATCCATCGGCAGCCGCAGGAATGTTGGCGTTTAAGGGCAATGCCAATTTTCAGGAGAAACACATGTTTTTGGAAATGGGAATTACAGGACGCGTAGGCGGCGCGACGGCCCAACATCTGTTGGCGCAAGGCAGGAAGGTACGGGCGCTGGTCCGCAATCGCGAGAAGGCGACGAAATGGGCGGATCAAGGTGTGGAACTCGTCGACGGCGACTGGAATGATGCAGCCGCCGTAGAGAAAGCGCTCGAAGGGGTCGAAGGTGCATTTGTCATGCTGCCGGCAGTCTGGGCACCCTCGCCTGATTTCAGGGAAGCAAAGAGCGTGATCGCGAACTATGTCGAGGCGCTGACCAGGGCCGCGCCACCGCGGGTGGTTGTGCTGTCGTCGATGGGTGCGAACAGAACCAGCGGGCTGGGAATGATCACGGCCCTGTCGCTTCTGGAGCAAGGACTGCGCCACCTCACGTTGCCGATCGCCTATGTGCGAGCCGGCGGGTTTTTCGAAAACTTCCTTTACGGCCTGCACGTCGCCCAGGGCGGCACGCTACCCGTCTACTACGACCCGACGAGTCGGAAGTCGACCATGATCGCGACCGACGATATCGGCGCCGAGGTGGCGACGCTCTTGGCCGGGCCGGCGTGGTCAGGGCATCGCGTCGTTGAGCTTGGCTCAATGGTCAGCGCGGATGAAGTCGCAACCCAGCTGGGTGAAGTCTTGCAGCGCGACGTCAAGGCCTTTGCCATCCCGCGGGCCGGGTGGCCTGCAGCGTTCGAACAGTTCGGCATCCCGAAGGGCCAGACCGGACCGGCCGAAGCGATGTTCGATGCCGTCAACGCGGGCTGGATGGACCTCGGCGTCGCGGGTACGGAGCACATCGCGGGCACGACGCCCCCTCGCGATGTCTTTGCGGCGGCCCACAAGGCCACTACGGCATGAACAACGGAGATCGGCCGGCTCGTCGACCCGGCGAGCCACACTGATCCTCGCCAGTGCCCTCATCAGAGAAGGTAGAAGAATGTCCAAGATTTCCTGGCGCCAGGTATTACCTTTCGTTCTTGCCGCTTTTTTCGTCGTGGGATCGCTCAGTAACATCGTCGCCCCGCGATCCATCTTTGAGGAATACCTGAAGTGGGGATATCCGCACTGGTTCCATTTCGTGACTGGTTCGCTGGAACTCATGACCGCCGTTCTGCTGGCGCGAGCACGGACGCGGCTGTGGGGCTCGGCGCTCGGCTGCACCGTGATGTTGGCTGCGCTGGCGACCGTCACAGTCCACGGCGAATTCGGACATGGGGTGGCGCCACTTGTCGTGGCGACACTATCGATTGTTGTCGGCTGCATTGCCTGGCGCAAGCGGCTCGCTACCGGTTCTTTGGCTCGGGCCTAATCCTTACGGCCTTCAAGAGCTTAAAAGCATGCTGGAAGTGCTATTACCAACCAGTTATCGGTTTCAAATCCTGGATGGGACAGGGTTGACCTGTTGAATTGAGCTTGATGGTTGGTGGGTCAACGGGCGTCCGAAGCAATTCCGAAGCGGTCATCGACGTCTTGTGCTCGCGACCGGCCCTTCGGGGTCGACTATCGCCGAGCGCGTCAGGCGGCAGTCGGCCATGTGGGGGCGCTGGTTAGTGCGACAACTCAGCCGCTCCAATGGCTCATCACCTTCGTCAACAGCCGTTCAAGCTGTTGCGTTGCCTTCAAAGCACTAATGCTGTGGTTACGCTATTAACCGCAAATGTGCGACTTCTCGGCCCGAGCATCCGATCGCCGATCTGCCTCAACGCCTTGCCGTCTTGACATCGTTGTTCGTCCGGTCAGTCAGGATGGCGCTCGCGATTACGTGAAAGAGATGATCGGCGCGTGGCGCGAATGAGGGTTGGTCGCCGAGCCAGCCGAGCGCCGACATCAGGGCGAACAGGTCGTCCCCATTCATATCGGCGCGCGCGGTTCCCTCGGCCTGAGCACGGAGCAGTAGTCGCTCGCCCGCTGAGTGCACCGCTGCGCATGAAGCATAAAGCGCGGAGTCCGGGGCCGCGTGAGCGCTCGCCATCAAGGCGACAACGCCGCTATAGCTATGAACGAATGCCACCCCTTCGCGAAACCAGGACACGAGCGCTTCGTCAGGTGGATTCGACGTTTCGAGGTCCACTGCCTTCTGCGTCAGTGCGTCCAGATTCTCGCGCAGCAACGCTTCGAACAAGGCTTCCCGAGTTGGGAAATGACGAAACAGCGTGGCCAACCCGACGTCGGCCCGGCGGGCGATATCTCGCATGGACGCATCGGCACCATGCTCGGTGACGACGTCGCGCGCGACTGCTAGCAGATGGTCGTAATTTTTTCTGGCGTCGGCCCGCATAGTTTTCTTGACAAGTGGATCAGTGATCCGTATCTTGGGAATCAGGATCTGGATCAGTGATCCACAAGATACAGCGTTTTTGTGCAAAGGGGAACCGAGACGCTGTCCGACACCACGAAAGGAGAAGTCATGGGAAAGCTAGACGGTAAGGTTGCAGTCATCACCGGTGGATCGAGCGGCATGGCGCTGGCGAGCGCCAGACGGTTCGTTGAAGAAGGCGCCTATGTTTTCATTACGGGCCGGAGGCAGGAGACGCTGGACGAAGCTGTCAAGCTGATTGGCAGGAACGTGACCGGCGTGCGCGGCGACGCAGCCAATCTCGACGACCTCGACCGCTTGTTCGATACAGTCAAGCGGGAAAAGGGCAAGATCGACGTCCTGTACGCGAGCGCCGGCTGGGGCGAAGCCGTCCCGCTGGGCGAGATTACCGAGCAGCATTACGATGCGATCTTCGACCTGAATGCACGCGGCACGCTGTTTACGGTTCAGAAGGCGTTGCCGTTGTTCAACGATGGCGGATCGATCTTCATGACCGGGTCAGTGGCTTCGGTAAAAGGTTTTCCTGGTTACAGCGTGTATGCGGCGAGCAAGGCGGCGTTGCGCTCATTCGCACGCACGTGGCTCAACGAGCTGAAGGGCAGGAATATCCGGGTGAACGTGCTGAGCCCGGGGCCCATCGCCACACCGATGCAGGACCAGGTTCTCGACGAGGAGGCGAAGCGGATGTTCGAATCCGTGATCCCGCGGGGAAAGATGGGTCGTCCTGAGGAAATTGCGACGGTCGCGCTGTTTCTTGCTTCAGACGATTCGAGCTTCGTGAATGGAGTGGAGTTGTCTGTCGACGGCGGCCTGTCGGCCATCTAAAATCTCGCCGAAAAGCGTGTAAGGGCGCTACCAACGCGGTGAAGAGGATCTGAATTGTGGAAATCACTATGGATTCCTGATCAGTAAGCGGGATTGGCTTTGGTGATTGTCCAGCGGCTATTGTCACGCCTGCTCGCGCTACCGTCACTGCAAACGACGGTGAGCGCGCCCGGCTCCGCGCATCTGCTGTGGCCCGCGTGGCGCATCGCGCGCAGCGGGCCGCCAAACGCGGGTAGCGGTCCCGCTCGCCCGGTTACCCATTGACATTGGGTCCGTGGTTGATCAAAACGTCCCCTGAAAGGAGAGTTCGTATGAGCTATTCGATTATTGGCTTTGGCGCCGTAGGCCAGGCGCTCGCCCGAGCGTTTGCAAGAAAGAGCATCGACGTGACCGTCGCCAGCCGGCGCCCTCCCGAAGCGTTGATGCAGCAGGCACGAGCGATTGGCCCCACCGTTGTCCCCACGACGCTGCAGGATGCAATCGCGTCCGACACGATCTTCCTGGCAGTTCCGTTTTGGGAACATCGCGAAGTCGCGAAGCAACTCTCGACCTGGCAGGGCAAGACGATCATCGACACGACAAATGCTTTCGGTGTTCCCGTCGCAGACCTGGAAGGTCTGCCGTCGTCCGCAGTTGTCGCCAAAGCGTTTAGCGGCGCCAGGTTCGTAAAGGGCTTTAACCATCTGCCCGCTGCCGCTCTGGCCGCAGATCCGAGCGTGAATGGCGGCAGCCGCGTCGTGTTTCTGTCGAGCGATGACGACAATGCGGTGACACCGGTCGCAGCTTTGGCCGAACAGCTCGGTTTCGCGCCGATTGCGCTAGGACCGCTCAAGGATGGTGGCTCGCTTGTCCAGGCCAGGGGGAATAGCTGGGCTCAACTGATCTTCAAGGATCTCGTCAAGTTCAAATAGCGGTGCGTCACGACAAAGTCACATCGGCCACGTGCATGGCTAAACGCGTGCCGGTGCGTCACGGCGCACCCGTTTCGGGCACTGCGATCTGCCCATTCGCATGCTCTCCGACGCCACTCTTCCATCGCTCACTGGCCGATGCTCACGGCTGCCGCGCGCATCGGAATGCAACGTAGACGTTTGCTTTCACAGAGACTCGATCAATCGGGAAGCCTCCCGATCGCCAAAGACCTGGACCCAGCCTCCCCGGGTATCCATGTACTCCCTGATTGCCACGACTTGCCCGTCCTTCACTTCGTAGACGAAGCAGTAATCGTTGGAGTAGTGACGCCCGTTGGGCAAACGGGCTGAGAGGCGATGCTCTACGAATACGACCGAATCCTCGGCAGCGATACACCGAAACACGTTGGTTCGGTCCGCAAATAAACGCGGGAAGATTCGAGTCGTTCGGCGACCGCGTGCTCATTGCCTGGAACGCGAGCCGCGAAGCCGCCCGTGTGGTTCACGACGCGCTGCCGTTCATCCTGCGAGCGGCGCACGTAACGATGGCCATGCGCGATTCCAGGAACTCGTTCTGGGTGGCGCCACGCGATCCGTACTCTCCACGATGACGCTGCCGGTACTCATGCCTCATTGACCGACCGCACGCAGCGCGACGACCTGGCGAGGCCGCACAATATCCCCGGCGCAAGAGAAAGCCGCCGGGGACAAGACGCCCTTACATCGGTGTTTTCCACGCGATGCAGCAGATCGCCCTCGCTGAGAATCCCGACAACGGCGCCGGTGTCGTCGACGACCGGAACGCCGCTCACGTGATGGTCGGTGAGCAATGTCGCGGCCTCGAAGACCGACGCGTCAGGACGCAGGTTGACGACGTCCGTGGTCATGATGTCTGAAGCTTGCATGGTTCCTCCGTTAGCGGCTAACGCCGCACTGGAACTCAATTTAGAGATCGGCTGCACAGGTGCATCGACTTAAATCAATCAAGCGGACGCTTGCGCTAGGACCTTTCGTCGCCCGATGTGAAATGCCGTTTTCGGGACTGGCGTGGACCGGGTTGGCAACCAGCGCCAATGCGTTCGATTCTCGGGCCATCCTGCACTGTCCGACCATGTCGAAGCTTCCATTGCGACGCGCAACCCGACAAGGCCGCTCAGTCCAGCGCCTTGAGGTCCGCGTCAATCTTTTCAAGCGCGTCCTGCGAGATGAGGCCATCTGTGAATTTCGCCGCCGTCGTCAGCGACATGCCGCGCGCCATGCCGATCTGCGGATACGAGGAGATGCCTGGCAGATGCTTTTCGACGATGGCTTTGGCCGCGGCGCTTTCCAGCAGGTCGCCCACTTGAGTAGGACATCAGAGTTTTTTCTCGAATCCCGTCTGTGTGGGCAGACGTCTGCAAATCAGCGCTCGCCGGGCGCTCACCCTGGCTCTGAAAGGCAGGCAACGGCGGCAAGGCTTCGAAGCGTGGGGCACGCCTGGCCTGCCAGCCTGCGATGGCTTCGGACAGGTCCGCGGTATCGAATATGGCGCTCTGAAGGAGCGCCATGTGTTGCAGCGACTCCGCGGTTCCGTGGTCGCGCGCGAAGTTCATCGCCGTCTTGCTCCCTGCCACTGCCAACGGAGATTTCGATGCAATGCTGCGCGCCACCTCCATCGCATGGTGCTGGAGCGCATCGGCGTCGGGCAGCACGGCATTGACGAGCCCCACGGCGAGCGCCCGTTCGGCGCTCAAACGCTCGCTGGTGTACGCCATCTGGCGCGCGACGCCCGCCGGAATGAGCTTGGGCAGGCGTTGCAGCACGCCCAGATCGGCCACCATGCCGATCTGCGTTTCCTGCAGGCAGAAGAATGCGTCCGCCGTGCATACGCGAATGTCGCAAGCAACGGCAAGGTCGAGCCCGCCTCCGATGCACCCGCCCTGCACGGCGCAGATGACGGGGATACGTGCCTTGTCGAGCACGTCGAAGCAGTCCATCAGACCTGCCAGGACGCGCTGAAAACCGAGGCGCTTGCGTGGACTGCTAGTGTCGAAGTCGTTCGAAATGTTGGCGAACACCTCGAAATCCATGCCGGCCGAAAAGTGCTTGCCCGTCGAACTGATGACGAGCACGCGGACTTCGCCACTCGTATCGAGCGTCTGCACGATTTCGCGCAGGCCCGCATAAAACGCAAGATCCATCACATTGAGCCGGTCGGGACGGTTCAATTGAAGATGCGCGATGCCTGCTTCGGTACTGAGGCGAAAGTATTGATCGTTCATGGGGTGCTCGACGAAAGGACGATTCTGATGGGAGCAGCCGTGTCAATGCTTCCGGACATTCACGCCGAGTCCCTCAATCCGGTTCAGGCGGTTACGACCCAGCTTTATACGCCGGGAGAAGATGAGCCAGACGTGCGCCCATCTCCGCACCCAGCACCTGCAGTGCGTTGAATGGCCGGATCATCACTTCGAATTCGACGATGCGACCCGCCTCGTCGAAACGGATCATGTCGATGCCTTTGAGCTGCTTGTCCTGCACGGTCGCGCTGAACTCGAGCACGACGTTCAGGCCGTCGGCGCTGCTGAACTGCCGATGGTAGGTAAAGTCCCCGAAAATGGTGATCACCGTACGCAGCGCCATCAGCAATGCGGGCGCGGGACCGTAGGGCTTGAACGCCATCGGCGAGCGAAATACGGCCTCTGGATGCACGATGGATTCCAGCCGGCTGAGATCCTTGCTGTCCACGAGCTCATGCCAGATCGCGAGGGACCGCGCGACAGCGGGAGGCAGGTTGAGTATGGCGTCGTTCATTTCAGGTCCGTTTTCAGGTCGAGAGAAAACGCAGCGCGCTCACAACGAGGCGGCAAGCGTGGTGCCCTCGTGGATGGCCCGTTTGGCGTCGAGTTCGGCGGCCTCGGCGGCACCGCCGATCACGTGGACCTTGCGGCCGGCGGCCAGCAACTGGTCGGCCAGCTCGCGCAGCGGCTCCTGTCCCGCGCAGACCACGACGTTGTCGACGGCGAGGGTTTGCGGCACACCGTCGATGCTCACGTGCAACCCATCGTCGTCGACGCGCTGGTATTCCACCGAGGAGGACATGCCAACACCGCGCGCCTTCAAGGCCGTTCGGTGAATCCACCCCGTGGTCTTGCCGAGGTTTTCGCCAACCTTCGAGCGCCTGCGTTGCAGCAGATGCACGCTGCGAGTCGCCGGACCCACCGCTGCCCGACGCAATCCGCCGCGTTCGGCATAGGCCGTGTCCACGCCCCATTCGGCGAAGAATTTTTGCGGATCGAGGCTCGCGGACTCGCCCTCATGCACGAGGTACTCGGCCACGTCGAAGCCGATTCCGCCAGCCCCCACAATGGCGACGTCAGATCCCACCGGCTTGCCGTCGCGCAACACGTCCAGATAGCCCAGCACCTTGGCATGGCTGGCCCCTTCGATGCGCAGCTCGCGCGGCAGAACGCCGGTCGCCACGACCACCTCATCGAAGCCCTCCTGCATCAGCGCTTCGGCGCTCGCGCGCGTGCCGAGGCGAAGCTCGACGCCCGTCAATTCGATCTGGCGGCGGAAGTAGCGCAGCGTTTCATTGAACTCTTCCTTGCCCGGTACCTTTTTGGCGATATTGAACTGGCCGCCGATCTCGGTGCCGGCCTCGAAGAGCGTAACGGCATGCCCGCGGCTGGCCGCAGTCACCGCGCAGGCGAGACCTGCCGGCCCCGCGCCCACGATCGCCACGCGCTTTGGCTGTGAGGCAGGCCGGATGACGATTTCCGTCTCGTGGCAGGCCCGCGGATTGACGAGGCAGGACGTGACCTTGCCTGCGAACGTATGGTCGAGACAAGCCTGATTGCAGCCGATGCAGGTATTGATCTCGTCGGCGCGACCCTCGCGGGCCTTGCGCACGAATTCGGCATCGGCGAGGAACGGACGGGCCATCGAGACCATGTCGCACGCGCTGTCGGCGAGCAACTGTTCGGCGAGCTCGGGCGTGTTGATGCGATTGGTGGCAACGAGCGGCACCGAGACCTTACCCATCAGTTGCTGCGTGACCCAGGCCCAGGCGCCGCGCGGCACCTTGGTGGCGATGGTGGGAATCCGCGCCTCGTGCCAGCCGATGCCCGTATTGATGATGGTGGCACCCGCCTGCTCGACGGCCTGTGCGAGCTGGATGACCTCCTTCAGTGTCGAGCCGCCCTCGACCAGATCGAGCATCGAAAGCCGGTAGATGATGATGAAGTCGCGGCCGACGCGTTCCCGCACGCGGCGCACGATCTCCACCGCAAAACGTATGCGGTTCTCGTAACTGCCGCCCCAGCGGTCAGTGCGATGATTGGTGCGCATCGCAATGAACTCGTTGATGAGGTAGCCCTCGGAGCCCATGATTTCCACGCCGTCGTACCCTGCATAGTGTGCAAGGGCTGCGCAGCGGACGAAATCGTCGATGGTTTCCTCAACCTCGTCGTCACTCAACTCGTGAGGGGTGAACGGATTGATGGGGGCTTGCAGCGCACTGGGCGCGACCAGCATCGGCTGATACGAGTAGCGGCCGAAATGCAGGATCTGCATGGCGATCTTGCCGCCTTCCGCGTGGACGGCGCGCGTAATCGTACGGTGCCGCCCGGCTTCCTCTTCCGTGGTCAACATCGCGCCGCCATGCATGGGGCGCGCGCGTTCGTTCGGCGCTATGCCGCCGGTCACGATCAACCCAACTTCGCCACGCGCGCGCTCCGCATAGAACGCGGCCATGCGCTCGAAGCCATTCGGCGCTTCCTCCAGACCGACGTGCATGGAGCCCATCAGCACGCGGTTCTTCAAGGTCGTGAAGCCCAGATCGAGCGGGCGCAAAAGGTAGGGATAGCGATTTGTCATGTTCATGCAACTGGTTGTATGACGGCGAAGTCGATGATGCAACCAGTTGCATAGAGAATCAAGCGAATGCGAGGATTTCGAAAACCTCCTCTACAACGTCTCTTTGATCAAACGTGACTCTCGCACTCCTAGCGCGCTGCGATCCCCTGGGCTCCAGGCGGTACGCCGGTCACTGAACCAATCGGTTCGAGCGTGCCGTCGGGCATCACGCGAAACCCGGTTACGGCGCCGTTGCCCTCCCGCACATAGAGGAATTTGCTGCGACTGCTGAGCGCCATGTCGAGCGGAGCGCTGAGCGCACCTGCAGCGGGATTGAGAAGGTTTATCTTCCCGTCCGCGGCAATGCGCAGACTGCTGATCGTGCCGCTACCGGCATTGGCGGTATAGGCAAAACGTCCGTCGCCGGTTGTGACGAGCCAGCAAGGAGCGGACTGGCCCAGCGGGATCGCCGCGCTGATTGATTCAAGATGTTTGCCGTCTTCTACTTCGTATGAGGAAACCGAACCAGACCCGGCTTCAGAGACGATTGCATAACCGCGTGTCGTGATGGAAAACCCGAACGGTGTAACGCCGTTTGAGGCATGCGGGGTCGGTGTCGAAGCGTAGCCGGTAAAGCCGACGGAATACGTGTCAATGAGTTGCGTGCCCTTTTCGGTCACCAGCAATTCGTTGCCTTCCGGTGCGAACCTGACTTGCGCCGGCTGGGCAGAGGTTCCGCCGGCAAGTGGTCGCTGCGAGCCGGGTAAAGCAACGAGGCGCTTGCCGAACGCGTCGACAAAATAGCCACTAATGTTCGGCGTGCCGCCGGCGTTGAGCACATAAGCGATGAGCCCCTTGACCGTCACGCTGACGGGCATCTGACCGCCCGATGGCTTTCTGTCGAGCAACGTTAGTTTGCTGCCGTCGATTGCAAAAAGCGAAACATCATTGCTGCCGGCATTCACCGCAAGCAGAAAGCCCGAGTCCAACGTCAGTGCGCCCTGCGAGCCTAGCGGATCGGCGCCCGTGCCCGCTCCTTTTCCGCCGGTTTGATAGGTGGCCGCGTAGGTCAGTGTTCCATTTGTGGCTCGAGCATAGACAAGCACCGAGTTTCCGGAAGGCTGGTTCGACATGACGTAGACCGCCCCGGGCGGATCGACCTCGGAAGCGGCTTGCGCAAAGCTGCTTGAAGCGAATCCCAGCGCTGCGGCGAACGCGATGGTCCGCAATGGAAACGATGAAACGTACGTGACAAATGACATGACGAACTCCTTGCCTAGTAGACACGACTTCGTTAAGGGAACTGCCACTGCACTGCACACTCGTTCTTCTCTCGTAGCACCGGTTGCGAATATGGAAAGCACACCTTATTAATGACGGCGGGCGCCTGGGAACGTCGGCCCTTGCGGCTCAATGCGTGCCGTTGGTGACTCGTGCCGCGCCGATGATTGCACCATCCGTCGACTGGATCAGTATTGCCGCCTGTTCACCGGCCGGCGGCGCAGGCTCGAGCTTCAACGCAGCGCCGGTCCATTCGCCGACGGCCTGTATCGAGCGAACGATATTTGACTCCCTGAGCGTACGCCCCGTGTTTTCGCCTCGCCCGACCTCGGTCACGTGCCCGGTGTCATAGCCAACCAGCAAGATCTGACCATGGCCGGTGCCGCGCCCCACCATGACTGATAACGTCCCGCCGTGGCGCACACCACTAACCTCCACCCCCGCCTCGTCCGCTTTCTGCGCGATCGCGATTGCCGCCTCAGCGGCACGTCGATTCGAACCCACCAGTCCCTTCTGGCCGTCGATCACCATTTGCGGGGTGTAGGCGCTCTCACCAAACCGGGCGCTGTACTCGGCCTGGCGCTGCGTGGCGGCTTCCAGCGAGTAAGGGTCGCGCCAGCCCAGGCCGTCCCAGTACGTCACGTGAAACGCGAGGGGAAGCACCTCCTGACGGTCATGCGATAGCTCAGACAGATAGGCATCCGCGGGAGGACACGAGGAGCACCCTTCCGAGGTGAACAGCTCGACAACGACAGGCCTGGCCGACGCCACGACGGGTGCGGCCAGAAAAAAGAGCGCAATAGCAACGAGCCGAACGGGCATGATCGGTCTCCAGGACGACAGGACTGCCTCTTAATTCGTTCGGTTACGCATGCCGGTTACAGCCGGAAGGAATATATTTCGTCGGGCCTCGCACGCACTTACGGATTGACGTCGTGGGCAGCACCTGGATCGAGAAAACGGGGAAGCGATGCAATGGCAGGCTTTGGCAGCGGCACGCTGTAGAGGAAGCCCTGGGCAATCTCGCAGCCATGCGCATCGAGAAAGGCGGCCTGCTCTATTGTCTCGACGCCTTCGGCAACGACCCGCTGCCCGAGGCAACGAGCGATGGAAAGGATCGCCTTCACAAGTTCGGCATGGCGCCGGTCAGTCGTGACTCGCTGTACGAACGTACGGTCGATCTTGAGCGTATCAATGGGGAATCGGGTCAAATAGCTGAGTGCGGAATAGCCGGTGCCGAAATCATCGATCGCAATCGATAGACCCATGCTTTCAAATTCGAGGAGCGCGCTCAGGACCGAGTCGTCCTCTTCCAGCAGCAGACTTTCGGTAATCTCAAACTCCAGCCACTCCGGTCGACAGCCGGTTTCATCGAGGACATCCTTGACCGTCAGTGCGAGGTCGCGCGACTGAAACTGTCTCGCCGAAAGATTGATCGACACTCTGTGGCGCTCGCCACGCCCGGTGTTCCATTCGACGGCCGAGCGACACGCTTCGCGAAGCACCCACCGCCCAAGATCGACAATAAGGCCGGTTTCCTCCGCAAGCGGCACGAACTGATCCGGGCGAATAAAGCCCACTCCAGGGCGATTCCATCTCAACAAGGCTTCCGAACCAATGACTTCCGCGCCGCGAAGCGTAACTTGCGGCTGGTAATACAACTCAAACTCGCCCAGATCGACTGCGCGCCGCAGCTCCGACTCGAGCGAAAGACGTGCCGTGGCCTCGACGGTCAGGTCCTTCGTGTAAAAGCGAAAACCGCGACGCCCTGAGCGCTTCGCAAGGTACATCGCAGAGTCTGCGTATCTCAGCAAGTCTTTCGCATCGGTGCTGTCGACGGGATACAGCGCAATCCCGACGCTGCACGATATGAACACTTCTCTTCCGTCGAGCAGGAAAGGTTCGTCGAGCCGGCTGATGATGCTCGCGGAGATCTCCTCGAGGATGCCGCGATCGGCAATCTCGGGCAGCAGAACGGCGAACTCGTCACCACCAAAGCGGGCAACCGTGTCCCCCACCCGCACGCATGAAACCAGGCGATGCGCGGCCTCACGCAGCAACTCATCACCGACCGCATGACCCATCGTGTCGTTGACACCCTTGAAGCGGTCCATGTCGATCATCATGACGGCCGTATAGTGGGCGTGCGTGCTGTTCGCGATCGCCAGACGCAATTGCTCGTTGAACAGGACGCGATTCGGCAGCGCCGTTAACGCGTCGAAGTACGCCATCCGATGGATCTTTCCTCTGGAAGCGTGCAGTTCCGAGATATCCCGCCCTACGGCAAGGACGGTTTCCACCTTGCCGTCCGCCCCCAGTTCCGCTGTCAACCGGATCAGCTGGCACAGTTCCCTGTTCTCGTCAGGCCCCCAGACCAACTCGAATTCCCTGTCGCTTGCCGTCGCGAATACTTCCCTGAGCTGCTGCTCATAGAGGACGGACCCTGGGCCGCCTGGATATTCGGCCGGCGTCCTGCCGAGCAGCGCTTTTGCCCCTCCATTGGCGAGCGCGGCGAAAGTTGGATTGACGTAGAGGCGTCGGCAATCCCGTCCATAACGGGCGACCGTATCGGGCGAGTTTTCAACGAGGGTTCGAAATTCGCGTTCCCGGCGGGCCAGCTTTTCCTCGAAACGGCGCCGTTCACTCATGTCGCGTGCCACGCCGAGAACGCCCGCCACCGTCCCCCCTGCATCGAACACCGGCAGGCGTCGAGTTTCGAGCAAAGTACGTTCACGGGTCGACGGAGCGACCACCCAATCGTCGTTCACGCAAACATGCAGCGCATCGATTGCTGCCTTGTCGCGTTCCCGGAAGTAGTCCGCCAGCTCGACATCGAAAATGTCGTAATCGGTTCTGCCGAGAATTTCAGCTTTCGGCCTGCCGACAAATTGCTCGAAGCTGTAATTGCAAAGGAGGAAGATCCCAGCGGTGTCCTTTAGCCACACCATATCGGGGATGGTATGGAGCACGGTCATCAACTGTGCGCGCGCGTCGGACAGTTGACGCGCCTTGTCTTCGAGGCGTCCGTTGAGTTGCAGGATCCTCTCGTATTGGGCCCGCTGCTCGGACTCCGCCCGCTTACGTTCGGTGATGTCCAGAATCGCACCGATCAAGCCGGCCTGGCGGCCCTCATCGTCGTGGAAAACCGCCTTGCTGAATTCCACGTCGCGCACGGCTTTCTTTGCGTTCTGGACCTTGAATTCGTATCGCTGGATACCGCCTTTCGCGAACAGCTCCTCGTCCATGGCGAAATAGGTTTGCGCCAGCTCGGAAGGACTCGTCTCAAAGACGGTCTTGCCGATGAATCGCTCCTTGGGGACGCCAAGAAATTCTTCGAAAGCCCGATTGAGATGAAGGTACCGCCCTTCCCTGTCTTTCGAAAAGACAGGAATGGGCATGGTATCGAGCAACGATTCGAGAAACGACTCGCGTTCACGGAGCTTCGCCTCCGCACGTTTGCGCGCCGTGATGTTGAAATAGATCGCGAGCACCGCAGGACCCGCGTCCGCTGTCGGATGGCTTACGAACTGCACGAGGTAATGCTCGCCCTGCATCTGCGGCAGCCCATCGAACGGCAGTTCCAGCTCACGCGCAACGCCAGTGATCGCGACTTCGCGAATGGTATCGAGGTACTGCTGCAGCGCCTGGGGTGAAAACATCCGGGCTTCGGCATTCGTCGCGCAGGCGCTTTCGGATGCGGCCCTCATCATCGCCGCGGCCGCGCTATTCATGTAGCGCCGTTGGCCCTGCGCGTCGTAACGGATGACCGGCATAGGCAGGTTGCTGAGCGGCTCGCCGTAGTCGCTTTCTGCGTCCATTCCAGGGTTTCTCATGCTGTCAAAGAGAATGTGTGCTCGTACAACGCCATCTACGCACGCGTTCCCGGAATCGGCAACTTCAACAACGCGCAACACGGCATGCCATCAATGCGGTAACGGCAGGATACGGAAATTCTGAAGAGCGTAAAAATGGGAGCCGAAGGATTTCCGGCAAGCACATGGCGGGCATTGTCCGCGAATTCATTCAACGTTTGCGTGTGTTATCGATCACGCCTCACTCTGGCATCGCTTTAGACGACATCGATATGTTATATAGGCGCAGTGCCTACTCTCGCCGAACCTGCATGCCGCTCCTCGATCTGCGCACGGTCATCCTGATGTCTTCGGTTATGCCAGGACTCATGGCAATCGCGTTGTTCTCGCTGGCCCGAAGCTTTCCTCAGAACATACGCGGCGTCCGTCATTGGGCATCAGGTGCGCTGGTGGTCAGCGTATCGGTACTCCTCCTCGCGTTTCGCGGCAGCGTGCCGGACTGGCTTTCGATCCTGGTTGCGAACTGCGGAATCGTCTTTGGCGCGGGGCTGGGACTCGTTGGCACCCAGCTCCTCTATGGGTGCCGACCCAGTTGGCGCTTCGTCTCGCTGCTCGTCTTCGTTGCGGCGGCCGGCACGACCTGGCTGTGGCTGGTCCATCCATCGGTTGCGGGCCGCACGATCGTGATCACCGGGGTGCTCGCGGTACTCTACGGCACGCACGGCGTGGTTATGCTCCGCCTGGGTCGACCCAGCCGCACGGCGCTTTCCATTGGCGCACTGCTTCTTGCCGAATCCGCAGTTGCGGGCGCACGCTGCATCTCCGTCGCGCTTGCGACGAGGGGCCTACCCGATCTCTTTCATCCGGAGTGGATGCAGACGGTGTATCTCACCGCGGGCGCCGCGTTTTCCCTGCTCGTGACAGTGGGCCTGCTGCTGATTGCCATGGAGCGGTTACGCATCCAGCTCGAGCGGCAGTCATACCGCGATCCGTTGACAGGTTTGCTCAACCGCCGCGCGCTCGCGCTCGCATTCGAAGAGGAACGTGAACTGGCGAAGCGTAACGGGGCCGTGCTCTCCATGCTCCTGATCGACCTCGACCACTTCAAGCGGGTCAACGACGAGCATGGGCACGATATGGGAGACAACGTCCTGATCGACTTCGCGGAGCGCGCCAGCGCGGCAATACCGGCGTCAGCGTATCTCGCGCGCTGGGGAGGAGAAGAGTTCGCCGTGCTGCTGCCGGCGCTCGCCCTCCAAGACGCTCATCGGCTGGCCGAAGCGATCTGCGCGCGAATCTGCGAGCCCGGCTTCACTGCGCCCGTGATTCGATACACATGCAGCATCGGCGTGGCCTGCCTTGCCGCCGCCGAAGCGACGATCCAGCAACTGGCGCGCGATGCCGACACGGCGCTCTATCACGCCAAGCATCTCGGCCGTAACCGCGTGGAGATCTGCGACCGCGCATTTGCCGCCTGAAACAGCCAGGCAGCCCGGTAGGCGACGAAATCAGTTCTTCACCGGGAAATACCAGAGATTGCGGTCGGTATAGCCGAACTGTCTGATGATCGATGCCAGCGTGCCGTCGGCCCGCATCTCGTCGAGCGTTCGCGACACCGCGTTGTTCAGATCGACGTCGCCCTTGCGCAACGCGTAGCGCGCGTACCCGTACTCCTGCGGCAGCGGCCTGTAGTCAGCCACCATTTGCATGGCGGCAGAGGGATGCTGCTTCAGGAATTGCCCGATCTTGATGTCGTCTTCCATCGCAACGTCGATGCGCCCCGCGATCAGATCGGAGAACTCCGCCTCGTTGCTCGTGTAGAGCTTGAGTTCCTTCAGGTCCTTGCGCCCTTCGAGCAACTGGTGATTGATGCTCCCGCGCACCGTGCCGACGGTATGCCCGGCAAAGTCGTCCCACCCATGAATCTTCGACGGATTGCCACGCTGTACCGCGATGCCCGATCCGTACCAGTATGCCGGGCTGGTGAATGCCACGACGCGCAAGCGCTGCTCATTCTCGTGCAGGTTGTCGACGATGACGTCGGCGCGGCCGGCGAGCAGCGCCGGAATCATCGCGTCGAACGGCACGATATCCCACGTGACCCTCGTGATCTTGAGTCGCTTCGTGATTTCGCGGAAGATGCGCACGTCCGCGCCGTCGAACGTGTGTGTTTTTTCGTCCCGGAAGGTCGACGGCGGATCGGCGGCGATCACGAGCGTGATGCCGTTCCTGATGGCGTGCGCGTACGATCCGTCTCCGCCATCGAAACGCACGTCGCTGATTGCGGTGTTATCAGCCGCATGAGCATTGGACAACAAGGTTGCAACACCCATCAATATCGATGCAAATGCCAGCGTAGCCTTACGCATGAAACGCCCCGAATTAGTTAGTTATCCAGATGTGGTGAATCGATCGTGTTAATCGCCTTGCTGCCTCGCGCGCGAGCGCGCCGGTCATCGCGGACGCACTACGGCGTTCGCCGTGCGCGTGGTGCCCATCTTGCGCTCGAGCCAGTGCACAACCAGGGCGCTCGGCCAGGAAAATGCCAGATAAAGCGCGCCGACCAGCGTGAATATCGTGACGTACTGGAAGTTCGTCGACGAGATGATCTGGCCGGTGAACATCAGCTCCTTGACCGTCACGATCGACACGAGCGAGGTGTCCTTGAAGAGCGAAATCGCATAGTTGCCGAGCGGCGGTACGACGATACGAATGGCCTGGGGAAGCACGATCAGGCGCAGCGTCTGGCCGCCGGACATGCCGAGCGCCTTCGCGGCCTGCGTCTGGCTCTTCGGCACCGCTTCGATGCCCGCGCGATACACCTCGGCGAGATACGCCGAATAGTTGATCGACAGCCCGATGACACCTGCCGTGAACGGCGCGAAGCGAATCCCGAATGAGGGCAGCACGAAGTAGATGTAGAACAGTTGCAGCAGCGCGGGCGTGCCGCGAATGACCTCGATATACACCGATGCAATGGCTCGCGGCAGCCGCGCGCGGCTGATTCTGGCGATGGCGAGCAGCAGGCCGAACGGCAGGCTGAGCGCCAGGATGCTAAAGGTCAGTTCGATGCTCGTGAGCGCTCCTTTGAGCAGATCGGGCAGATAGCTGCTCACGTCGTGCAGATCGAAAAGATCGAAAAAGGTGGTCAGCATAGGTCCTCGCCCCGTCGCGGGGGCACCAGTGATCCGCCAGGAAGATGCGCGCCAGCTCGCCGCGTTACGCGCCAACCCGCGCGCCGAGCATCCGGCTGATGCGTTCTGCATGGTTGCGCAGCGTGCGCCCCAGCGCGTGCAGGTCGTCGTCATCCAGTCCGTTCTTGAGCGTCGTCACGCTGATCGCAGCCACGCCTTCGCCGTCGCGGTTCGTAATCGCCGCGCCGACGCAAACCACGCCCAGATTGTCTTCTTCGTCATCGAATGCGTAGCCGCGCTCGGCGACCAGGATCAGATCCTTCATCAGCTCCGCGGGTGTCAGGCGGGTGTACTCGGTACGGCGCGGCATGCCGGTATGCGCCAGCAGCTTGACGACCCGCGCCGGCGGCAATAGCGCGAGCAGGGATTTGCCGAGCGCCGAGCAATGCGGGAGTTCGCGTTGTCCGAGCGCGGACGCGATCCGCACGATGCCCGGCGCCTCGACACGGTTGATTGCGACTGCGTAGCCGTAGTCGTCGAGCACCGCAAGCCGGGATGTGAGACCGGTCGTGTCGGTCAGCTCGCGCAGAACCGGCATCGCAAGCTGGGATATGCCGACGTCTGCCGCCGCCCGGTCGCCGAGGTGCACGAGCGCAAAGCCGAGCCGATAGCGCCGTGAGCCGCCGAGGCGCACATCGGTGACGTAATGACGGGCGAGCAAGGTCTGCAATAACTCGAACGCCGTGCTCTTCGACACGCCGATTGCCGTCGCAATCTCGGCAACGGTAAGCCCCTCGTTATCGCTGCCCCCCAGCGTCTCCAGGACATCGAGCGCGCGGCTTACGCTGCGAAGCGCGTTGCGCTCCCCAATGGTTTGGTCCGTTTGTGTCATTTGTATTTCGTCTTTTATCCGCTAGCGGGCGGTCGAGCGTTTCAGCCAGCTTAGCGCTGCCAATATTGACAGTCATCAAGGTGGAAACTACCATAAATAACGCGCCGAACGACGTTCGGCCTAGCCGAACAAAATATTTATTCGGCATACGGGACGCCTGATTCATGGCGTGCCTTACCCAGGTAAATGACAACAGGAGGCCGCAGGGCCGGTGGTGCGCTCGGGGCATGCATGCGCGGCGCCATATTCCGACGGCAAATAAAGATGGGAACAGTGTCAGAAAGGGGTTTGGACGGTGGCGGGGAACCGAGAAAGTCGGGCGCCTGGTCGTCGCAAGCCGCTCACAGCGATATCCTGCACATCAAATCGGTGATTCAGCGATTGTCTGCAGAGGACCTGAACGAGTCGCGTTTGCCGCCGGCTTATTGGCGAAAGCGCTTGCAGGAAATCATGCAAAGCCATCAATTGTCGAAAAGCCAGTTCGACGAAATCGACCGGCTACTCGCGACATTGAAGGAGTAATGGCGCACGGCAACGGCGACGGCTCACACGGCCGTCTTACGAACGACTAGCAGGCAAAAAGCGAATTCGCGGCGCGCACCGATTTACGGTCAATAGCCTGCAACCGCCACTGCCATGCTGTTTCGTTGCACGCGCTGTTATCCGACCAGCGCGCATCGCCATGGCCCGAGCGGACTTCCTGCCGCTCGTTCAGGCTGAGACCGCGCATGGTGCAAAGGGGTGCATCGGTTTGCGGGGCGCATAAGACCGTCTCGTCGCCGCCACCGCGGACGTCGCCCCACGAAGGCAGGTTGACACCTTCATGTGACTCGCGCGACCAGCGTTTCTGGTCGAGATCGATCCACACTAGGGCGAATTCGTGTTTGACTGCCGGGTTGGAACCATTGATCAGGATGGTCAGTCGCATGAGCACTCCGTGCAGTGCGGCTCGTTAGTGGGATCGCGGCTCGAATCGCAAGTTGTCAGTCTAGAAGTTCCGCGATGGAACGCAAGCGGATTTTCCATATATTGGGAAAACTCCGTGATGCGGATACGCACATAACGCGTAGGTCCAACCGAGATTCGATGACGGCGGCGCAGCTTCGGTTCGCCCGGGGGTCGGAATGGGTTCTCCGCATCCTTGCGTCCGATCTGGTCTATGCTCATGAAATCATATGATCTGAATCGGGGAGACGACGTGCTCACGTCCGCCAGGGGCGACAAGTTCTGGACCGCCGGCATTTTGCGCCGCATTTATGTTCTCAGGGTCCTGGGCTACGCGATCGGCTCCATACCCGTCCTGGCCTTGCTGCACGTGCAACATGCCCCGGCGCTGCTCTTCTTCGGCGTTCTTGCCATCTGTCTCATCTGGCCGCATGTCGCTTATTTGCGGGTACGCACTGTCGCTGACGATGCACTCCGCAAAGAGAAATGGAGCCTGCTCTTCGATTCGGCTTTTGGCGGCTGGCTGGCCGCGGCGGTTCATTTCGAACCGGTCGCAACCGTCGTCATCCTGTTGATGTTTGCGCTCGACACCATGGCGGTGGGTGGTTGGCCGGTCTTCGTCGCCGGGTTGGGCGCGAGTGCGGCGGGCCTTATCGCGGGAGCGGCAATCTTCGGTATCGCCGCAACGCCGCTGGACGTACGGATCGCGCCGGTGTGGCTGCCCATCATCTTTATCTATCCACTCCTTTTCGCCAAAACGACCCATGACATGTCAGTCAGGCTTCTCGATCGGTCGCGCCGTTTACGCGAACTCAGCGAATGCGACAGCCTGACCCGGCTCGCGAATCGTTCGGCGCTCAGCGCACGATTGCAGGCACTCCTTACTGATCCCGGCCGCCACGGCGAGTCCGTCTACGTTGTGTTCCTCGACCTGGACACGTTCAAGACCGTCAACGATGCGCTCGGGCACAGCGTCGGCGATCAACTGCTCGTCGAAGTTGCCGGGCGTCTGCGAGCCTGCGCCCGCCCGGGCGACATTCTCGGTCGCTACGGCGGCGACGAGTTCATGATCGTTGCGCCGCGCGGGCGGGACGACACACGCTTCGATCTGCCCGATGCCGTGCTCGCGGCGATCGCGAAGCCGGTGCTCGTCGGCAGAAATGAGCTCGTGGTGAGCGCGAGCGTCGGCATCAGCGTGTTTCCAGCGGATGGAGACAATGTCGAAACGCTGATCTCGTGCGCGGACATGGCGATGTACGCGGCCAAGAGTCGTGGCCGCAATTGCTGGGATCGCTATCGACCCGAAATGCGCGAGAACGCTGACGTAAAGCTCATCCTTTCGGCGCGTCTGAGAAAGGCGATCGAAGCAGGTACGCTGCGCGTGGACTACCAGCCACAGGTCGACATGCGCAACGGCCGGGTGCTTGGCGTCGAATCCCTTGCGCGTTGGCACGATGAGATTTACGGCGAGATCGCCCCTGCCGAATTCGTGTCGATGGCGGAAGCTTCGGGATTTGTCGCGACGCTCGGCGAGTGGGTGCTGCGTGAGGCTTGCCGTCAGTCGGCGCTTTGGAGGCACATGGGGATTGCGCCCGTGCGCATATCGGTCAATCTGTCGCCGCTTCAGTTGCAACGCACGGATATTGTCGAGACATTTCAGGCCATCCTGCAGGAGACGGGCGTCGATCCGACGGACCTCGAACTCGAGGTCACCGAGACTGCGTTGATGAAGCAACCGGAGATCGCCGCGCGCCGCCTTCACGAATTTCGCCGCGCGGGTATCCGTATTGCGATCGACGATTTCGGCATGGGCTACTCGAGCCTGAGTCAATTGCGCGCGCTGCCGGTCGATCGCATCAAGATCGACCGTACGTTCATGCAGGGCGTCGGGGAAACGGACACCGGTGCGATCGTGAAGGCGATCGTTACGCTTGCGCAGACGCTCGGTTTATCCGTCATCGCCGAAGGTGTGGAGACGCTCGCGCAGCAGGAGTTCCTGCTCGCTCTCGGTTGCGTGGAAGCGCAAGGATTTCGCTTCAGCAGACCGCTCGATGCCGGGAGCATCACGCGTGTGCTCGCCGACGGCAGCCCACTACCGCGGCCTTCGCTTGCCACGGTTGGCGAAAACGTCATCGTCTGAGCCGCGCAGCGCCGCGCGGGCAAGCAACGCCTGAAAGTCCACGCAAGTGCATGCTATGCTGGCGTCACGTGACTTGCCAAAACCCACAATACTCCAGCGCATCAGCGACATCAAAAAGTCCGTGTGCGGTCGTTGTGAATATGCCGCCCGACCCGGCTTGTGGTCCGCACGCCGCTGATACGCTGAAAACGCAATGACAAGCGCCATGCATAAGCCGTTCTCCATTCTTTTCGTCGATGACGACGAGATGTCTCGTACCCACTTCGCGCGCGCCATCCAGGGGCTTTACCCGGTCCATCTCGCGCGCAACGCCGACGAAGCCATCGAGATACTCGAGGAACACGGAGCGGACATCGCTGTCCTGGTGACCGACTTCCGCATGCCGGTCAGCAATGGCGATCAGTTGCTGCGTGAAGCCGCCCAACGATATCCCCATATCGTGCGGATTCTGGTGACCGCTTATGCCGACAAGGACATGTTGTTGCGTACGGTGAATACGGGCGGCGTATTTCGCATCATCGAAAAGCCGCTGCGGATCGAAACGGTACGCGAGACGCTGCGCGAAGCGATTGCGCAGTGGACCGAGCGTGAAACGCGTCAGCATCAATTGCTGGCGATGGACGAGACGCTTGCGTTCCTCGCGCACGAGTTGAACACGCCTCTGGCGACGATCGCACTGATTGCGCAAACCATCGAAAACGGCAGTGCCGGCGAGTCCGATCCGATGTCCCAGAGCAAGGTCGCCGATGCGGCAACCTCAATGCTCGCCAATGCGCAGTACTGCATGACGCTGATCTCTTCTTTCTGGGCGAGCATCATGCGATCTTTTGGCGGCGGCCTCGAAATCGACTCCACCTTGGGCGTCGGGACGACCGTCACCATGCGCTTTGGCACCCGCAAGGAACGCGCGAAAGCAACTGGCACGGAACGGCCGCTCGAACCTCAGTCCTCGCTCGATACGCCCGGCTGATCGACCGGGCTTATCGCAGCCACAAAATACTGATGCAACGCGTCGGCCGAGCGGTTCCCCAGCGCGGTGGTCTGGTCGAACCAGTCGGTCTCGACCGGCCATTGGCCATCGAGAACCCGCGGATAGATCTGCTTCACATACAGGTGCAGCGCTTTCGCGCCGATGTTCCCGCTGATACCCAAAAGAACGTGCAGCGTCGCATGCACTGCCCGGATGTCACCGGCCTCTACACTGCTTGCAAGCTGCGCCAGTAGCGAGCGGATTTGCGCAATGCCCTTGAGGAAGGTCTGATCCAGCATGTCGAGCGACGCCAGTTCGTCGAGGTGTGCCTCATCGAGCAGGTCGTTTTCCGCGATCGCGGCCCGATTGGCAGCGCGATTTGCAACCCGCATGACCGGCACCACCGGCCGCTCGCGTTTCTCCGGGACGCTCGCCACGCGCAAGTGTGCAAACTGCCGTGCGAGGCAGGCATAGAGCACGCCGACCTGCACGGGTTTAGTCATGACCTCGTTCATGCCCGCTGCGAGACAGGCCCTGACCGCCGCCATATCGGACTGGCCGGTCAGGGCCACAATTGGCATCTCGCCATACTCGTCCACGCGGGCGCGAATCCACGCTGCCGTCTCCACGCCGCCCATGCCGGGCATGTTCATGTCCATCACGATGGCGTCGACGTTGCCACCGCCCTGCAGGCGCGCCAGCACGCCCTGTCCGTTTTCCGCCTCCACGACGCTGGCGCCACATCGCTCCAGATAGCTCTTCGCCACCATCCGGCTGTAGGTGTCGTCGTCCGCGACGAGAATCGTCTTGCCGGCGAATCCGTCAAAGCGTGGGTGGCGCAAATGGCGATCGCCGCTTTCCATGAGTTTCTGCAGCGTACTCACCAGCTCCACCATGCGTATGGACTTGCTGATCGTTGCGTCCATGCCGGCACCCTTCGCGAGCACACGAGCCAGGTTGTGAGCTTCCGCCGTATAGCCGACCACAAGAAGGCTGCCGCCGGCCAGGTCGGCATCGGAACGGATCTTCTCCGTGGTCGTGTAGCCGTCGAGACCCGGCATGTTGATGTCCATCAGCACGAGATCGTAGGCGGAACGCTCTCGAAGGAGCGTCAGCGCGCGTTCGCCGCTCTCCGCTTCGACAACCCGGGCGCCCACCCCTGAAAACGCGTGGCAGACTTTCTCGCGTATCACCGCGTCATCGTCCACAAACAGTATCGCCTTCCCGCTAAAGAAATCCGTGGCGCGCGCGAGAAGCGTCTGCCGGTAAGCCGCGATTTCGCTCTCCGGTATGGCAGGAAAATCGAGCGTAAACTGGGTGAATCTGCCCGGTTCCGAACGGCACTCGATCGTGCCGCCGAACGAGCGCATCGCACGCTGGCAGTAGGCGAGCCCCAAACCCGTGCCGGCAGAATTTCCCTGGGTACGGAAAGGCTCGAACAGATGGGACATCATCTCGGCTGCGATGCCCGGTCCCGTGTCGTGAACGATCACCTTGTTCCGGTCGACAGTCAGCGTAAGTGTTGCCGCGGGATGCGCCGCCATGTGATGCAGCGCATTCTTGATCAGATTGAACAAGGTAAACAGATAGACGGTCTCGTCGACCTTGAAGGTAAAGTCTTCGAGGACCATCAGTTTCACGCGGCTGCGCTCCTTCCCGCCGCTAAAGCCGTACTCGTCGAGCGCCTTGCGTGTCGCCTCCGCGGCGCTCGCATAGTTGAGATTATCGGACTGCATGGGCTTGGCGCTGACTTCATCGAGCGTCATCGCGATGATTCTCAGCCCGCGATCGATCGCCAGCTGTCCGTGCGCAACGTGCTGCGAGAGCGAAGCCACCGCGTCGACCGGCAACGCCGGCGAGGGCCTCGACTCAGCCATCGCGGGCAGCGCCTCCTCGACGCGGTCGAGCACGTACCTGAGCTGGCTGAGCGGATTCCTCATTTCATGGGCGATCGTGCCCGCGAGCGCCCGAAGTGCGCCGTTCTTTGCCTGCGCCGTGATCCCCCGCATGTTGCTGTAGCTGAATGTGAGGCCCGCACTGATGCCGAACGCAAACACCGGCAGGTAGGTGTAGAGCAGCAAATGGCCGTCGACGTGAAGGGACTCCGGATTGACAATCCACGCGCAGAAGATGGCGAGGCCAACCCCGAGGGCGAGATTCAGCGCCAGCGCGACGAACGACGGAAATATCGCAATCAGGAAAAACATCATCCCGACTTCCGCCATCGACCAGATCATCGAATAGTGGCCGGTTATCAGGTAGTAGGTGAAAAAGAACGGTAGCGTATAAGCTACCGTCAGGAAGTAATACCACGGCAGGAAAGGCACTGCTGCTGCGGGCCAGAAGCGGCGCAGCAGCAACAGCAGACAGGCGAGCGCGCCGATCACCCGCATCAGCGTGCTTTCGTTGGGTTGGGGGTCGATGTACGTCCACCACAACCAGTACAGCGGATGTCCGATTGTCCCGATGACGCCCACCGCAAGCACGCTAAGGTCCGACAACCCGTACGCGTCGCGAACCCGCTGCTTCAGATAGCGAACGCCTCCTGCAATGCCTTTCATATCGTTCTCAATAAACTGATACCGCGCCTCAGAACAGGAAGCTGCTCACGTTGAACGACATGCCGGCGCTGCCGACCCAGCACATCGCCCTGTCGCCCCGCTTTAGCTTCCCGGTCTCCTTGGCCATTGAAATCGCGGCCGGAATCGAGGCGGAAACGAGATTTCCGGTATCCGGATAGATGTGATACATCTTATCGTCGATGCCTGCCTTCACGCCGTAGCCGTGCCACGCGGCCTTTGAGGAGGCGTGCGTAAACACGATGTCGATGTCCTTTTTGGGAACGGCCAGTCTGGAGAAGACTTCGGAAAGCTCATCTGAATTCTTGTGCAGTTCGTGGCCGAACGAGGTGAACCGCATTTCGCCGTTCTTGCCGATACGGTCGGTGGGGTGGCAATACCCCTCGTAGCCAGGAATCGGAATCGTGCACAGGTCCGAGACATCCGGCTTGCCGCGAAACGCGAAGCTGAAGTTGTCCGGCTCCTTCGCCACCACCAGCGTGGCCGTCGCCGCTTCGCCTATCGTAAACGACGGCAGCGTGTATTCGACCTGGGCGTGATGCTTGAGCGCGAAATTCGAGGGATAGAGCGGTCCCCCTGCGAGCATATTGAATTCGGCATTCACGATCATCGCGTTTTTATACTGGCCGGTCTTGAAGAGGCTGTCGACAATCGACATGGCCCGCGTCCAGCTCATGCAGGCATCGACAACATCGAAGCATTCGGCATTACCAAAGCCGAGCGTGCTCGCCATCATGTGACTGTTGCCCGGCTCGAGGAACCCTCTGCCGATGCCGACGAAGATGAACAGCTCGATGTGCTCCGGCCTCAGATATGTTTCCGATAACACCTTGCGCGTCGCCATCGCGACGTGATCGATCGGCGACTCGTGGCTGTCGCACCAGCGACGATGGACCAGACCGCTCCGGTCAAGCAGTGTCTTGATGGTTCGCACGGTCCTGTCGATGTCGCCATCGAAAGCTGTAGAGTGGGACCGGATCATATCGACAACTTCTTCGTTCGTGACGAGCCTCGAAGGGAGACTGACTGCGACGTTCTTGATAAGCATAGAGAATCCGTGAATCGCGAAAAGATGGATGAGTAAAGGTCTCGCGCGTATGGCACGCGGATACCTGGACACCAGATATCCGGCCGGACGGCCCCCGTACGTTAGCGCCCCCACCGTTTATCACGAATTCCCCCTCTTCCCTACGCGTTGACTTTCAGCGGCCGGGCCTCGAGCGCCCGGCGCTCGTCGCCATGCTCCCGGGAGCCTGCCTGCCGCCCTCCCATCCTTTCAATTCACCTTTTGACTGCCTGCGCCATTCGGCGACGGCTCAGGCTTCACAGCTCATGTTCGGTGCATACTTCGCGGGAGTCACCCCGAACGGAGTATCGGCAACATTGAGTGGAACTTGAGAGTCGGGCGATCCCGTACTGCGCACCTGCGCAAGACCGGCTTAATGATTTGGAGTGAAGCGCTTCGATGCCGTACTCGCCTACATCGAAACGAATATCGATGGGGATCTCTCAGTGGAAGCGCTGAGTCGCGTCGCGAATTTCTCGAAGTTTCATTTTCATCGGCAGTTTGCCGCCTATGTGGGAGTGCCAGTCGCACGCTTCGTGCAGCTGATGCGCCTGCGCAAGGCGGCACAACGCCTCGCTTCACGTGAGTTCTGTTCGGTGCTCGATGCCGCGTTCGACGCGGGCTTCGACAGCCCTGAAGCCTTCAGCCGCGCTTTCAAGCGCGCGAACTCGTCATTCCGGGCGACCGATGTGCCGTGGTTCGGCATACGTACGCGTGTTGGAAGAACGCGCGTACCTTAGCCAAATCGCGCCGGCAAATACGGCGTGGGATCGATGAACGGCGTTTCGCCGACGATCTGCTCGGCAAGGAGGCGCGCCGTGACTGGCCCGAGCGTGAGTCCATGATGATTGTGACCGAACGCGAACCAGAGCCCCGCATGGCGCGGCGCAGGCCCAAGCAGCGGGCGCATGTCGGGCGTGCAGGGGCGCAAGCCCATCCACGGCGTTTCGTCCAGCCGCGCGCCGAGGCCGAACACAGGACGCGCCTCGCGCTCGGCCGCATCGAGTTGCGCGTAGTTGGGCGGACGCTCGCGCGTGGCAAGCTCAACGCCCGTGGTGAGACGCAGGCCGCGACGCATCGGCGCGACGACGTAACCGCCTTCGATATCCACCACCGGACGCACGAGCGGCGCACGCGCCTCGCTCGCGTAGTGCATGTGATAGCCGCGTTTGACCATGAGCGGCACGCGGTAGCCGAGCGGCTGTGTCACGAGATCCGACCATGGGCCGAGCGCCACGACCGCAAGTTCGGCGCTCAACGGCCCTTCGTCGGTCTGCACTCGCCAGCCCTTGCCTTCGGGCATCAGCGTGCGCGCATCGCCCTGTGCAAATGCACCGCCTTCACGCACGAACAGTTGCGCATAGCCCTTCGTCAGCGCGCCAGGATCCGCCACGCTCGCGGGATCGATCCAGTGAATTGCGCCCGCATAGCCCGCGTTGAGTGAAGGCTCCAGCGCGAGCAGGCCCGGCGCGTCGAACATCCGCACATGCAGGCCATGTGCGTCGGCCACGCCCTGTGCCGTGCGCATTTCACGCTCGAAGCCGGCGGGCGAGCGCCATGCTTCGAGCCAGCCGATGGGCCGCACGATGTCGCGCAAGCCAGCACGCGCGATCAGCGCGTCGTGCTCGGCCACGCTACGCTCGATGAGCGGCAGCATATCGCGCGCAGCGTGCGCAAGGCGCGCCGGCGACGACTCGCGCCAGAACGACGCGAGCCAGCGCGCGTAGGCGGGCAACGAGCGCACGTCGTAGCGCAGCACGGTCGAGTCGTTGCGCACGAGGCGCAGCAGCGTGCGCCAGTCGCGCGGAAAGCCATAAGGCACCACCGACGACGACTCGATCAACCCCGCATTGCCATGGCTCGTTTCCTCGCCTGGCCCGCGCCGGTCGACGAGCGTGACCTGCACGCCGCGCGCCTGCAGATGCAGCGCGACGCTCACGCCCACGATTCCCGCCCCGAGAACGATCGCGCTTTGGCTCATGAAGCTGCTCTGGAGTCCGAAGTCATCGACATCACTTCGCGACGATATCGCGGCCGAAGTACTTCATCGACAGCTTCGTGAGCGTACCGTCCTGGCGCAGCGAATCGATTGCGGCCACCACCCTGGCCTTGAGCGCCGCGTCGTCCTTGCGCATGCCGAAGCCCGTGCCTTCGCCGAGCGTGGCCGGGTCCTTGAGCGGCGCGCCCGCGAATTCGAAGCCCTTGCCCTGCGGTTTCGAGAGGAAGCCGTCGGTGGCGGTCTGCACTTCCTGCACCGCGCCGTCCAGGCGCCCGGCCGCGAGGTCCGCGAAAATCTGGTCCTGGTTCTCGTAGGTGACGACGTTCACGCCCTGCGTGCCCCAGTGCTTGCGCACATAGTCTTCCTGCGTCGAGCCTTGCAGCACGCCAATCGACTTGCCCTTCAGGCTCGCGGCCGTGGGCTGCAGGCCCGAGGCGCGCTTCGCGACCATCTGGATCGGCATCACGTAAATGGCGGGCGTGAAGGCGATCTGCTGACGCCGCTTCTCGGTGATGTTCATGGCCGAGTTGATGACGTCGAACTTGCGAGCCTCGAGCGCGGCGATCAGGCCGTCAAAGCTGTTCTCCACCCATACGCACTTCATCTGGAGTTTCTGGCACACCGCGTTGCCGATATCGATGTCGAAGCCTTGCAGATCGCCCGAAGGCGTCTTGCTCTCGAACGGCGGATAGGACGCCTCCACCCCGAAGCGCAGCGTTTTCGGGTCCTGCGCGTGCGCCGCGCCCGCCGTCATGCCCGCCAGGCACGCGAGGCTGGCCGCAGCCGCAAAGCGAATCATCTTCCTGTTCATCGTCGTCACCCAATTCGTAATAAGTGTCTGTTCAAGTGTGTTGCGCTTTCGTGCGGCGCCCTTTCACGAGGGCCGCGGCCGCAGGAGGAATATAGACGAAAAATAAAAATAAAGTCTAGAATGGACAAAAATGTCTACATCGCGACTCTGGAGCCCCAACATGAACGAGATGTCCCAAGCCATCGCCGCGCCGCTCGTCGTCGACGCCGCCCAGGTGCGCGCCGCCCTGCCCAGCCTCGACGTGCGAGGCGAACTGGCCCGCCTCTTCACCTCGCTCGGCCGCGGCGATGCCGTGCAGCCGCCGCAAACCCTGACGCTGTTTCCGAAGCAGGCCGGCGACTTCATCACCTATCTCGGCGTGCTCGCCGAAGCGGGCGTGTTCGGCGCGAAACTCTCGCCGTACATCGTGGGCGCCGAGGGCCAGCCGCCCATCATCACGGCATGGACCGCGCTGATGTCGATGAAAACGGGCCAGCCGCTCATGTGGTGCGACTCTGCGCTGCTCACCACCGAGCGCACCGCCGGCACCACGGCGCTCGCCGTCGACCAGCTCGCGCCGCGCGAGGCGAAGCGCCTTGCCGTGATCGGCTCGGGCGCGGGCGCGCTGGCGCATCTTCGTCACGTCGCGCCGCTTCGCGCGTGGGAGAGCATTCGCGTGTTTTCGCCGAAGCTCGCCGGCGACGCACAGCGCCAGGCCGAACTGCGCGCGCTTGACGCACGGGCAAGCGTGGCACAGACGCCCGAAGCCTGCGTGCACGACGCCGACGTGGTGATGCTGTGCACCTCGTCGGGCAAACCCGTGCTCGCGCTGGACACGCTCACGAAACCCGCGCTCGTCACCTCGATCAGCACGAACGTCGCGCACGCGCATGAAATCGATCCGGCCGCGCTGTCCTCGCTCGACGTCTACTGCGACTATCGCCACACCACGCCGCCAAGCGCGGGCGAAATGGTGCTGGCCGCGCGCGAGCACGGCTGGTCGCCCGATGCGATCGCAGGCGATCTCGCGGAACTCGTCAACGGCGCATGCCCGCGACCGGCTTACGCGCGCCATGCCTTCTTCCGCTCGATCGGCCTTGGTCTCGAAGACATCGCCGTCGCGAACGCGTTGTATGAGCATCTGCGTCACGCCCGTTGATGCGCGGCGTCGAGCGATCGCAGTATCATCGACATCCTTGCTGCCGCAACCCGGTCCCAGTTCGATGCCGAAACGAGAAAACGAGAAAACCCGCGTGAAAAAAATCGCCAGCCCGAAGACCGCGCGCGACCTGCTGCTCGCGCGCTACGCGCACGTGGCGGATAGCATCACCACGCTGTTCTTCCCGTTCGCGGAGGTCGTGATTCACGACCTGTCGGACCAGACCGTAGCGTATCTCTCGAACAATCTCTCGAAGCGCGAGATCGGCGACGACGCCGCGCTCGAAGACGTCGAGGAAACCACGCGTAACAAGCTGCTCGGCCCCTACGAGAAGGTGAACTGGGACGGGCGCCGCATGCGTTGCGTGAGCACGGCGCTGTTCGACGACGAAGGGCACGCAGCGGGTGTCATGTGTATCAACTTCAACATCGCCGCGTTCGACGACATGCAGGCCACGCTCAACCTCTTCCTGCGCGGCGCAGGCGTGATTGCGCAGCCCGAGGAGCTGTTCAGGGATGACTGGCAGGAGCGCATCAACACCTTTCTGCACGGCTGGCTGCGCGAGAGGCAGATCGCGCTCAACTCGCTCACGCGCGAACACCGGCGCGAACTGGTCGAGGCGTTACACGCCGAAGGTGCGTTCAAGGGCAAGAGTTCCGCCAACTATGTGGCGAAGGTGCTGGGCATGGGGCGCGCGACGGTCTACAAGCATCTGCGTGAAATGAAGGCGGACGCCGAATAGCGCGCAAGCCCAGGAGCCTCTGCAGCAGTCCGGCTGTCGCTACTGCTGCGAAGGCTCCTTGTTCCCGCCACTCTAGCTTTCCGGATGGGCGGATGTGCGCGAGAAACGCACCTGATACTCGCGTGGCGAGAGACCCGTTTTGCGCTTGAACAGCACGCGAAACGAACCGGGATCGGCGTAACCTACCCGGTCGCTGAGGCTTTCGAGCGCGATGGGCCGGGTTTCCAGTAACTGTTTCGCCACTTCGATGCGAAGATTCTGCAGATATTCGAGCGGCGGGAGGCCCGTGGCCTGCTTGAAGCGGCGGTTCAGCGTCCGCTCGCTCACGGCGAGCCACGTGGCAAGCTCGCTTAAGCGGAACCCTTCGGCAATCGTCGCTTCCATGCGCTGCTGCGCCCGGGCAATGAGGGGATCCGTGTGACCGTGCTCGTCGACCAGCGTCGCATAGGATGCCTGATCAATGCGATTGACGTCGATCAGCAAGGATCTCGCCGTCACGGCGGCAAGCTTTTCGTCGGCGAGCATTGCCACGAGCCGTATCGCGAGATTGAGATATGACGTGACCGCGCCGCTGGAAATAATGCGGTCCTGCCCGGTCAGGACCTCGCGTGCGCGAAGCTCGACGGCCGGATAACGTCGTGCGAAGTCGGCCGCCTTCGCCCAGTGCGTGGTGGCGACCCGTCCGTCTAGCAGGCCTGCTTCGGCAAGCAGGTAATTGCCTGTGCAGTAGGCCGCCAGCACGGCACCTGCCTTGTGCTGGCAGCGCAGCGCCCTCGAGAGCTTTTCGATCTGCTCGCGGCGGCCGATGAAGGCTTCCATGTCGGAGAAAAACGGCGCCGTCAGCAGGATGGCGTGCGCGCCTTTGCGTCCGTCGATCTTGCCGTCCACCGCGATGCTCTGGCCCGACGCCGCCCTCACCGGCTGCCCGTCGAGAGATTCGACGCGCCACGCGAAACGCCGCGCGTCATGGCCCCCGCGCGCCCCCAGCTGATTGGCGGCATTGAAAACGTCGATGGGGCCGGCCACGCCGGAGGCCAGAATGCCGTCGTAAACCCAGATGCGGATCGTGATCATTGGCGTGTCCGATATGCCTTCAATAATGGCGATCTTGCCACTTCCTCGTCAGGCCGTAAAGCCGCATGATTTGTTCCGTCCCAACACCTGATTGAAGGAGTAGCGCCATGCCCATGATCGACGCCCTATGGCCCGAAGATGCCCTGACACCCGAAGCGGAAGCCCGCCTCGTCAAGGAACTCACCAACATTCTGATCCGCGCGGAAGGCTACGATCCCGGCAACCGGATCGCGCAGGGCGTGACCGTGCTCTATCTGCGTCGACCGGCCGCCGTATACGTCGCCGGGGAACGCTCGGCGCTGCCGCGCTACCGCATCGTTCCCTCGGCGCCGGAAGGTCAGTACACCGATGCTTCCCGCAAAGCGCTCGTCAGGGCCGTGACCGAGGCCGTGGCACGCGCCGAGAACCGTCCGCTCGAAGACGTCGCGCCGCGCGTATGGGTTTTCCCGACCGAGATTCCGGACGGCACGTGGGGCAGCCGCGGCAGCATCTGGACATTGCCCGACATTCATGCCCTGCTCGAAGGCGAGACCGAACGCGGCGTGGGCGCGGCGCGACTCGCGCGCCGACGCCGCGAAAAAGCGCGTACCACGCTCGCGGCAGCGCTCGACGCGGCATCCACGGGGCACCCCGACGAGTAATGGCGACATACATCGTTAATGCGCGTAGATCGGACCGAGCCCGGGCGTGTCCTGCCGGGACGAAACCGTAGCCGCACCCGCGCCTGGCGCCGACGAACCGTCCGCCACGCCGCCGAACCCCGAAGCGATCGCGCCGTTCTGCGCGCTCACGCGTGCCTCGGCGGCCTGAATTTCCTGCGGATAGTTCACATAGTCGGCGGTAGGGTTGTAGCCGGCCTTCTCCAGTTGCACGAGTTCCGCGCGAACCTGTGCACGCGTGAGCGGCTCGCTGGATTGCGCGAAAGAAACAACCGGAACGGCGACGATAGCGGCAACGACCAGCGACTTGATGAGTTTCATGGGATCCACCTGCAAGCAAAGTATTGGGTCAGACCACGGTTGCGTGGCACGTGCATCCAGTCGCCTCGAGTCTGCTTTGCGACACCGCCGACTGGCATGGACGTATTTGAAACCCTCAACGTATCCTGCTTGTTTCTGCGACTCCCGGCTTTTGCAAGCCTCCTTGTCCTTTGGCGCGATGGATACACAACGATACAAAGTCCGCAAAATCGCCGCGCGCCGTTCGGGCCGGCGCGCCTGCGCAAATCGTCTGAATGTTGCGGGTGCCCGGCTAGAGACGATCCACGTCGACTACGGCCTGCGCGAACGCCTGCGGCGCTTCCTGCGGCAGGTTATGGCCGATGCCGCCCGTAATGACGCGGTGCTCGTATTTCCCCGTGAACTTGCTCACATACGCGCTGGGCGGCGCGTGTGGCGCGCCGTTCGCATCGCCTTCGAGTGTGATCGTCGGCACGCCGATCGTCGGCCCCGGTACGAGCCGCGCCTCGTATTCGTCGTACTTCGCTTCGCCCGGCGCGAGGCCCAGACGCCAGCGATAGTTGTGGATCGAAATGTCCACGTGATCGGGGTTTTCGAAGGCCGCTGCGCTGCGATCGAACGTAGCGTCGTCGAACTGCCATTTCGGCGAGGCATTCCGCCAGATCAGCTTCGTGAAATCGTGGGTGTACTTCTGGTAGCCGGCGCGGCCCCGGTCCGTCGCGAAGTAGAACTGATACCACCACAGGTATTCGGCATCGGGCGGCAGCGGCACCATGCCGGCCTTTGGACTGCTAATGATGTAACCGCTCACCGAAACCAGCGCCTTGCAGCGCTGCGGCCAGAGCACCGCGATGATGTCGGCCGTACGCGCACCCCAGTCGAAGCCCGCGAGAATCGGCTGACGAATATTGAGTGCGTCCATGAGCGCGACGATATCGGTTGCGACGGCGGTTGGCTGGCCGTTGCGCATCGTGTTGGCGGAAAGAAAGTGCGTCGAGCCGTAGCCGCGCAGGTACGGAACGATCACGCGATAGCCGCGCGATGCGAGCAGTGGCGTGACATCGACGAAGCTATGAATGTCGTAGGGCCAGCCATGCAGCAGGATCACGGGGGGGCCGTCGGCCGGACCGTCTTCGGCGTAGCCGACATTGAGCAGCCCCGCATTGATCTGCTTGAGCGACGCGAAGGACGTGTGACTGCCCGGCTTGACGGGCGGCAGCGGCGCGGCCTTCGGGGCGGCAGTCTGCGCGTTCGCCGCGCGCGACGCGCCAAGCTGCGCCGCGGCGAGCATGAGCGCGCCGGTCCCCAGCAAACCGCGGCGGCTCGTATCGATTTTTTCGGCCATTTTCGTCTCTCCGTTTTACGCCGTGCGCAACGGCGGGCCACGGGCAGTATAGGTGAGCGCTCTTACATACGGCGGCTGCGTGGCTGCCCCGCATCGGGTTTGTATCGCCATGTATCGGGCCGCCGCGTGGAAACACGCACATACACAAAGCCGGGCCGCCCGACACGTGCGGGATACATCAGCACGCTTCAATACGTCAACCGGGCAAACCGCCCCGCACGAACCCTGGAGTCGCGAAGCATGTCCTGCATCGAAACCGTTCCGCACAGCACTGAATCATCGGGCAGCGTGAGCGCACAGATCGCCCGCCACTGCCTGCTGACGCGCACCCGGCAGATCGCACGCGTGCTGACCGCCCTTTACGACGAGGCGCTGCGCCCGCTCGGCATCAGCTCATCCCAGCTTTCGCTGCTCGTGCTCGTCGCGGAGTTCGGCCCGATGAGCCGCGCCGCGCTCGGCCGCAAGAACCATCACGACCGCACGACGCTCACGCGCAATCTGCAGCCGCTCATCGCGCACGGTTGGGTCGCCGATGGCCAGCCCGGGGGCGACGGCCGCAGCCGTGCGCTCTCGGTCACGCAAGCGGGCCGCGCGCTGCTTCACACCGCCGGGCCGGCGTGGTCCACCGCGCAACAGCGCGCCGCCAGCGTGCTGGGCCTGGAGGGCGCGAGCGCGCTCATGAACATCGCGGCGGATCTGCCGTCAGCCACCGTCTGAATTTTTTTCATCGTCAATGTTGCATATGCAACACCATCAGGAGCCTGCAATGAAAGTCGTCAAAGCCGCCGCCGTCCAGATCAGCCCCGTGCTCTACAGCCGCGAGGCAACTGTCGCCAAGGTCGTGCAGAAGATTCTCGAACTCGGCCGCAAGGGCGTGCAGTTCGCCACGTTCCCCGAAACCGTGGTGCCGTATTACCCGTACTTTTCCGCGGTGCAAACGCCCATGCAGTTGCTCGCGGGCACCGAGCATCTGCGCCTGCTCGAGCAGTCCGTGACGGTGCCCTCGCCCGCCACGGATGCAATCGGCGAGGCCGCACGGCAAGCGGGCATGGTCGTCTCCATCGGCGTCAACGAGCGCGACGGCGGCACCCTCTACAACACGCAATTGCTCTTCGACGCCGACGGCACGCTGATCCAGCGCCGCCGCAAGATCACGCCCACGCATTTCGAGCGCATGATCTGGGGCCAGGGCGACGGCTCGGGCCTGCGCGCCGTGGACAGCAAGGTGGGCCGCATTGGCCAGCTCGCCTGCTTCGAGCACAACAACCCGCTTGCACGCTACGCGATGATCGCCGATGGCGAGCAGATCCATTCGGCCATGTATCCGGGCTCGGCCTTCGGCGAAGGCTTCGCGCAACGCATGGAAATCAATATCCGCCAGCACGCGCTCGAATCCGGCGCTTTCGTCGTGAACGCGACCGCGTGGCTCGACGCCGACCAGCAGGCACAGATCGTGAAGGACACGGGCTGCGCGATCGGGCCGATCTCGGGCGGCTGCTTCACCACGATCGTCGCGCCGGACGGCTCGCTGATCGGCGAACCGCTGCGCGAGGGCGAAGGCGAAGTCATCGCCGACCTCGACTTCTCGCTGATCGACCGTCGCAAGATGCTGATGGACGCGGCCGGCCACTACAACCGCCCGGAGCTGCTCAGCCTGCAGATCGACCGCACGCCGACGGCGAACGTTCACGAACGTGTGCAGCACGCCGCTGCGGCGACCGGAAACGAAGGCGAGGAGCCACGCACGATCGTTGCCTGAGCGCGCACTGCCGCTCCGACTATTTTCTTCTTTAAATGTGCATATACACTACTTAGTGTTACGAAGCAGGTAAGCGAAATGACCACTCAAATCCAGCATGACCGTCCGATTCTCGTCACGGGCGCAGCAGGCGCAATCGGCGCCGTCGGCCGCAGCATCACCGAAAACCTGCTTGCGAAGGGCCATCGCGTGCGCGCGCTGGTGCGCCGCGAGGATGCACGCGCCGACGAGCTGCGCCGTCTCGGCGCACAGGTCGTGCTCGGCGATCTGACCGATCTCGATTCGATGCATCGCGCCATGGAAGGCGTCTCGCGCGTCTACTTCGGCATGTCAGTGTCGCCCGCTTACCTCGAAGCGACGATCAACACCGCGGCGGTTGCGCGCCATCACGGCATCGAAGCGTTCGTGAACATGTCGCAGATGACCGTCTCGCAGATGAGCATCACCGAAACCACCGACAGCGGGCAACAAAAGCAGCACTGGCTCGCCGAGCAGGCGCTCGCCTGGTCTGGCCTGCCCGTCGTCACCGTGCGGCCCACGGTCTTTCTGGAGAGCTTCTTCCTGCTTCTCGCCGCTGAGGGCGTGCGCAAGCACGACGAACTCGTCCTGCCGCTCGGCAAAGGCCGGACCTCGCCGATCTCGTCGCTCGACGTCGCGCGTGCCGTCGCGGAGATCCTCGACAATCCGGCGCCGCATATTGGCCAGGTCTACCACCTCACGGGCCTCGAATCCTGCGATATGGAGCACTATGCGCGCCTCTTCTCCGAGGTGCTGGGTCGCACGATTCGCTACCGCGACGTGCCCGTCGAGGCATGGGCTGCGAAGCTGGGCGAACTGGGCCTCTCCGCGCACATCGTCAAGCATCTCGCGGTCATGGCGGAACTGCACGCGCAAGGCCGCTACGACCGCATGACCGACGACCTGCGCAAGCTCACGGGCCAGGCGCCGATCGGCATGCGCGAATTCGTGACGCGCCACGCCGCGGCGTTTGCGAGCAGCGCCGCATCGGCTTGATGCGACGCGCGTTTGCGGGCCGGGACATCCGGCTCGAATCCCGTTGGCGAGCGATGCGCAACCGCAGTGCATGCGCGCGCCAGCACGACTACGCCTGGTATTGCGAAGCGTCCACGTACGCTCTGCCGCCAATACCAGAAAAACGGAGTAACTATGTCTGACGATCTTCTCATCCCATTGCCATCGCGCCGCCGCTTCATGGGCGCGACCGCGGCCGCCGTGGCGGCAGCTTCGCTGAGCCAGCTGGCGTTCTCGCAAACCCTGCAAGGCATCACGGAAGTCAAATCCGCACCGAACGGCGACAAGACCGCGATTCGCCCGCTGCGCGTGCATGTGCCCGAAGCGCAACTCGTGGATCTGCGCCGCCGCATCAAGGCCACGCGCTGGCCCGACAAGGAGACCGTGAACGACGAGTCGCAGGGCGTGCCGCTCGCCATGATGCAGGAGGTCGCACGCCACTGGTCGACCGATTACGACTGGCGCCGCTGCGAGGCGAAACTGAACTCACTGCCGAATTACATGACCGAAATCGACGGACTCGATATCCACTTCATTCATGTGCGCTCGAAGCACGAGAATGCCATGCCGCTCATCGTCACGCACGGCTGGCCGGGCTCGGTCATCGAACAATTCAAGATCATCGACCCGCTGACCAATCCCACCGCTTACGGCGCGAGCGCTTCCGACGCCTTTCACCTGGTGATTCCATCGCTGCCGGGCTATGGCTTCTCGGGCCGGCCGACCGAGGTAGGCTGGGGTCCCGAGCGGACTGCGCGCGCGTGGGTCGTGCTGATGAAGCGCCTTGGCTACGACAAGTTTGCGGCACAAGGCGGCGACCTGGGCGGTGTCGTCGCCAACGTGATGGCCAAGCAGGCGCCGCCGGAACTGCTCGGCATTCACGTGAATTTCCCGGCGACTGTCCCGCCCGAAATCGTCAAGGCGCTGCAAGCCGGCTCGCCGCCGCCAGCCAATCTCAGCGACGACGAAAAGCACGCCTACGAGCAGCTCGCGAGCGCAGCCAAATCGCGACGCGCCTACGCGCTCGAACAGGGCACGCGCCCGCAAACGCTCTATGGGCTCTCGGATTCGCCGATCGCGCTGGCCAGCTGGCTCCTCGATCACGGCGACGGCTATATCCAGCCGGCTGCGGCGCTCACATCGGCCGTGTACGGGCGCGACGTCAACGGAGAATCGGCGGGCGCGATGACGCGCGACGACGTACTCGACGACATCACGCTCTATTGGCTTACGAACACGGGAATCTCAGCCGCGCGCTTCTACTGGGAGTCGCATTTCAACTTTACCGCGGCTGCCGACGTATCGGTGCCGGCCGCAGTGAGCGTCTTCCCGCGCGAGAACTATCAGGCGCCGCGCAGTTGGACCGAGCGCGCCTATCACGACCTCATCTATTACAACCGGCCCGACAAGGGCGGCCACTTTGCGGCGTGGGAACAGCCGCAACTGTTCGCACAAGAGGTGCGAGCGGGCTTGCGGCCGCTGCGTCAGCAATAACGTGCGAGCCGTCTGTACGGCGCCGGGACGCGACTCCCGGCGCCTGCCTGAAACCCAAGGAACGTCCGACATGAAATTCAACGACACTGCGCCTGTATTGGCGCCCGAAAACGCGCCGCCGCTTTGGCTGGCGAGACTGGCAGAAAATGCGACGCTGGAAGCGACCGTCCTGAAGCGTCCGATAGAGGGCCGCGCAGATATCCTTTCCGTGATCAGGCATGCCGTTTCTCTCTATGAGTTCCAGCATCACAGCTACAAGGGGAAAATCGGCGACAGCCTCTACATGGAGTCCTATCGATCGCAGATCCAGGGAGAACCGATCGAAACCGTGGTCGTCGCGCATCTGAACCAGAATGGCGAAACGGATTCGGTCGTCATCAACCATCGGCCGCTCAAGGCAGCGCTGTTGTTTTCGGCACTGATGTGGGAGCGGGTAGACGAACGATTCCGCGATCACTATCTGAGCGGACCGGATGCGGCGGCTATGAAGACGACGTAGTTCGTCACCAGCGTCGAGCCGAGTGCGGTCGTCAACGGGTCGCACTGCCACCTTGCGCCTCCGCGATCCGGTCCCACTCGAGCGTCAACACGCCGGTTCGCCTGCGGCCGTCAATGTGGGAAAGGCTATTTTTCCGCCTTGCCATGCATGACCATGATTGTCTGCTGCATGAGGGCGCAGAACACTTCCTTACCCCCTTTCACCGCAAAGACCTCCGCCTGGGTGACGATCAGCGTACGTCCTGGCCGAACCACTTGCCCACGTGCTATCAATTTCTCGCCATCGGCGGGCGCCACGAGATTCATTTTGTATTCGACGGTCAGGACCGAGGCGCTCGCCGGAACCATGGTCATCGCGGCGTAACCCCGCGGCGCGTGTTGCTGTTCGTGCTGCCCATTACGGTATTGCTCTCTCTATCGCTCATTGCGGACATCGACCGTCCTCGTGGGGGGCTCATCCGCGTGATTCCCCAGAATCTCATCAGCCTGCAGCAATCGCTGCCGGCGAGCTGACACCGTGCGTGACCGATGGCCGAAAGCACGTGCGTGGTAACCTCCCGACGGCCAGTCTGCCGCCACCATCCCATTGCCCGCCGCAACCCGTTTGCCCTGCAAGGCACCCAGCACGACCGGCAACGGATCAGGAACAGCATATGAATTCAGTCAAATCAACCAGACGCGCGCTGCCAGGCAAGCGCGAGCTCGAGGCGATGTCGGCGTTCCGGTATGACCTGCGCAAGTTTCTGCGGGCTTCCGAAGAGATCGCCAACGCCGCGGGTATCACGACGCTCCAGTACCAGTTGCTGCTGCACGTATGCGGCTTTCCCGACCGCCACTGGGCAACCGTCGGCGAACTCGCGGAGCGGTTGCAGGCGGCGCCGAACGGCACTGCGGCGCTCGTCTCGCGCTGCGAGTCGGCCGGGCTCGTGACGCGCAAACCCGATCCCGCCGACCGTCGCCAGGTGCAGGTCCATCTCACACCCAAAGGCGAGATGTTCCTGCTCGACCTCGCGGCCGAGCACAAGGCGGTCTATGGCGCGTTCGGCTGGGTGTTCGATGAGGCCGGCAGCTAGCCCTTCCCGGAGCGGGCCTGCTAGCCTGGCGCGGTGAAAAAGGCAATTTATGTCACAATGTGCCTTAAATGCCATTTTCTCCGGCCACCCATGCGATTTGCGAACATTTTTGATCGGCGCACGATTGTGCGAAGCCATCGGCGCTGGCGCTATTTCGGCGTGTTCTGGCTTGGCGCCATCGCGACAGGGCTCGTCGCGGTCATCTACGCGCGGCTCATCGACTTCGGCTTCGACGTCTTTGTGCAGATGACCGCCCACAACTGGTGGTTGCCGCTCGTCATCACGCCGGCGATCGCCGCGTTCAGCGTCTGGTCCACGCGCCGCTGGTTTCCGGGTTCGGAGGGCAGCGGCATCCCGCAGGTCATCGCGACACTGCACGACGTGCGCAGACTCGGCCCGCGCCTGCTCACGCTGCGCATCCTGATCGGCAAGATCGCCCTGTCGTTCCTCGCGATCCTCGGCGGATTCACGATTGGCCGCGAAGGGCCGACTATCCACGTGGGCGCCGCGCTGATGTACAGCCTGCGGCGTTTCTACCCGGCGCGGCTGCGCAGCATGTACGGCGTCGGCCTCGAATACAAGCTTGCCCTCGCGGGCGCCGCCGCGGGCCTTTCCGCCGCGTTCAATGCGCCGCTCGCGGGCGTGGTCTTCGCCATCGAGGAACTCACGCGCAGCTTCGAGGCGAAAACCAGCGGCGTGATCATCACGGCCATCATCTTTGCGGGCGTCGTCTCACTCGCGCTGCAAGGCAACTATGTGTATTTCGGCACCATCGCCATCGGCAGTCATATGCCCGATCTGCTGGCGGTCGCCGTCATTCTCGTCGGCGTGATCACCGGCGTCGCGGGCGGCGTGTTCTGCTGGCTGCTGCTCAATACCGAACGATGGATGCCCGCCCGCTTGTTCACTCTGCGAAAGGACCGTCCTGTAGCGTTCGGCGCGCTATGCGGTTTGTTCATCGCCGTGATCGGCGTGGCGAGCGGCGGCCACCTGTTCGGCAGCGGCTATGCGGAAGCGCGCGGCATGCTCGAAGGCCACTCGCAGCTCGGCGCGGCTTATCCCGTGCTGAAAATGGCCTCGATGGTGGGCTCGTATCTGCCGGGCACGCCGGGCGGCCTCTTTGCGCCTTCGCTGGCGATCGGTGCCGGGATCGGCAATGCACTGCACATGGTGTTCGGGCAGATGCAATTGCCGATGCTGATCGCGCTCGGCATGGTCGGCTATCTGGCCGCCGTCACGCAGAGCCCGATCACGGCGTTCGTCATCGTCATCGAAATGATCGACGGGCACGCGCTCGTGATCTCGTTGATGGCGACGGCGCTCGTGTCGAGCCAGGTATCGAAGCTGTTCGCGCCGCCGCTGTACGAAGCCTTGGCGCATCGCTATCTGAAGCATTGACGCGCGCCAGCCCGCGCTCACCCGTCCACGAAGAGTGACGGTTGACGATTCCGTTCAGGCCGCATCGACGGTGTGTCTGATTACGCGCTGAGACGTCTGTTCGTCAAAACGGACGTCTAAAAATCCCGCCTATCGTTGCTCGAGCCATCCGCGCTCGCCTGCCTCCGGCAACCGAAAGAGCACTTCACATCGTGAAATGCATCTTGAATTCCCGAAGCGGTGCCGTTCCGATTTATGAAAACATGTTCTACAGCACAAAAATTGTTATCTATCTCATTGATAAATAACGAATAAATAAGTCATATGTCTTATATAAGACTTTGCTGCGACGCATCAGGAAGACCCTACAATTGAGCCATGCAGTGCGCTTCGACATACGCGGCGGCACGCTGAACCATTCATTCAATCGCGCTTTGCTCTTCGGAGACTTAGGAGATACACATGGCTCAATATCAAGACGACATCAAGGCAGTGGCTGGTTTGAAGGAGAAACAAGGCAGCGCCTGGAATGCCATCAATCCCGAATCTGCCGCACGCATGCGGGCCCAGAACAAGTTCAGGACGGGCCTGGACATCGCGAAGTACACGGCGAAGATCATGCGCGCCGACATGGCCGCCTACGATGCCGATCCGTCGAAGTACACGCAGTCGCTGGGCTGCTGGCACGGCTTCATTGGCCAGCAGAAGATGATCTCAATCAAGAAGCACTTCAACAGCACCGAGCGCCGCTACCTTTACCTGTCCGGCTGGATGGTGGCCGCGCTGCGCTCCGAGTTCGGCCCGCTGCCGGACCAGTCGATGCACGAGAAGACCTCCGTCAGCGCGCTGATCCGCGAGCTGTACACCTTCCTGCGCCAGGCCGACGCCCGAGAACTGGGCGGCCTGTTCCGCCAGCTGGACGCAGCTGTTGGCCCGGCCAAGGCCGCCATCCAGGAAAAGATCGACAACCACGTCACCCACGTCGTGCCGATCATCGCCGACATCGACGCGGGTTTCGGCAACGCGGAAGCCACCTACCTGCTGGCCAAGCAGTTCATCGAAGCCGGCGCATGCTGCATCCAGATCGAAAACCAGGTGTCCGACGAGAAGCAGTGCGGCCACCAGGACGGCAAGGTCACCGTGCCGCACGAGGACTTCCTGGCCAAGGTCCGCGCCATCCGCTACGCCTTCCTGGAACTGGGCGTGGACGACGGCGTCATCGTGTGCCGTACCGACTCGCTGGGCGCCGGCCTGACCAAGCAGATCGCCGTGACCAGCACGCCGGGCGACCTGGGCGACCAATACAATTCCTTCCTCGATTGCGACGAAATTTCGGCCGACGCACTGGGCAATGGTGACGTCGTCATCAAGCGCGACGGCAAGCTGCTGCGTCCGAAGCGCCTGCCGAGCAACCTGTTCCAGTTCCGCGCCGGCACGGGCGAAGCACGCTGCGTCCTCGATTGCATCACCTCGCTGCAAAACGGTGCCGACCTGCTGTGGATCGAAACCGAAAAGCCGCATATCGCCCAGATCGCCGGCATGGTCAACGAGATTCGCAAGGTCATCCCGAATGCCAAGCTGGTGTACAACAACAGCCCGTCGTTCAACTGGACGTTGAACTTCCGCCAGCAGGCATACGACGCGATGAAGGCCGCAGGCAAGGATGTGTCGGCCTACGAGCGCGCCCAGCTGATGAGCGTGGAGTACGACGAGACCGAACTGGCGAAGGCCGCCGACGAAAAGATCCGCACCTTCCAGGCCGACGCGTCGCGCGACGCCGGTATCTTCCACCACCTGATCACGCTGCCGACCTACCACACCGCCGCACTGTCGACCGACAACCTGGCCCGCGAATACTTCGGCGACCAGGGCATGCTGGGTTACGTGGCTGGCGTGCAGCGCAAGGAGATCCGTCAGGGCATCGCCTGCGTCAAGCACCAGAACATGTCCGGCTCGGACATCGGCGACGACCACAAGGAGTATTTCAGCGGCGAAGCGGCGCTGAAAGCGGCGGGTAAAGACAACACGATGAATCAGTTCTGATACTCGTCAGCCCCAAGGCAAAACGCCAACCCATGCGGGTTGGCGTTTTTTTTCGTCCGTCGAGGTAGCTCGCCGGGCCCCCGCCGCAGGAACGAAGAATGCGACTCCGGAGGGGATTCAACCACCGGAGCGCACAATCATGTCCCATCGACTCAAAACAGGCGATCGCGTCACGTGGAACACCCCGGAAGGCATGGCGACAGGCACGGTCGTCCGCCGGATCATCAGGGATACGGAACTGGAAGGACACACTGTCGCCGCGTCGAAGGATGACCCATATTACGAGGTCGAAAGCGAGAAAAACGGTGAGCACGCGGTGCAACCCGCCGAGGGACTGGAGAAGGTCCACAAGCACTGACCTGCGCGGGATTACACGGTCGAGTTTGTCGCCAGGCGCATCGACTTGCCGGCAACAGGTTCGGTTTGGCGTCGGCGGCAACCTCCTGTGAGCCCGATCGCTTTGAGGGACAGGCTCAATGTTCCCTGATACAACTCGCAACGTTCTGTGCACGAGGAGTCGGTAAACTTCCCGTGCGGGCAAGCCGATGGCTTGCCGAAACGCACCGGTGCTACCCTCATAATCCTTTCCCTGGCACGCGGCCGCGCACCAGCGCCGGGGAATACGACCTGGAACATATCGTGGACGACCGATTCGACCGACGCGAACTTTTGCTGCACCTTGGAGAGGTTCTGGAGGCGATGCGCAACGTCGGCGCGACTCAACCCTTTTCGCCTGTTGCGCATCTTGCGGCGCGCGAGCCTTCGTTGCAGGCGTTGCCCTTTCTGCAGCAGATGTCGCCTCGCATGCGTGCGAGAGATTTTCTTGAACGGGCCGCCAGTGCCTACGCGAGCTGGCCCAGGGCGCTATTGGAGACGGAACTCGATCGCATCGAGCTTGCCTCGACGGTGCAGCGCGAACTCTTCGGGGACGATCCGCAAGGTTGGGCATCGTACGCCGCCTACGTCAGGCAGAAGGTCAGCTGGTTCGGACTCGAGCTCGACGAGACGGCCCACGTCTCAACACGGTTGAACGATCGTGACGACGAGAACGGCGGAACATCACAGTCATCTGCGATGAGGACGGGCTGGCCGTGGAAGCCGATCGAGTAAGCTACGCGCCGCCGCTTCGCTAATGATCTCGCGCGCGAGATCGCATCACTTTCGAGGAGTTGTCCATGCCGCTCGCTACCGCCACTGCCAGCCTTGCCGCCGATGCGCCCAACTACGTCGTCGCCATCGAGGCTGGCCACCACTCGCTGACCGGCGACGAAGGCCCGCACGAAGGCGGCCAGGATCGCGGCCCCGCGCCATTCACGTTCGTGCTGTCCGGGCTCGCCGCGTGCACGGCCGCCACGCTGCGCATGTACATGCAGCGCAAGACCTGGCCAGCCGCCGCGATCGCCGTCGAGGTCAGCCTGCATGCGGATCACGACGGGACCCAGTACATCCGCCGCGGCGTTGCAGTCGACGGACCGCTTGAGGAAGCGCAGCGCGCGCGCCTTGCCGAAATCTGCGAAAAGACGCCAGTTACGCTTTTCATCAAGCGCGGCACGCGCATCGACACGACGTTGCGCATTGCATGACTAGCCTGGGCAGGCATACCGGCGCTGGCAGTCCGTTTGCCATAACGGTGCCGGCGTGCTTTACTGGTTTCTGGTTTGGGCGCATCACGCTGTGACCACCGCAACAAGCACCGTAGCCCCAATTTCATGAATCAGTCTGGCGACTTCATCGTACGCATCATGTCGGCCGACGAGGTGGCCCTGTCGGTCGAATGGGCAGCCGCAGAGGGCTGGAACCCCGGGTGGCACGACCCGCGCTGCTTCCGGGAAGCGGACCCGGACGGTTTCTTCGTCGGCGTTTGGCGCGGCGAGCCGGTCGCGTGCCTCTGCGCCGCCGCCTACGACGACAGCTTTGGCTTCATCGGTCTCTACATCGTGAAACCCGGATTTCGCGGCAAGGGCTTCGGCATGCGCATCTGGCAGCACGGCACGCGCTACCTGGGAGACCGTAACATCGGTCTCGATGGAGTCGTCGCCCAACAGGCGAACTACGGGAAGTCCGGGTTCCGGCTCGCGTACCGCAACATTCGCTATCAGGGGCGCGTGAGCGGCATCGGGTGCGCGTGCGTGGCGCCAGCCGCAGACGTGCCGTTCGAGCAGTTGCTTGCCTACGATCGCGCCTGTTTTCCCGCGGCGCGCGAGCGTTTCCTCCGCACCTGGATCGCGCAGCCGGATGCCGTTGCGCTCGCTACCGTCGACGCGGGCCGTGTCGCCGGATATGGCGTTGTGCGCCGCTGCGAGGCGGGCTGCAAGATCGGCCCGCTCTTCGCCGACGATACGGACGTTGCCACAGGCCTCTTTCGCGCGCTGGCGGCGAGCATGCCCGGCGAGGTCATCGTGCTCGACGTGCCGGAAACGAACCCTGCGGCCGTCGCGCTGGCACAGCGGCACGGTATGACGAGCGTGTTCGAAACCGCGCGCATGTACACGAAAAGCGCGCCCGCGATTGCGATCGATCGCGTGTTCGGGGTGACGTCGTTCGAGCTGGGCTGATAGCGGTTGATCGCTCTAAAGCTCGAGCCGATGAACATAGCCCGTGAGTTCGAGATAGCCGCGTCCTAGCGGTTTTCCTGCGGGTTTCGCGGCGGTGTTTGCCGTGCCGGTGCTCGCCGCGTCCGCGGGAAACGCCGTCACCGCGCCCTCCCAGTACACCGCGCCGGTGGTCGCACGGCTGTCGAACTCCTGATCGTCCATGAGCGGCACCAGCGTCAGATGTACGTCCTGCGCGTCGACACGCATCGCCACCGGATACTGTGCGCCGGTATGCGGCGAACGCCACTGGCGCAGCGGCGTGAAGCGAATGCTATCGGGCGATAGCGTATGTGTGCTGCCATCGGCGGCGCGCAGCGTGCCGCCTGCCCAGAACTTGCGGCCGGCCTTGTCGCGAATCTGCAAGGCCATCAGCGCGCCGCCGTCATCGAAGTTGATGCCGATCCAGTCCCAGCCGACCGCATCCTGGGCGAGCGGCGCCGACGACCATTCGTGATCGAGCCACGCCTGCCCTCGCACGTGCGCGGCGTTCCTGTTCGAATCATCACTGCGCTTGAGCACACCGTCGACTTGCAGCCACGGTACGCTGTAGTAGTAGCTCGCTTCGTCCGGCAGCGGACCTTTGCGGCTATACCCGCCTGCGCCGTTGACGAGCACCGGCTGCGTCGGCGCCAACGTGAAGGCGAACGCAAAGCCGGGCGTGGCGACGTTCAGGCGGTAGCGGCCGTCCGCGTTGCGCTCGAGCGACCAGTCTTCGATATGTACCGCCGTGTCCGTCTCGCTCGCATCGGCGAGACCAAAGCCGCGGCGCGCGATGCGCTGATCGTGCTGCAGGCTGCCCGCATGCGGATCGCTGAGCGCCACGTTGGCGAACAGCAGTTGATCCGGCGCGAAGCGGCTCGGGTTCGCGTCGTCGAGCGCGGGGCGCGAGCGGAAGAAGGTCGCTTCGAAGCCCAGCGATGCATCGGTAGCCGCGGCCCCGTCGGCATCCGTTTGCAGCCAGCCCGTCACGTACCACCATTCGGTGCGATAGCTCGAATGCGCGCCATAGTCGCGCGGGAATACGAGCGGCTGTCCGCTCGTCACCGCGGGATAGTCCGGCATTCGCGCCCACGCAGCGCCTGGCGGCAGCGCGGCGAGCGGCCATGACAGGAACCTGTGCAGAAACGTGCGCCGTCTCATGGCGTCACCAGTCGTCGCGCACGGCGCGCACGGCATCGACCGACATCGCGGCGCGTGAACTCAGGAGCGCCGTGAGCGCGGCGGCCACGACGACCGCCGAAGCCAGCGCGGCCAGCAAGCCCCACGGCATGTGCACGCTCATCGTCCAGTGAAACGACTGCGGGTTGACGACATGCACGAGCACCATCGCGAGACTCAGGCCCAGCGTCAAGCCGGCAAGCACGCCGAGCAGCGCAACGAGCGCGCCCTCCATCGCGAGCATGATCGCGATCTGGCGGCGCGTCACGCCGATATGCCGCAACATGCCGAACTCGCGCGTGCGGGCGAGCGCTTGCGACCCAAAGCTCGCGCCGACGCCGAACAGGCCGATGATCACCGCCACCGCTTCCAGCAGATACGTCACGGCGAAGCTGCGGTCGAAGATCCGCAGGCTCGCCGCGCGGATCTCGCCGGGCTGCGCGAACTCGAGGCGCTGCCCGCCGTGCACGCTCTCGCGCAAGCGTGCGATCGCCTGCGACGGCGCTACGCCCGGATCGAGCCACAAGGCGGCGTCGCTCACGCGCGTGTCGCGAGTCAGCCGGCGGTAGTCGCTCGCGTCGATCACGATGGCCCCGAACTGGCGTGCATAGTCGCGCCAGATGCCGGCCACCGTGAACGGCAAGCGCTGTCCCGCCAGCGGCAGCGTGATGCGCTGGCCTGTGTGCATCCCGTACAGATCGGCGGCCGCCTCGCTGATCCACACTGGCGGCGGCTCGCCGGCTTGCGGCACACGGGGCGCCGTCGTCAGCGGCAGGCGCGCGGCGGGGTTACGCGCATCGATGGGCCGCGCGAGCAGGCTCACGGGCGGCAGGCCAGCATTGAGCGAGATTTGCGTCGCGCGAAGAAATTCGGCGCGCGCAATACCGGGCGTGGCGGCGATGACTGCCTGATCGCCCGGCGACAGGAATGCACTGTCGCCGCCCGGAGAAGCGCGCAGATAGAGCGGCGCGGGCAGCAGCAACTGCAGCCAGTCGTCGACCGCTACGCGAAAGCTCGAGACCATGATCGCCATCGCCGTCATCAGGCTGAAGCTCGTGACGATGCCCGCGAGCCCAATCGTCGCGCGGCCGGGGGCGTTGGCGAGCTGCGCCAGCACGAGCTGCGGCAAGGCATGATTCGAGCGCGGCAGCACGGCGAACACGGCGCGCGCGAGCGCCGGCATCGCCAGCACGCCGCCCAGCAACAACAGCGCGATGGAAAGATAGCCGAACACCGGCAAGCCAACCACGGGCGGCAATAGCGCGGTTAAAAGCCCGGCGGCGATGGCGAGCAGCGCCGCCGTGACCGTGCGTTTCGTACGCAGCCGGGCGGCCGGCGCTTCCTCGTCGCCCGCCTTCAGCGCCCGCGCGGGTCGCGCCCTCGCGGCTTCGAGCGCCGGCGCGAGACTGCCGAGCACCGACGCGGCCAGCCCCAGCGCAAAGAAGATCGCCGCGGGCATCGCATCGAAATGCACGCGCGGCTGCACCCCTTCGAAATAGCCGCCGCCCAGATCGCCGCCCGCATAGCGGAGCACGGCGGCCGCGAGCGCGAAGCCGACGGCAAGACCCGCTGCCGCACCGAGCACGCCGAGAATGGCGCCCTCGGAGACGACGAGCCACAGCACGCCACGCTGCGTCACGCCGATCGCGCGCAACAGCGCAAACTGCGCACGGCGCCGCAGCACGGCGAGCGCCTGCATCGTGAAGACGAGGAACGCCCCCGTGAACAGCGCGACGAGCGCGAGCACGTTGAGATTCGCGCGATACGCACGCGAGAGCATCGAGGTGCGCTGCGCGTTGGCGCCCGGCGTGACGGCGGCGACACCCGCGGGCAAGCGCGGCGCGAGCGACTTCGCGAACACTTCGGCATCGACGCCAGGCTTGAGCTTGATATCGATGCGCCCGAGCGTGCCGAGCCGCTGCAAGCGCCATTGCGCGGCGCCGATGTCCATCACGCCGACGCGCACCGCATCGCCCGATGCGGGCAACACGCCCGCGACGCGCAGCGCGACCGAAGCGAGCCCGACCTGCACCGTGAGCGAATCGCCGGGCTTGAGCGCCAGCCAGCTCAGCGCGGCCGGCGAGAGAAATACGGTGTCGGGGTCGAGCAGATCGAGCGTGGTGGCCTTCGTACCGTTCGTGCCATGCGTGCCGTTCGTGCGATCGGCCAGCTCCACGCGTCCGACGAGATTCGGCGTGACATACCCAGCGCGAAACACATCGACGCCGAGCAGCTTCAACGACTCGTCCCGTCCCGCCACGCGCGCATCGACCTCGACCACGGGGCTTGCCGCGGCGACCTCGGGCATGCGGGCAACGCGCGGGTACAGCGCTTCATCGAAGCCCGCGCGCGGGCCGCGCAATTCGATATCGGCGTTGCCCATCAGCGAGTTGACGGTGGCCGACAGCTCGTTAAGCGCCGCGCGATTGATCAACTGCACGGCGTAGCCCATCGCGACGCCCGCCGCGATCGCGAGAATGCCGATCAGCGTGCGCAGCGGATGCGCGCGCATTTCACCGGCAATGAGCGCCGCGCCGACGCCGCCAGCGGGCAGGCGATTGCCCAGGCAACGCGACGCGCGCGATGCAGCAGCGTCGCGCGACGAACCCACGGCGCCGAACCAGCGCATCGCCTACGCGCCGCCTGCGCCGGGCGCGTACGGCTCGAGCCCGGCGGGCGTGAGCCGCAGCACGCGGTCGGCGGCAGCCGACACGGCCGCCGAGTGCGTCGCGAGCAGCACGCCCGCGCCGTTCGTTTGCGCCAGTTCGCGCAGCAGTCCGAGGATGCGCATCGCCGTGTCGTGATCGAGATTGCCGGTGGGCTCGTCGGCCAGCACGAGACGCGGCTGATGCACGAGCGCACGCGCGATCGCCACACGCTGCAACTCGCCGCCCGACAATTCACGCGGCAGCGCGCGCTCGCGCCCCCCGAGCCCGACGGCGTGCAGCACAGACGACACGCGCGCCGGCACGTCTTTCGCCCGCATGCCGTTCAGGAGCAGCGGCAGCGCGATGTTCTGCGCCGCCGACAGGTTCGGCAGCACATGGAACGCCTGGAACACGAAGCCCATTTTCTGGCGGCGCTGCAGGGTGGCCGCGTCGTCGTCGAGCGTGCCGAGGTCGTGTCCGTCGAAGACGATGTGTCCCGCGTCCGGCCGGTCGAGACCGGCCGCGAGATTGAGCAGCGTCGATTTTCCGGCGCCCGATTCGCCCATGATCGCGACGCATTCACCTGAGCGCAGTTCGAGATTCACGCCGCGCAGCACGTTGCGCGGCGTGGTGCCGTCATAGTGCTTCGATACGTTGGCGAGCGTCAGCATCATGTCGAGCGAAACGCAGCGCCTGTCAGGCGGGCCCCATGTCCTGCTGCGGCGTCGTCGCGGTCGAGCCCGGACGGCGCAGCATCTTGTCGACTTCGCCCGCGTGCAGTTCCTCGACCTGGATCATCTGGCGCGCGTACTCCTCGAGCGCAACCGAGCGGTCTTCCACGAGCGAAAGCAGCTCGTGGTAGAGGCCGAGCGCGATCTGTTCGGCCTCGAGCGATTCGCGCAGAATGGCCCCGATATCGAAGGTATGGGAATCGAGCAGCGGACCGATGGCGAGCGACGGATACGCGCCGAGCGTCGTGATCCATTCGCCAGCCTGCTGCGCATGCAAGAGCGACTCGTCCGCCTGCTGCCGCAGCCAGGAGACGATTGGAATGCGGCCGAATCCGAACACCAGGAACGAATAGTGCGTGTACCGCACCACGCCCGCCAGCTCGGATTCGAGGATCTTGTTCAGCACGGCGACGACGGGCTCCTTCTCGATCTCAGTCATGTTGCCTCCCATGCACGGCAAGTAAGCGGTGGGGACCATTCATAACACCTCCGTCTCGCAGAAATCTTCCAGAAAGCGTGTGCAAGCGCACTGACGAATTCGATTGTTGCACTTATCGAGGTTCGCCGCTGTAGTCGATCAAACGTGCATCGAGCAGGCGCGCAAGCGCCAGGCCGCCTTCGCGCATGATCGAATCGTGATTCCAGCGGAATACCAGCCGTGCGAGGGGCGCGAGCGCGAGCGCGCTCATCCACGCACTGGCCGTCCTGACGTGCCAATCGTAGCGCACCACCGTGCGGCTGCCGTCGGCTGCGAAATGCCAGCGCCCCACGCCCTCCAGCGTGCCGCTGGCCTCGCCCTCGAGGGCGATGAGCGGCGCGACGCGCGTGACGCGCACATCGATGATCACGCGATAAGGCAGCACGCCTTTCCACGTGTAACGATGCACCGCGCCCAGCCCGTCGGTCTCGCCCGCCCGCAACTCGCGTACCGCTTCGACGTTCTTCCACCACCTCGGCCAGTTCGGCGAATCGTGAATCGCGTCCCATACCGGCTGCACCGGCGCCTCGATGCACCACAAGGTGGTCAGACGGAATTCCGCCATCGTTCGCTTCCTCCTTGTTGGCGATACGGCTAACTGTGCATTGCATGGTGCAAAGCCGTGCTCCAGAATTACCTGTCTTCCACGTTCGAGTATAGGAGGGAGCCATGACGCTCCCAGACCGGGATTTCGTGGCCGTCGCGCAGGCACGCTTCGATGCGCTCGCAAACTACGAGGTCACGTTGAAATCGACATCGGCGGGAGCCGAAACGGTCGAGGTGCTCTATGGCTACCGAAAGCCCGGCTTCATTCGGATGGACTTCATCCGGCCACATGGCGGCGCCACGCTCACCTTCAGCCCGGAATCGGGGAAGGTCAAGCTCTGGCCGTTCGGTATCGACACGTTTCCGCGGCTCACGCTGAGCCCAGACAATCACATGATTCAGAGCCCGCAGGGTCATCGCGTCGACGAGTCCGATCTCGGCGCGCTGCTAGTCAATGTCCGTGCGCTCCAGGCGCATGGGGACACCCAGGTCGTCGGCGCCGAGACCATCGGCACGCACCAGGCGGCGCATGTGATCGTGACGTGCCGGCCCGGACACTTCGTGACCGGCGTGTTCCGCTATGAGTTGTGGTTCGAGTTGAGCCATGGGCTGCCCATCAAGGTCGTGAGCGAGGGCGAGTCACATGAGCCGATCGAAACGGTGCTGATGGAAAACCTGCGCATCGACGTGCCGCATTCTCAGCTCAGGCCGTTCGGCTAGTCGCGCGAGCGATGACTGCCATTGGGGATGTCACTTAATCCTCAGGTTAATCAAGGCGTAAACATGACATCCTACAATGCCTCAACCGCTTAGGATGCCAAATAACCAGCCAGCCCAAGCGTGCGCGACGAGCAAGCTTTCGTCGGAAAACATACGTCTGATCCCCCAATCGTTGCTAACGCAGTTAAAGGCGAATCCATCGACGGAATCTACCGTGAGCGCCCCGCTCGCCCGCCAACGGGAAGCGGCGCCGCTCTGCCCGTAAGGTAAATCCCCGTTTCCTGGATCGAAGGGACATGGCATGTTCAGAAACCTTATCGAGTTCGCAAGACAAGTGCGGCGCAGCGAAGACTTCAAGAACGCGCTCAATACGCCAGCCCGCCTCTCCCTGCATGCGAAGCAACGCCTCAACCGTGGCTGCTTCGTCATAGAAATTCGCGCCAATTCGGGCTTCTTTTCCGTCATGCAGATCGTCCTGTGCATCCTCCTGTACTGCGACGAGAAGCGTTTGACGCCCGTTATCTCGGCGCGCGGCGGCAGCTATGGCGACGCGGAAGGCAAAATCGACTGGCTAGCCGAATATTTTGAAAACCTCGCACCGTCCGCCGCGGCGAACGCGGCGAGGCCCGGTTTGCGAACGTCGATCGTGCGCGATCTCGGCGATCTGGGCTTTCGCCGTTACGAAGCCGGCCTCCGGCTGGAGCGCGCGAGTACGCTATTCCTGTCGAACTATCGGCCAGGCGAATCGATCCGCCAGGAAGTCGCGCGCATCAGCGAGCGGCTCGATATCGGCGCCTCGACGCTGGGCGTCCATTTTCGCGGCACGGATAAAAAGTTCGAGGCCCATACGATCGACTGGAGTGCGTTTTGCCGCATGGTCGAGACAACCCTTGCGGACGATCACCGGCTCACGAACATCTTCGTCTCCAGCGACGAGCAGGCCTTCCTGGACTTCTTCCGGAAGTGGGGCTTCGCTGTGCCCGTCAACGTCGCGCCTGCTGCGCTGCTCGCCAGCGGCGAGAAGCCCGTGCACTTCAGCGGACATCCCGGACTCGCCATCGGGCGCGAAGCCCTGGTCGCGAGCCTGCTACTCGCGAACTGCGGCCATTTGATCAAGACGCCCTCCTATCTCTCGGCGTGGTCGAAGATCTTCAATCCGTCGCTGCGGGTGAGGCTCGTCGTGCCGCCACGCGAAAACGCCTTCTGGTTTCCCGATAGCCAGATCTGGACCGAGCAGAACAAGCGCGACAACGACCTCGTCAATCCCGAAATCGAAAACGCCGCTTTCGGCTCGCCGTTCACGGTAGCCGGGACGACGCCAAACGCGGGAACCCTCCCCCGGCCCCTCGATCTTTGAAGACGTATCATCGGAGCCAGAACGCAGGGCGAGGGCAACTGCGAGCATCGTCATGGACTGGCTGGCCAATACTGTTCTCGTACTGCACGCGCTGGTCGTTCTCTTCATCGTCGGCGGCTTGTTCGCGATCTGGGTGGGCGCATGGCTCGAGCGCGGTTGGGCACGCAACCGCGTGTTCCGGCTCACACATCTCGTTGCGATAGGCATCGTCGCCCTTCTTGCGGTCCTCGACATCCCGTGTCCGCTCACGGTCCTCGAGGACTGGTTACGTACCGGACATGCGGGGCCGCAGGGCTTCGTCCAGCGCTGGGTGAGCGACTTGCTGTACTACAACTTGCCCGGCTGGGTGTTCGCGACGGCCTATGCAGCGTTCCTGCTGGTTGTGGCAGTCACGTGGTTTCGTGTCCCGCCGCGTTCGTGACGGCAACGGATCATCGATCATTCGGCCCGCAACGACACTGGCGGCGCGCCGCCTGTTCTCTCTGGCGCTTCGCCTCCCGAACCTCGAATCTTGCCTCCGCAGGGTATGCGAGTCGCATAATAGCGCTATCCGCACGCCTCGCGACACGCACGCTCAAGCGCCTCATGCGCCGTCAGTTTGCTGACGTCCGGCTTCGCGTCGCCGCCATGGCATGGAGGTTTTCAAATGACACAGGGCAGCTACGACATCGTGATCGCGGGCGGCGGTCTTGGCGGTGCAACGCTTGGCCGTGCACTGGCAGGCGCCGGTGTGCGCACGCTCATTGTCGAACGCGAGACGGCTTTCCGGGACCGCGTGCGCGGCGAGGGCATGATGCCTTGGGGTGTCGTCGAAGCGCGAGCGCTCGGCATCGATCGGCTGCTCTGCGATGACGGTGCGCACGTGGTCCCGTTCTGGAGGCGGTACAGCGGACTGGTGCCAGCCGAAAGCCGCAACCTCGCGGATACCACCCCCGGGCACACCCCGTGTCTGGACTTCTATCATCCGTCGATGCAGCGCACGCTGCTCGACGCGGCCGAGTCATCGGGGGCCATTGTGCTGCGCGGCGCCGAAGTCGTGCGCGTCGATCTGGGCGATGCGCCGGGCAAGCCGCCGGTCGTCGAGATTCGCACCGATGGCGGCACACATCGGGTGAAAGCGCGGCTCGTGGTGGGCGCCGACGGACGCAGGTCGACGGTGCGCAGAATAGCCGGCTTCACGCTCGACCAGGATCCCGGGCGGCTGGTCGTGGCGGGGGTGCTCTACGAGGGGCTCGACGCGCCGGAAGATTCGGTTCACCACTTCCAGTCCCCGGCGTTGGGACAGGCCGCACTGATTTTTCCGATCGGGCACCAGCGGTTCAGGTCGTACTTCGTCTCATGGGTCGGGCAGCGCGCGCACCCCATCAGCGGCAGCGGGCATATCCGCGAGTTCCTCGACGCCTGCGTCGATACGGGCGTGCCGCGCGACTGGTTCGAACGCGCGAGTGTCGTTGGCCCGCTCGCGGCGTATCCCGGCGCGGACATCTGGGTCGAGCATCCCTGCAACGGCGGCGTGGTGCTGATCGGCGACGCGGCGGCGGCCAGCGACCCGTCATGGGGATGCGGGCTGTCGCTGACGCTGCGCGACGTCAGGGTGCTGCTTGACCGTCTGCTCGCGAACGATGACTGGGAAGCCGCCGCGCACGCATACGCCTTCGAGCACGACCGCTATTACGGCGCCCTGCACCGCGTACTGGACTGGCTCACCCAGCTGCTGTACGAACGCGGCGCGAGCGCCGACGAGCGCCGCGCCCGCATCCTGCCGTGTTTCGCCATGGAGCCCGATCGCGCGCCCGATCTTCCCGGGCTCGGTCCGGAGACGCCATCGGACGAAGAGGCGCGCCGGCGGTTCTTCGTCGAGGATCGTTTTTTGCCGCACGGCTGATCGCGCGGCACATGTTCAACGTCGCTCACGTGAGCGGCCGGGCGCGCTTACGCGGCACTGTTCGCGATCCTTGCTTTGAGCGCCTCGATGACCGCCCGCACCTTGCCCGACGGGTAGCTCGTCGGCGCAAACACGGCCTGCACACTCAAAGGCACACCGGACCACTCGGGCAGCAAGCGGACTAGCGCGCCGGACGCAAGATCCGCCTGGGTCGAGAAATCGGTCAGCGCGGCAAAGCCGCCACCCGCGAGGACCGCCGCGCGCGCCGACGTCGCCGTGTTCACGCTCAGCGCATTCACGCAGCGCACGCGGCGCGCGGCTTGGCCGTGGCTGACGCGGCCCGCCGCGAGCCGCCCGGCGTCGCGCGTCAACTCGAGCGTCGACGGATGCCGCAGCACGCTCATCGCGATATGCGGCAAGGACGCCAACGCGTTCAGCGACCTCGGCATGCCGTGCCGCGCAACGAACGCCGGGCTCGCGACCAGCCAGCGCACGTAGCTGCCGAGTTTCACCGTGCGGTAGTTCGAGTCCGGCAGATTGCCCAGCCGCACCGCCAGATCGATCCCCTCGCCGATCAGGTCGACGTAGTGATCGGCGCAAACCAGTTCGATGTCGAGTTCCGGATAGATGCCACGCAGATCGACGAGCGCAGGCGCGACGATCTGCGCGCCGTAGTCGACGGGCGCGCTCACGCGCAGCGCGCCGCGTGCGGGCATGGCCTCGTCCGAGACGGCCGCGAGCGCCTCTTCCGTCATCTGCAGGATGCGGCAGCTGGCGTCGTAAAACGCACGGCCCGCATCGGTCACGGAGAGCTGCCGCGTGGTGCGCGTGATGAGGCTCGCGCCGATCTCGCGTTCGAGGCGCTGCATGTGCGCGCTGACCATCGTCTTGGCGATGCCGAGCCGCTCAGCTGCCGCGGTCAGCGACCCCGCTTCGACCACGGCGACGAACACCGCCAGCCGGTTCAGATTCACGTCGCGTATATCGGTCATTGGCGATTGTCCACTTTCGATAGAAAATGAATGCAAGCTTAGCAGTCTTCTCGCGCGCGCAGCCATTGCCTATTCTGAGCGCTCACTGCCGCTTCATCCCGAGGCGCTTTCGTTATGGAGAATGCGATGCCCGCTGTCCGTCCCGCCACGCCGATCCGCCTGTACACCACGCTGCTATCCGGCCACGGACACCGCGTCCGGCTGTTCCTGTCCATGCTGGACCTGCCGTTCGAGATCGTGCCGGTGGATCTCGCCGCGGGCGAACACCGCCAGCCCGCGTACCTGAAGCTCAATCCGTTCGGCCAGGTCCCGACCATCGTCGATGGCGAGACCGTGTTGTTCGATTCGAACGCGATTCTCGTCTATCTGGCCAGGCGTTACGGCGATCCGTCGTGGCTGCCCGACGATCCATCTGGCGCGGCTGCCGTGCAACGCTGGTTGTCGCTCGCAGCCGGTCCGATCGCGTTCGGCCCGTGCGCCGCACGCCTCGTCCACGTATTCAAGCGCGATCTCGATCTGGCGCGAGCCCAGGAAATCGCGCGGACGCTGCTGCCGCTGCTCGATGCCGAACTCGCGCACAAACCGTTCGCCGCGGGCGATCGCGTGACGATCGCCGATATTGCCGCGCATACCTACATCGCGCATGCACCTGAGGGCGGCGTCTCGCTGGAGCCGTATCCGCATCTGCGCGCGTGGCTCGAACGCGTGGCCGCGTTGCCGGGCTTTGTGCCGATGCCATCGACGAAAGCAGGCCTGCTCGCCGACTGAACGGCACTTGCGCGCCAACCACCCGAGGCCGTCATGATCGCTCTCCCCAAATTGAATCCGTACCGCGCCGCCGGGCCGTTTCACGACGGTGAGCGCGAGGCCCAATTGCGCGCGGGCGTGGCCGGCGTTGCACTTGAAAACGGCTCGCGCGGCATTCGCGATTACATGCCGGACCAGCATCGCGCGTTCTTCGCAATGCTGCCGTTCATGGTGTTCGGCGGCGTCGATGCAGCCGCTCAGCCGTGGGCGACGCTGCGTGCGAACACGGCGGGCTTCGTGTCGACGCCGGACAGCCGCACGCTGCGCATCGACGGCGGCGTGCTGCCGGGCGATCCGCTCGAAGGGAGCTGGGTGCCGGGCGCGCGTGTCGGCGGCCTTGGCATCCAGCCGCATACCCGGCGGCGCAACCGCGTGAATGGCGTGATCGAAGCGGTCGATGGCGGCGTGGTGACGCTCGCGGTCGAGCAGAGCTTCGGCAACTGCGCGAAGTACATCAATGGACGCGAGCCGGCATTCGTCGCCAATGCGCCGGCGCACGCGACGGTCGAACATGCGCAGGCACTCTCGGAGGAAGACCGCGCGCTGATCGCGCGCGCCGACGTATTTTTCATCGCCACCGCCAATCTCGACGATGCAGCGGGCGCGGCGGGCGGCGCCGATGTGTCGCATCGCGGCGGCATGCCCGGCTTCGTGCGGATCGACGACGCGCACACGCTGACCGCGCCAGACTTCAGCGGCAACAAGTTTTTCAACACGATCGGCAACCTGCTGCGCGATCCGCGCGCGGGGTTGCTGTTCGTCGACTTTGCGCGCGGGGATCTGTTGTATCTGGCCGTACGCGCCGAGGTAATCTGGGACGGCCCCGAGATCGCGCAATTCCCGCTGGCACAGCGGCTGGTGCGGTTTCATGTGGCCGAAGTGCGCCGCGTGCGGGAAGCCTTGCCGTTGCGATGGTCGGCGGTCGACTATGCGCCGCAGTTCGCGCAGGCCGCAACGCAATCCTCACCGGCGGCTGCGCCGAAGGAAGCCGACGCGCGCCCGTGGCGCACGCTGCGCGTGGCCGAGGTGCGCGACGAATCCCCGACGATCCGCTCGTTCCATTTCGAACCGGTGGACAGCGAGCCACTCGCCCCGTTCGAAGCTGGGCAGTACCTTTCGCTGCGCATCGCCATGCCCGGATCGGACAAGCCGCTCATGCGCACCTATACGCTCTCCGCGGCGCACGATGCCGCGCATCCGGCGCGCTACCGGATCAGCGTGAAGCGCGACGGCGCGGTATCGCGCTGGCTGCATGATCACGCACGTATCGGCTCGCTGATCGAGACGCTGGCGCCGCGCGGATCGTTCAGGCTCGATGCACGCAGCCCGCGCGCGATCGTGCTGGCGGCGGCGGGCATTGGCATCACGCCGATGCTGGCGATGCTCGACGCGGCACTCATGCTCGAACCGCAACGCCGGATCCACGTGTTTCATGGCACGCGCGGCGAGCATGAGAGGCCGTTCGCTGCGGCGCTGCGGGAGATCGAACGCGCGCATCCGAACGTCTCGGTGCATCTGTACGATAGCGCCGCGCAGCACGACTCGCCCGATGGCGACCGGCTCGCGGGCCGCGTGAACATCGATGCGTTGCGTCGCTTCCTGCCGTTCGACGAGTACGAATTCTATTTGTGCGGCCCCGAAGCGTTCATGCGCGATCTGTACGACGGGCTGCGCGCGCTGAATATTACGGACGAGCGGATCCGCTTCGAGGCGTTCGGGCCATCGAGCTTGAAGCGTGCACCTGATCACGCTCCCGTTGCGAGCGAGGCAACGACAGTCAGACCGGTGACCTTCGCGCGCACGGGGAAAACGGCGCACTGGGAGCCGCAGCAGGGCTCGCTGCTCGATGCCGCCGAGCGCTGCGGCGCCGACGCGGTGTCCAGCTGCCGCTCCGGCATGTGCGGGACCTGCACCACGCGCGTGCTCGATGGCGGCGTGGATTACGACGAACCGCCTGAGTTCGACGTCGAGCGGGGTTACGCGTTGATCTGCGTCGGGCGTCCGGCGGCGGGCGGCGTGACGCTCGATCTCTAGGCGCCGCTGCTTTCTTCACGCGCACGCAGCGGCGAAGTGGCTCGAGCACACCCGCGTCCAGCGTCAGCTCGGCGCGCGCAGAAATCGCACGACTTCGTCGTTGAATCTCTCGGGATACTCGATGTTGGAGAGGTGCACCGCCGGGAGCATCAGCAGCCTCGCGCCCGCAATCGCCTTCGCCATTTGCACGCTGTAGCTCGCCGCCGTCACCGTATCGTGCTCGCCGGCAATCACCAGCGTCGGCCGCACGATGCGCGCAAGCGACTCCCTCATATCCGCTTCCTGCACGGCGCCCCACGAACCCGCAAGGCCATGCCGGTTCGTCGTGGTCAACATCGCGCGGAATTTGTCTACCGCCGGATCCGTTGCTTCGAGCGTTTTACGAGCGCATGCAGCCACTCCTGAGCGAAGCAGAAGGCTTGCGTCAGCACGCAGCACAGCTAGCCGGCGGTGAAGAAAGCGAACTGAACGTGGTCCTTGGCGATCTGTGCCCGCGCCCGGTTGCGCTGAACCTGCTTGCGCGCTTTTTCGTCACGTGTCCGCGCACGCGGCTGAATCTGCATTTCGAATCAGTCGGCGGCCCTGCTGAGCGGCTGAAGGCCGGGCAAGCCGATCTGATCCTGCATCGTGTAGACACGACCGACCTGTCACTGGAGTGGATCGTGCTCGGCAAAGTGCGCCTGATTCCGGTGGGGGCGCCTGGCCTGCTGCCGGCACCACAAACCGGGACGCTGCGTGCGAAGCGCTTGCGCGGCTACGCGCAATGCGTGATGCGCGATTCCGCCCAGAAGCACGGCGACTCGAATTTTCTGGTCGTCGAGGGCGCGAGGCAAATCACTGTGCCCGACCAGGGCATGAAGAAGGATCTCATCATGCAAGCCCTTGCGTGGGGGCATCTGCCGGACTTCCTGATCGAAGCGGAGTTGCGTAGTGGCGCCTTGAAATCCCTTGCAAGCCGGTCGCTCCCCGGCCATACGGAGACACTGGTTGCCGCGCGGCGCCGCAACGCCTCGCATGGCCCGGTTGCACAGCGATTGTGGGCCTGTCTGCAGGCGAACGCGCCGATGATCTAGTCAGGCGACGCGCAAACTACGCCGGTGCATCAAGATGTTCTGGCCATCTTGCTGCGCAGTTGGCCAGCCGAAAGCCACAAGGCGGAGATGAGAAAGTAGACGGCGCCGACCGCTGCATAGCCCGCCACTTTGTCGATCGCAGAGGCCAGAGGCGCGCCGCCCTGCACGATGAAAAACACCCCCGCCAATGCCGACTGACCACCGCTTAGAATCATCGCCCATTGCGCGCCGAAGCGCTTCCAGCGACGCACCGCGGTGCCGAGTTGAAGCAACCCGGCAAGGATGGCCCACACGCCAAACACGCCCAGCACCCCATGCGCGCCCAGCTTCAACGCCACAATCACGGCGACCGTCGTCATGATACTGATGCCGACGTTGACGACTTGTGTACGGTTTTCAGCCGCCCCGCCGCTGCGCAACATGTCGATGTAGTTGGCCAAAGCATCCCATGCCGGATACACGACAAGCAGTGCGGCGATTCTGGCCGGCGAATGCTGCCCGAGCGAGAAAGCCAGTGCGACCCAGGCAGCGGAAAACGCGGTCCGTACAAAATAATACTGCTTGAGCCAGCTCTCTTCGCGAGTAAGCGTGATATCTGCGTGTCGATCAGCCATGGCAACTCCTGAACAGTTCGTGGCAATGGTGCAAAGGATCGCATTCGCCTCGCTTCTGCGGCATCGGTCGAATGACCGACCCTCGCGGGGTCAAATGGCGTTGTGACGTATAGTGATCGAACGCCTGACGTACGCCCTGCCTCCCATGCCGATGACCGACGACAAAGCTGGCCTTTTCCCGCTGCGCGTGTTCGATGCCGTGAAAGCACTCGCCTTCATCGGCGATCTGAGCATGGGACAGCCCACCGATCATTCGCCGCGCACCGGATGGCTCGCGGCGCGCCTCGCGCAAGCCACCCGCCTCGACGCGTCGACAATCGACACCGTGCGGGAGACGTCGCTGTTGCGCTGGTCGGGATGCACGGCGAACGCTGCTGGCTTCGCCGACGTTTTCGGCGACGACATCCAAAGCCGCGTCTCGATGCTTGACGGCCGCACAGATTGGGTCACGCCGCTTCAGTCTCGTGGCGGCGCCGCCGCGGTACTCACGCCGCTCGCGCAGACCCACTGCGAAGTGGCGGGCGAAGTGGCGCGCATGCTGGGCCTCCCCCTCGCGACCGAAACGGCGTTGCGTCATATCTTCGAAACGTGGGACGGCAACGGTGTGCCCGCGCATCTTGCACGCGAAGCAGTGCCGATGCCCGTATTCGTCGTCGCGCTTGCCGGAGATCTGGAGATTTTCTGTCGCACCTACGGTGTCGAGCAGGCGCTTGGTCTCATTGCGCAACGCGCCGACACGCGCTATCCACTGCAGTTGGTCGAGACCGCGCAGCGCGGTGCCCCCCTTTGGATCGCGGAACTGGAACGTGCGTCACCCGCCGATCTCGACGCTGCGCTGACGACATCGCCTATGCAGCAGGCAACCTCGGCGGAGTTGATCGCCGACGTCATCGACCTCAAGCTGCCCTGGATGACCGGCTTCTCGCGCGCGGTCGCGGCGACGGCCGCCCGGTGTTGCGAACGTCTCACAACGGACCAGGCCGCGCACGAACGCGTCTATCGCGCAGGATTGATTCACGGGATTGGGCGGGCGGCGGTGCCGAACGGCATCTGGAATCTGAGCGCGCGTTTGCCCGAAAGCGCCTGGGAGAAGGTGCGCCTCGTGCCCTACTGGACGTCGCGTGCAGGCAGACAGGCCGGCGCGCTCGGAGATGCGGCCGAACTCGCATCGTATGCGTATGAACGGTTGGACGGCTCGGGTTATTTTCGCGGGGCGCGCGACCACGCCATGACGCTGGAGGCGCGCGTGCTGGCTGCGTCGGTGGCGTGGGTCGCGTTGCGCTCGGCGCGCCCGTGGCGAGCCGCGCTTTCCGGCGACGCAGCCGCGCAACAACTGCGCGACGAAGTCACAAGCGGCCGGCTGAGCAGCGAAGCGGTCGATGCGCTGCTGGCCGAAGGCGCGGTCGCCGTCAGGCGCCCAATGAACAGCACGCCGCAGCGCGCGCCGCTAACGCCGCGCGAAATCGACGTGCTGCGTGCCATCTCGCGCGGTGCAAGCAACAAGCAAGCCGCGCGAGAATTGGCGCTGAGTCCGAGCACAGTACGCACGCACATCGAAAGCGTGTTTCGCAAGTTCGAATGCTCCAGTCGCGCGGCGGCAACGCTCAAGGCATCGGCAATGGGCTTGCTTTAGAAAGCATCCCGATACGTTCTGGAAGAAAACGCCGCGCGTTGCCGTGTCCGGTGGCAGCAACGCGCTGCGGCTATGCAAGTTAATGGCTTTTTTCGCTGATTTATTGGTGGTCTCTCACGCTTCCCGAATTATTTGGTGGTCTCTCACGCTGCCCGAACTTGTTTGATCTCCTCTGCTCCCCCGAATCAGGCATGACTCAGTCTATTTCTTGTCCCCCGGCTCTGGCCGCGAACCGATCCAGCAAACACTGCAGCCGACGCTCCTGAATGTGCAAAATCCCCGGTGTGGAACGGAGCTCGAGCACGCGGGAGTGCCAATAGCTCGCACCGAAAATCGCCATCGCCCTGTCCGCGCTAATCGCGCTTTCGAGGTGAGCAATGGCTGTGTCGAGAGTGTGGACAGTGTAGGGACTGGGAGGTCGCCGTTCTGTCTCTGTCTTTGTCTGAATCGTTTTCTCGCGCCCTGCGCGCTTGCCCCCCGCCTGGCTATCGGGTTCCTGCGCAAGCAGGGATTGCAGGCGCTCCTCATCGAGCGCGTCGTACCGGATGGCGTTGTCTTGCATCGCACGGCCTCCTCGTCGGCGATCGCTCACCAATTACCGTCCAGCGTGTTCCGGTGCTCGCTGATGATGACCCTCGGGCCCGGATTGTCGTGATTAACAAGGGTCGCATCGGTGCACACGGGGTGCGTCGCCGCGGCGCCACGCCGGTGGCGTGCGACCGACTCCAGCAGGCTCAACGTGATGCAGAAACTCCGGTCGATCTGCTCCGTCCAGCACTTCTGGTCATAGGCGGCCAGGGCCTGCACGAAGACGTCGTAGATCTGGTCCGGGAATGTCACGCCGCTCGACTCGATGCGGACCATGAGCGCCCTTGCCCGAAGCAGTTCCGCCAGAATCGTTGCGTCCGGCTGCGTCGCCGGTTCAGGCTCCGGCTTGCAAGGGCGTGCGCGGGTTTCGTCATCCGACGCGAAGCGGAAAATGTTCAACAGGCTTTTGAAGTCGGGATGCGGCGTATGCATGGTGGAGTCCCTCATCGTCCGAACTGCAGCGACTCCATCCTGCGCGTCCCGGGGCGCTGGCAAAACCGGCCATGCCGGGGGGAAAACGCCCCCAGAAGACGGCCCCAGAAGCGTCCCCCGCTTTGGGGGGATCGCAACCTGAAGGAATGCGGGTACAGTGATCCCGACTAGAGAGGCGCCCGATGGACAACCTGTATTTCCGCCACGTACTGCTCGTCGAAGACGAGGGCTTGACGCGTATCGCCATGAAGAGCCTGATCCTGACCTCGGAACCGACGCTCGACATCGATGAGGCCGGCTCGTACGACGCGGCTGTCGAGCGACTGCAGAACAAGGCCTACGACCTGGTCTTTCTCGACTACCAGATCGGGGACAATCACACCGGGCTTGATTTGCTGCGCTGGCTGCAGGAGAACGAGCGCGCGGCGCATGTGGTCATGCTGTCCGCACAGGACGACCGCGAGACCGTGCTGGACTGCATCAAGAATGGCGCCGGCGGCTTCATCTCGAAGGCCAGCGAGGAAGGCGGCGCGGTGTTCCGGGAAGCCCTCCAGACGATCCTGAATGGTCGGGTCTACCTGCCCAACAGCGTACTCGGCAAGGGTGGCCATACCCCGCAGTCCCCGGGCCCGAGCAAGGCCATTCCGATCGACTCGCTGAACCTGCCGCCGCGCCTCGCGCAAACCCTGGGTTTTCTCCTGCAGGGCATGTCGAACAAGGCCATCGCGCGAAAGATGAATATCTCGGAGAACACCGCGAAGGAGTACATCAGCGATCTGCTGAGCCGCTTTAACGTATCGCGGCGCACGTTCCTGATCGTCGAAATGGCGCGCCGCGGCATCGAGATTCCCACCGTTGCGCACGCCCCCGCGGTCTAGGTCGCCCGGGCCGATGCCTCTGTCAATTCAAGCATGCGCGCAATCAGCAGGTCGGGAGCCAACGGCTTGCTGAGCACGCAGCGCTCCGGCAACACACCCTGCGTGCTTGCCACGGCTTCCCCCGTCACCACGAGACACGGCACGGGCCGCGCAACGTGCTCGCCCAGGAGGCGGATGACGTCGTGTGCGGTCGAATTCTCCGGCAACCGGTAGTCGCTGATCACCAGGTCCGGCACGCGCTCGATCGTCCGCAAAAGTTCGTCGAGTTCGGCTGCGGAGCGAACCGAATCGGACAGCACTCCCCAGCGTGCAAACAACGCCTCCATCGAGGCGCGCACCAGGCTGTCGTCCTCGACCAGCAACACATAGAGACCGCGCAGCGACGACGGTGACGGCGACGCCGCCGCATCGGTGGGCGATATCGCGGCATCCCCGTGCGCGAATTGATCCGCCACCGGCATGCGCACCGAGAAGCGCGACCCGTGACCCTCGATCGACTTGAGTTCGAGACGATGTCCCTCGAGCAGGGACACCACCGCATTCACGATCGACAAACCGAGTCCGAGCCCTTTCTCGCGGTCCCGCTCCGGGTTGCCGAGCTGGACGAACGGCTGGAAGATCGCGTCCCAATGCTCCGACGCGATGCCGATGCCGTTATCGAGCACGTCGAGCCGCACATAATTAGGCATACGTACCAAACCCACGAGCACCGTGGAGCGACCCGCTTTCGACGGGTCCGAATACTTGATGCCGTTCGCAATGAGGTTACTCAGCACGCGGGGAATCCAGTCGGCGTCGGTGCGTACCCATGCGGGTTTTTGCAGCGCCTTCGCATAGCGCAGCACAACGCCGCGGCTCGCAGCGAACGACGCGAGCTGCTCGACCGTCTCCTCGGTCACGCGGCTCAGGTCGACGCTCGTATAGGTCGGGTTGACATGCCCCGATTCGAGCTTCGACAGGTCGAGCACCGCGTTGAAAAGACGCGCCGTCAATACCGACGCCTTGCGCGCTTCGCCGATCAGCTTGCCCGACGCTTCGATGTCGCGCGCTTCCAGCGCTTCGTCCGCCGCCGCAAGAAACAGGTTCAGCGCATGCATGGGCTGGCGCAGGTCGTGCGCGGCTGCGGCCAGAAAGCGCGATTTCGCCCGGCTCGCCTGCTCTGCGGCTTCGCGCTGCTGCTCGCGCAACGCAATCAGAGCTTCCGATTTGGTCTGCTGGTCGCGCCGTGCGCGCTCGAGATCATGGTGCTTTTGCGCAAGCTCTGCGTTGGCGCTTTGCAGCGCGGCGTTGCTCTGGGCAAGAGCCTGGACGGCAACATACCGGTCGCGCACATGCCGCTCGGCATTCACGTTGACGCTGTGTCCCAGCACGGCGACGTTCAACAGATAGAACATGCCCGCGGCGAAGTTGTCCGGCTCGACGGCCTGAGTGACCAGCTGTGCCATCACGATCACGGCGATCACGCACGCGGCCAGCATGAGCGTCGCCTTGGCCCGCAGGCGCAGAAAGCCAAACAGATAAAAGAGAATTAAATAAAAGCCGACAAAAAAATGGGTGAAATTGAATGGACGCGGGGCAAGGACCGTTTGCATCAACAGGCAAAAGCACATGAACGCCAGGCCCGACAGCAAGATCCAGTGTGCAACCTTGTCCCGATGAAATTCGAGCCTGAAGGCCAGCACAATGCCGACGGTCGCGCCAAGCGCACCGGCGCACCGGAACGCGAACACCACTGGGAAGTACGGCCGGAACACCGGACTGGTCTGCGCAAGGCTGATTTCCCAGAAGCCGAAACACACCCAGATCAGGGTTCCGAGCACCAGCGCCGCACGGCGAAAGTCGGCGAAGCGCCGGCCATACTCCTCCGTAAATTCCCGTTCGACCTGCGGATCCTCGAAGCGGGCGGGCCAGCAAAGCATATCGACCAGCCATGCGCGAACCGCGCTGGGCGCATGCGAGCGTTTGAGGAATGCCGATTCCGTCGCCGATTGAAATCTGAATATGCTCATCGCATCTCGCCGGTATGCTCGCTGGCTAACGAAGCAGGAAGCACGTCTCGTGCTTAGGCGTGCCAATCCATTCTAGTCGGTCACAGCCTGCCCCGCCCGCTTCCCCGCCGGAAGCGAGGATATCTTACGCCAGGCCATCCATAAGAGATGTCATATAACATGGTGTTCGGCGCGCGCCGATCCGGTATCGCGGCGGCTCTTTCCAGGCAACCTGCATACTTCGCATTCCTGCTTAATTTAGACGAAGTACACCTATGCCGGATCGAGACGTTCCTTCCCTTTGCGAAGTGGCCGGCCTCCTCTGCCAATCCACGCATTAATCTATTTCCCGTTTTGATCAGCATTCGTCATATGTTTCTGGCGCAACGAACGTAATGTCATGATTAAGCTGCAAAAATTGCCATACGCGGGGTTGTGACAATCACACGAAAATGACGCTGGGATGGCCAATAAACTTTCAATTTCCTTTTTATTTAACGAAATTGGAACGGTGTTTTATCGTCATAAATGCGATCGTGTCATGTTTTCCCTCTAATATCTGTTGCGACGTTTTCATGCAGCCTAGCCTGGAGAACAATATGGATCTGGCAAGAATCCGTCGCGATGCGTTCGCGATGCCCATGCACAACCCCGCGTATCCGCGGCCGCCGTTTCGCTTCGTCAATCGCGAATATTTCATCATCACGTACGAGACCGATCCCGATGCGCTGCGCGCCATCGTGCCGGAGCCGCTAAAGCCGGAAAATAATCTCGTGCATTACGAATTCATCCGCATGCCCGACTCGTCGGGTTTTGGCGACTACACCGAAAGCGGACAGGTGATTTCCGTACGCGATCCGCAAGGCCGCCTCGCAAATTACACGCATTCGATGTATCTCGACGACGAAGGCCCGATTGCCGGCGGCCGTGAAATCTGGGGCTTCCCGAAGAAGCTCGCGCGCCCCGTGCTCGCAGTCGATGGCAACGACACGCTGCTCGGCACGCTCGATTACGGCACGCAGCGCATCGCGACCGGCACAATGGGCTACAAGCATCACGTGCTCAACAGCGAAGACGAGCGCCGCAAGCTCGCCGACACGCCCAACTACCTTCTCAAGATCATTCCGCATGTGGACGGCACGGCGCGCATCTGCGAGCTCGTGCGCTTCTATCTGCGCGACGTGACGGTGCGAGGCGCATGGAGCGGCCCGGCCGCGATCGAGCTGCATCCGCATGCGCTCGCGCCCGTCGCCGATCTGCCGGTGCGCCGCGTGGTGGGCGCACGTCACGTCATTGCGGACCTCACGCTCGATATCGGCGAGGTCGCCTTCGACTATCTCGCCGCGGCATCGAGCCACGACGCGGCCCTGGGCGAACCCGAAGCCGAGCTCGCCTGATCTGTTTATCAATCGCTTTTAGTAAGGAATACACATGTCTTTGAAAGATAAGGTTGCCGTCATCACGGGCGCCGCCAGCGGCATTGGCGAACATTGCGCGCGCACGTTCGCGAGCCAGGGTGCGGCGGTCGTGATCGCCGACCTCAATCTCGCGAACGCCGGGAAGGTGGCGGACAGCATCTTAGCCGCGGGCGGCAAGGCCCTCGCCGTGGCGATGGATGTCACCAACGAGGAAGCCGTGAATGCCGGGATCGACGAAGCGGCGAAAGCGTTCGGCGGGATCGACGTGCTCGTGTCGAACGCGGGCATCCAGATCATCAGCCCGGTGGACGAGTTCCCGTTCGCCGACTGGAAGAAGATGCTCGCGATCCATCTCGACGGCGCGTTTCTCACCACCAAGGCCGCGCTCAAGCATATGTACGGCAGCGGCAAGGGCGGCTCGATCGTCTACATGGGATCGGTCCACTCGCACGAGGCGTCGAAGCTCAAGGCGGCTTATGTCACGGCGAAGCACGGTCTGCTCGGCCTGGCCCGCGTCGTGGCGAAGGAAGGCGGACCGCGCGGTGTGCGCGCCAACGTCGTGTGCCCGGGTTTCGTGCGTACGCCGCTCGTCGACAAGCAGATCCCCGAGCAGGCCAAGGCGCTCGGCATTTCCGAAGCCGACGTCGTCAAGAACGTGATGCTTAAGGACACCGTGGACGGCGAGTTCACCTCGCTCGACGACGTGGCTAACACGGTCGCGTTCCTCGCGGGCTTCGGGTCGCAGGCGTTGACGGGCCAGTCGGTGCTCGTCACGCACGGCTGGTCGATGCACTAAGCAACCAACGAACGGAGAACGTATGCGCAGCAGCAATCTAACCGCCCGCACGGAGCGCAAGCCCTTTGAGCTGCCGCGCTACGATGAAATCGCCCTTGTTTTGCAGGGCGGCGGCGCGCTCGGGTCTTATCAGGCCGGCGTGTTCGAAGGGCTCGCGCAGGCCGGGGTCGAACCGCATCGCATTGCGGGCGTGTCGATCGGCGCGCTCAACACGGCGATTATTGCGGGCAACGAGCCCGCGCGGCGCGTCGAAGCGCTGCGTGGTTTCTGGGAGTCGATCTGCCATCCACTCGACTGGTTCGGGAACCTCGGCGCGCTCGCCATGCCGCTGTTCAGCCATCAGGAATTGTCGCGCCGTTGGGCCAGCATGTGGGCCGCGGGTCGCGCACTCACCGAAGGCCAGCCGGGGTTTTTCGCCCCGCGCCGCCCGCTGCCGGTCGCGGGCTGGCAGAAGGCGATGCCGAGTGCGGTGAGCTACTACGACACCGCCGCGCTGAAGTCGACGCTGCAACGTTTCGCCGATTTCGACCGTATCAACGACGGCCCGATCCGGGTGTCGGTGGGTGCCGTGAACGTGCGCAGCGGCAATCTCGTCTATTTCGACAACGCCAAAATGCGGCTCGAGCCCGAGCACTTCATGGCATCGGGCGCGCTGCCGCCTGGTTTTCCGGCCGTGGAAATCGAAGGCGAGTACTACTGGGACGGCGGCCTCGTGTCGAACACACCGCTCACGGAGGTGCTGCGTGACGCGGACCACAAGGACACGCTCGTTTTCCAGGTCGATCTATGGAGCGCGAGCGGCAACGTGCCCGCCGATTTCCTGGACGTGGCCGAGCGCGCCAAGGACATTCAATATTCGAGCCGCACGCGCGCCATCACCAACATGCTTGCCGATCGGCAAAAGCACGCGCGCTTTATCAAGGAACTCCTCGAGCACGTGCCCGCCGAGGCGCGCCGCAGCGATCCCCTCTTCGGGCTCGCCGAGAAGGTGGCCGATGGTTCGTCGATCAATGTGGTCCATCTGATCTACAAGAACAAGCCTTACGAAGGGCATTACAAGGACTACGAATTCAGCGCCGACACCATGCAAGAGCACTGGTCGAGCGGCGTCGAAGACATTCGCGCGTCGTTTGCGCAACCGGACTGGTTCGCGATCCCGAGCCGCGAGCAAGGCTTCGTCACGCACGACATCCATCGGCGCGCGGGAGAAGTGCCCGAATCGGATCGCGCCGAGCTGAGCGCCGGCGCATCCGGACAGGTGGATCTGACCCGCAAGGTCGCGTAGGGGTAGAAATGTTAGTGGAGATATCAACCTCCTACGATTGACGAGAGGCCGCTCTGCCCAAAAGGTGGAGTGGAGCCTCGATGTGCGCCGCCAGGTCGCAGACATCAAGCCGCTGAAATCCTATCCTTGCAGTTGTCCGAGTACCAATTGCACAGGAGCCGCAGCGTGGAAAACATCAAGCCCCTCCGCCCCGGATCGAAGGCGATACCGTCTTTCCACCTCGCACACGTTCGCTCCCTGATTAGGTGTCCCGGCACGGGTGGCAACGCAATCGATCCGGCTCCGAATAACACGGCGCCCACCTGCGAGGCGCGCGTCGCCGGTCAAGTGACCGTTCTCCTGCCCAGTGGAAACGTGAGTCGCGCCCTTGCCTTCCAGTCCCCGGCTTGCGACGAAGTCCCTTCGCACCGCCTCGCACACGGCGTCCTGGATGGGACCACCTACTGGTTTCGCTGTTCCGACGCTCCGGACGTGCGTGGCGATTCGCCCTGTTTCCGGGCGTACTTCGCGCGCGAGGGCGCGTGGTTCTTCTTCTACACCCAGGACTGCGCGCTGCCGTTCGGCTCGGAGGTCAGCTTCTCCGAAGGCAGCCATCGGGCCGATATGGAGCGTTGCGAGTGCGGCTTGAGGCGACGACATAGGCGCGCGCTTGAGGGTTTTCCTTGACGCCGGGCCCGGCAACATCGCCAATGGTTGACCGACGGCGGACGTGCTAGGCTCCCTTCAAACAACTCCGGAGACTGCGATGCCGTTCATCTGCGAAAACGTTGAATGTCGTGCCGTGCTGGCTCGCGGGCAGGTCAGATCCAGTCAGGAGGACGAGGGTTGGTGTTTCTACTGCCCGGACTGCAACGCCCGCAACGAGTTGAAGGATGTCGGCATGCCTGATGGTCCTGCCCAGCTGGTTCAGCCAGAAAGACCCAGCCCTCCGCACAGGATCATCGCGACGGCTCACCCCCTGGAGGACGGCAGGTACGCAGCGCAATTACGCGTGCAGAGGGCGCTCGCGATAAAAGGCACATACGCGGTCGAGGAGCGCTGGGAGGAACTCGGCGTGTTCATCAACGCGCAAGAGGCCGTAGCGCATGCGAATTCTTTCGCAGCCGAGCTGCTGAAGGCCTGACCGCAGGCGGCCCGCTGCATCGATTACCCGGACCGGAAGCCTCAACGCGAAGCCATCGTGCCGACCGGACGGGATTTCGCTACGACAACGTCGTCTTCCGCTTCGAGCGGCGCCTGCAAATCCCGTTCGTCGAGTTCCCAAACCACGAGTTTGGGCGGCGTCTGGGCATACGCGGCGCTCGCGAAATACGCGCGCGCCGCGCCGCCGAACTTGCCGCCTTCGCGCGCGAAATTCCCCACGCCCTGGCCTAATGCCAACGCCAGTTGCGGCACGAAATCGGACGTCGTCGAATACGAGGTGCCGATGACCGCGATACCCGGCAGATCGGCATCGCCGAACAGGTCGTCCGCCGACGCAGCCGCCTGGGCCACATGAAGGTAGGCCCGGCCAGTCACGATCTCCGCTCGCGGCTGCCAGGACACCGGCAACGCATCGAGCCCCGCCAGCCGCACGAGGTCGCCCGGCCGCCGGGCGGCCAGCTTGTCGGCAACGCGGTAGCCGGGCTGGCTCGACACGCTCGAACCCGGCGGTTCGTCCATCGCCCGAATGCGCTGCGCCACCGCGCGCGCCGCGGCGCCCGCGCCGTCCTGGGTCCAGTGCGTGTCGGTCCGGAAAAATGCATCGCGCGGCACGCCGCGCAGCGCCGGGCCCAGGTCCACCACGGGCACGCCAACGGCTGCGAGACGCGCTGTCCAGTCGCTCAGGCGCGCACTCAGCGATACCGGCCGATACAGGCCGCACAGATGTTGCGGTTCGATGCGCGACTTGTCGGGCACCACGGCGACGAGCAACGCAATGCCGCGACGCGCCAGTTCGCGCTGCACGGCGGCGACCGTTTCGGCGCGCGCCGCGAGATGGCGGTCGCCGTCGGCATACACATTCAGTTCGTCGCGCAGGAACAGCCAGCCGGGACAGCCTTGCCGCACGCGCGGGCCCAGATCGCCCAGCGTCAGCCAGCCCAGCGCGCGCTGCATGCGCGCGGCGTCGGCGGCGATCGGCGTATCGGCCATGCGGCTGGCGAGTTCCTTCGACACCGTGCCGTCCAGCATGCCCGCACGCGTGACGGCGTGAGGCAACAGCGCTGCCGTCGTCGACGCGAACCGGATATTGAAGAACAGGCCCGCGAACAGGAAGCCCATCAGCATGACGGCAACGACCTTGCCGGCGCGCGTAGCGGGTAGTAGCGGTAGCGGCTTGGGATCTTCCATGGCGTCAGAACTGGAAGTAAAGGAAAGGCACCGCGCCGCGCGCGACGATCAACCCGAACGACAGCAGAAAGCCCGCGAGCGGCCACACGGCCTGCCACAACCGGCCTGGAGCCGTATCCGCGAGGCGCTCCCAGCGCGATTGCCAGACCGGCAGCAGCACACAGACGATGCCCAGCGCGGCGGCCAGCCCATGCACGGGCCGCAGCAGCACGATCGTGGCGTCGCTGAAGCCGATTCCGTTCAAGCCGAACTGGCCACGGTACATGGCGAGCGCCGCATGAAAACCCACCGCGCGGAACAGCGTCCACGCGAGCATGACGAACACGAGCGTCAGCACGTGCGACAACCAGAGCGGCACAACGGGCATGCCGGCGCGCCGCCAGAGCCGCGCCACCGTCAGTGCCACACCGTGAGCGATACCCCACAGCAGGAAGTTCCAGCTATCGCCGCCGTGCCACAGGCCCGCGAGGGCCATGGTCAGCAGCAGGTTCCGGCAGGTCTGCCACTCGCCATCGCGGTTGCCGCCTAGCGGGATGTACAGGTAATCGCGAATCCAGCTCGACAGCGACAAGTGCCAGCGACGCCAGAAGTCCTGAATGCTGCTGGCGAGGTACGGATGATTGAAGTTCTCGGGGAAGCGAAAGCCCAGCATCTGCCCCAGCCCGATGGCCATGGCGCTATAGCCCGCGAAATCGAAGAACAGCTGCAGCGTGTAGAAGCCGCAACCGAGCCACGCGTCCGCCAGCGTGGGGGCATGCATGGCGAAGACCGCGTCGACGATGGGCGACAGCGTGTCGGCCACGAGCACCTTCATGCTCATGCCCACCATGAGCCGCCGCGCGCCCGCTGCAAAAGCGTCCCAGTCGACCGTGCGCGACACCAGCTCGCGCTTGACCCACGCGTAGCGAATGATCGGCCCGGCGATCAGGTGTACGAACATTCCCTGATAGGCCCCATAGCGGATCACACTGCGGTCGGCCGGGACCGTGCCGCGCTGCACGTCGATCAGGTACGAGATCGATTGCAGGACGATGAAGGACAGTCCGATAGGCAACACGACGTGTTGCCAGGGAATCGGCCCCGCATGGCCTGCCGCCAGCACATTGTCGAGACTATCGACCACGATGTTGGCGTACTTGTACCAGCATAGGATCGCAACGTTCACAGCGATGAAGACCGCGAGCCATCCGCCGCGTGCACGGGGGCTCGGCGCGCGGTCGATGACCACGCCGCCGAACCAGCCGCAGAGCGTCAGCGCGATGAACAGCAACAGAAAGACCGGGCTCCACCAGGCATAGAAGAACCAGCTGCAAAAGAGCAGCACGCCGTTGCGCCAGCGCGCGGGCGACATGACATAGATCGCGAGGAAGGCCGGCAGAAACAGCGTCAGGAATTCGAGGGACGCGAAAACCATGCGATCAGCGGCTCACCGCGTCGTTCGCGAAGAAGATGCGCGACTGTGCACCGGCCGGCACGAGGAACACCGTATAACGCTGTCCCGCGACGAGCGTGCCCAGATTCAGCGGCTGCCCCACCGGCTGACCGCCGCAGGCGAGCTGCACCGACAGCGCGACCGGGTTGACCTGCCGGCGCTTGCTCTGGCCCGCGGCCACGCCGTCGAGCAGCACGATGTCGCGGCCCGGCACTTTCAGCGTGGGCGTCGCGCAGTGCGCATCGAGGTTGTAAAAGCCCACCGAGGCTTTGAGCGCGTTGAAGTCGTCCGGTTTTTCGCGGATCGTCACGACCTGCGAACGCGCGCCCTTCTCCACCCCGTCGAGCGCGACGATGCTGACGAACTCGCCGGGCTTAACGGTCGCGCTTACGTCCTGGTGCGCCCCGCCCGCCGTCAGCGTGCCGGCTACGGGTTTGCCCGCGGCGATCGGAAAGAAGCGGCTGGCCGGGTTCTCGGCATCGAGCGTCAGGCGTGCTTTCGAACCTGCCGAGGTCACATCCACGGGATGCGATCCGCCATCGACGAAACGCACGAACGACGAATCCTCCGCGGGACCGGTCGGGTACAGCGGGATATCGGCGGCCATGGCCGGTTCAATGGCGAACGGTACGGCCAGTTGGACGGCCAGTTGCGCGGACAGCGCGAAGCCGGACAGCGCGAGGCCGCGAACAACGAAGCGCAACGGCTGGGAAAGGACGTTTTTCATTGTTTTTCTCCAACTCTCGATGTGACGAAGCGGCGGCGTCTTACTTGTGCTGGACGACCGGCAGCTTGACCAGCGCCTTCATGATGTCGGCGCCCCAGTACTTGTAGCCGGTCGTCGTCAAATGCTGACCGTCGACCGTCGCCCATTCGCCCGGCTTCGAAAACGTGAGCGAGTCGATGTACTGGCACGGCGCGACATTGGTGGCGAGGAACGACGAGAGCTGCTTCACGCGCGCAAAGGTCTTCTGGTACTTGCCGCCCTCCGAGCCCCACGCCGGCCCGACCCAGACGCACGCCGTCTTGCTGGCGGCCAGGTCTTGCGTGAGCGCCGTGACCTGCTGCCACGCCCAGCTCTTGGGAAAATCGTCCTTGCCGTATCCGCCGAACGTGTCCCCTTCGACGATGATGACGAGGTTGGCCTTGTTCGCCGCGACCAGTTGATCGATAGGCTGCGTCTTCGCGCTGTGATCGACGACGAGCGGTGCCTTGCCGTTGCGCGTGGCGCCGCCGCAGGTGCCCGGGACCGACTTCACCCAGTCGCCCGGCACGCTGCCGCACACCCCGTAGGTATGCACCTGCGCGCCGGCGGCGATCAACTGGTCCTGCAATGTGTCGATGAGATAACCCGGCTCGCTCAGATGGCTGTCGCCAATCATGAGAATACTGAGACCTGCAAGTACGGAAGCAAGCATGAACTTAAGACTCCTGAAAAACGATCGATCTCCGACCGACCGGGCTACTGATCGTTGTAGTGCGACTGGTAAGGCATGACCGGCATATCCAGCGACTTCGTCTGCGGTGCGAAGCTGAAGCGCAGATACAGGCCAGCCACCCACTGGCGGTAGCTGGACGAGTTGTTGGCGCCCACCGACGCGCCGCCCGTGAGGTGATTGCTGAAGCGGTATTCGGCCGCGGCCAGCAGGTTGTAGCCGATGCCGGTCTTCGACTGCGCGGGATGGACCGCGCCGTCGCTCAAGCCAAGCGACGATGCTGCTGTGACGGCGGCCGCCTGCAGCGTGCTGTCGGTCGGGAAGTACGCCCCGCCGGCCTCGTGGTAGTACTGCAGACCTGCCGACCCTTGCAGCTTGTAGGTCCAGCGATCCGAGCGCTGCGCCCACGTGATGGGCACGGTGAACGCATAGAAGCGCTGCGGACTGAAGTAGCCGCCGTTGCCGTAAGTGAAGTTGTTTTGGTCGTGGCGGTAGAACTCGCCGCTCAGATTCATGCCGATGGTCAGCATGTTGCTGGCGCTGCGAAGCAGGTACCAGTACGTGCCCGCGCCGACTTCGGCGCCTTCGTTGGACTGGACGCTATAGCCGTCCAGGTACTTCACGGAACCGTAGCCGTAGAAGCCGAAATCCTGGTTGTCGAGGCCGATCGCGCCATGCAGCCCCGTGGCGGTCACGCCGCCCCAGCGCAAGCCCGAGCGCGCGTCGGTCGAACCGGCGAACGACGTGATGCTGTCGGTCACGGCGCGGCGCGACACGCCCGCGTTGAACCAGCTGCCCGCCTTCGCATCGATGGCGCTCTTGAACGACGCGCCGCCGACGACATTGGTGTACTGGAAACCCAAAGGCGTCGTGCCGATGTCGAACGCCCACTTGCGCGTCTCGTAACCCACGCCGAGACCCACGCCATGGGCGCTCTGCGCACCGGGCGCGGCGACCGTGCCGTCTTTCTGCGCCTGCGCGGCGACCGGGCCGCCGCCGAACTGGCTGCTGCTGTAGACATCGGTGCCGAGCGTGCCGCCCTCGAGTTCCACCGGCGTCACGCGCAGCGACAGCTTGCCGTTGCCGACCGGCAGCAAGGCTTCGAGCGGCTGCTGCACATCCGTCAATTGCGAGGTCCCGCCGGCGCTGTTGTTCGACGAGACGAACAGGCCACCGCGAATTTCCGCTGAGCGCTCCGAGCGGATATCGTCGAGTTCGTTGCGCATGTCGTCGAGCGAGATGGCGCCCTCCTGAGGCGCGCTCGTGGCCACCGCGTCCTGCGGCGCCTGCTCGCCGATCGGCGTGCCGGCCACGGAAGGCAACGCAGACGCACGCGCCGCCTTCGACGTCGTTGCAGGCGCGAGACCGGAAGCCGTTCCGGCGTCGTTCACGAGCGCGCCATCAGTGGCAGCGCCTGCTGTGCCCTGCGCGGCAAACGCATTGGCAGCCGGCTGGCGCTTCTCGCGAGCCGCACGGCGGCGGCGATCGTCGTCGTGCACGAAGGGATTGCCCGCCACGTGGACGCCTTGCGCCTGCACGCCGAGCCGCTTTTCCTTGGCGGCGATGGCCGTCACCAGCAGCGACTGCGCCTCGCGGGTCTTGCCCTGCATGACGTAGATGCGCGCGGCGCCCGCCAGCACGTCCGGATCGTTCGGCGCCTTCGCAACGGCCTGTTTCAAGGCGGCGTCCGCCACGCCGCCCTCGCCGGCCTGCACCGCCGTCATCGCCACGCCCAGCTCCAGACCGGGGTTGTCGGGATCGTTCGCGAGCGCCTTCCGATAAAGCGACAGTGCCTTGTTGTATTGGCCGTCGGCCGCATACATGCGCGCCAGCGCGGCGTTGGCCAGGCTGTCGTTGGGCCGCTTCGCGAGAATCGGCGCGAGCGTGTCGTAGGCCTGCGCAAGGTCGCCTTGCTGGCGTTGCTGCTCGGCCAGGCGCACGGCGTAGAGGTAGTTCAGATCGTCCAGTTGCCGGCGCTGGTCTGCGGTCAGCGTCTCGCCCTGCAACCCGCGGATCACGTCCTGGGCCTGAACGTTCTGGCCGGTCTTGAGCAGCAGACCCCCATAGGCCAGTTGCACATCGGGACCGCTGCCCTTCAGGCCGCCCGGCATCAGCCCGTGCATCAAGGCCATCGCGCGCGGCAGATTGCCCGCGTCGACATAGGCCTGGGCCAGTGCGCTCACCCGCGCCGGGTCCTTGCCCGCCGACGCTTCGAGCCGCGCCAGCATATTGCGCGCGTCGTCCAGATTGCCGTCGCGCGCCAGTTGCGAGGCTTGCGCCGCCACCGCCTGGAAATCGATCTGCTGCGCCGTCGCGACCATGTTCGGCGTTCGCGCGGCGGTGGGAATGCGCGCCATCGTGTCCTGTGCGCGCGTCCAGTCGCCCATCTGCATGGCGAGCAGCGTGCTTGCGTAGAGGGCGTCGGGATTGTCGGGGTTCGAAGCGAGCAGGCCGTCCACGAGTTCCCGCGCCTCGTCGGCATGGCCCTGCCTCAGTTCGTAGCGCGCCAGTTCCAGACGGATCCACGGATTGTCGGGATCGCGGCGCTGCGCGTCTTCGAGGATCCGTTGCGCGGCATCCAGATCGCCGCGCTGCTCGGCGGCGTCGGCGCGGCCCGCGGCGACGGCGGCACGCAAACGGTCGAGGCCGCCGATGCCGGCCTGCTGCTCGGGTGGCATGCCGTCGACCCACTTCTGGGCCTCGTCGGCGCGCCCCGTCGCGGCGAGGATATCGACGAGCCCGCTCACCGCCTCGCGGTTGTTCGGATGTGCCGCCAACACCTCGCGGTAGACCTTTTCGGCGCGGACCAGATCGCCCTGCGCCGCATACAGCCGGGCCGACGCATTGCGGCCGCCCGGCTCCGCGGGGTCCATGCGCAGCGCCTGGTCGAGCTTGCTGCGCGCGGCGGCGTAGTCGCCCACGCTTTGCGCGCCTTCGGCCTGATTCACCAGCAGCCAGAAGCGTGCCGAAGCGAGCGCCTTGTTCCAGTTGGCTCCGGCGCCCGGACGCGCGACGGCGCGCGCGAGCAGCGTCTGCGCCTGCGCCAGATCGCCCTGTTGCATGCGCACCAGACCCAGCCCGCCGAGCGCATCGGTGTCGTTGGGTTTGTCGCGCAGCACATCGGTGAAGGATTGTTCCGCGGTCGTGATGTCGCCCGCCTTGAACGCCGCGAAGCCGCGCGTCAGGCGCGGGTCCATGACCGGCACGGCAGGGGCGCCCGCCGCGCGCGGCGAGAGCATCTGATGGCGGATTTCATCGTCATCGGGATGCAGCTTCAGATAGTCCTCGAACCACGACTTGTTCTTCGGCGTGGGCGTGACCCAGGTCAGCACGGAGCGCCAGGCTTCCGTGGCCGCGCCGCCGATGTCCGGGCGCGCGGCCAGCTTTTCCAGCAACGCGACGCCCGCGGCACGATAGCGTTCGTCGCGCACCTGATGCTGGGCCAGCGCCAACTGGGTATACGGATCGGGCGTCTCGGCGTTCAGGCGCGTCAAGCCCTGAATGGCCGGATCCACGCCGCCGTCCGTATAGCCGAGGAAGGTGTAGTACTCGCGCGCCACGCTGCCCTGCGGGGCCTTGCCACCCAATGCCCTGTCGTATTGCGCGATCGCGGCCGCCAGCGCCTTCGGGTCGTTCTGGTTGACGGCGTCCTGCGCCATCTGGCGCGCCTTGGCGAACGTCGACTTGCCAGGCTCCACGGCAAGACGCAGGTCCTGCTCGAGCAGCGGCACAAAGCGGCTGTCGGGCGCAGCGGCGCGCAGCCTCGCCAGATAGTCTTTGGCGACGGCAAACTGCTTCTTGCCCACCGCGATCGACCCCATGCCATAGAGGCCTTCGGGCTGCTTCGGATCGGTCAGCAGCAGCTTCGACCAGGACTGCGCGGCCAGATCGGGCTTGTCATGCGCCTGCCAATAGCGGCCCTGCTCCAGCAGCATTCTGGAGCTAGCGTCCTGCGCCCACGCGGGGTGGCTGACCGAGGTGAGCAACAAACCCAGAACACAGGCCTGGCTGCGGCTGACTAACATGAAGGTTTCCTGATTATTGTTGCGCGTGCTGCTTTGCGCGCAGCCGCGCCTCGGCTTCGGCATCGCGTCGCGCCTGACGGCGCCGCAAGGCCACGAACCCACCTGCCGCCAGCAGCACGAGCGCGACGACACCGAGCGCCTTCAGCAGCGAGGCCAGCGACACGCCGAACGAAGCCAGCCACCAGTCGAGGCCGCGCCACAGGCCCAGATGCCCGACGTAGTACGTGTGCTCGCCCACGAGCGCATCGACTTCGGTGCCGCGGATCGACACGAGGCTGCCCTGGATGGGCTGCTTGTCGTAGTTCGGCACGCCCAGCAACGCCGCGGCCGCATCCTTGAGACCGTCGGGTTGATTGCTGACCAGCATGACCACGCTGCGGCCCTTTTCCTTCGGCGACTCGAAGCCCGCCAGCACGGCGCTTACGCCCGGCCCCGTCCAGGCGAGCGACAGGCGCCCGGGTGCCGAATCGAGACGCGGATTGGCGTGGAACCACCCACGCACGCGGCCGGGCAGATCCGAGAGCGAGAACTGCGCGCCGTGGTCGTACGCCGCGGGCATGTACGCCGCCCAGTCCTTGAGCCAGGCCTGATCGGCGCCCGAGGCGATCACAAGCAGATCCTTCGCCGCAGGCATGGCGTCGATGCGCTGGCCGCGCAGCACGGTCACGCCGCGCGCCGGATAGCCGGTCGAGTCGCCCATGCGGCCCATCACGGCCAGATACGTGCTGTACTCCTGCGGCCCTGCATTGGCGCCGAGCACGACGTCCGTGTCGGACAGGTCGGCCATGCGCGCGAACGGGAAACCCGCCTGGGCGAACGCGGCCAGGTTCGGCATCGCGATGTAGTGCGGATACCTCGACAAGTCGATCGTCGATTCGGGATCGATCGCGCCGCGCACGTTGTCGATGATGATGTCCCGGCACTCGCCCTGCTTGATGTAGTCGTACATGTAGCGGAACTGCAGCTGCGTGTTCGGCTGCAGAAGCGACTCCAGCGGCACTTCCAGTTTCGCCCGGCGCGGCAGGCTGCTGTCGGGCAGCACTTCGGCGCGCAGCTTGTCGCCGCCTTCCAGGCGCTCGAGCGGCAGCAGCGGAATCGACTTCATGAACTGATCGCTGACGCTGAACAGCAGCGACGAATTGACCATGTAAGGCTGCGGCGTGTAGCGGTAATGCAGGTCGATCGGCACGTTGGACGCGTGCCAGCCGAACAGGTCGGGCGGCACGCGCGTATTGATGCGAATGAGTTCCGGGCTGTAGCCCGACACGCTCAACTGTGTGGTGTCGATCAGCTTACCGAACGATACGGGGCGGTCGGTGCGCAGCCAGCGCGGCGCATCGTAGGGCTTGCGCGGCGCGAGATCGGCGAAATGCGTGATGAGCGCGCTCGAGCCCGCCAGCGTCTGGCTGCCCGTGACCAGCGCGTCGGCCGCCTGCTTGAGTTCCTTGCCGTCGCGGCCCATGACGAGCAGCAGCTTGCCGTTGGGATCGTTCGGGTTGCTGACGATGGCGAGCGTCGGACCTTGCAACGGCGCTCCGGCGAGCGCCGCCTGCTGCGCGCCTTCGACGATGACGACAGCGTTGCCCTGCGCGGGCACGGTGGAGAGCGACACCGGGAAGTCTGCGCCCCGATAGCTGGCCAGCGCGCCGAACCACGACGACACCGCGCCTGCGGCCTCGAGCGCGGCCGTATCGGGATTGCCCGCGAACACGACCGGCAGGTTCAGCCGGCGGATGTCCTGGCCGTCGAAGAACGGCTTGGGCAGGCGCGCCAGATCGTTGGCCTGCGGCAGCGGCTGCGTATCGACGCTCAGCGTGCTTTCGTTGCTGATGTTGGCCCACAGGCTCGAATGCAGCGGGTCCTCGCACTGCGTGGTGTAGTGGCCGATCAGTTGCAGGCGCAACTTGCTGTTCGAGGTGAACAGATACGCCGGCAGTGCGATCGTGCGCTGCAGGCTCGCGCCGGCCGTATCCTTCGGCACCGCGATCGAGGCCGCCACCTGGTCGTTGACCAGCACGTTGATGTGCGAGAGATCGGGCAGCAGCGCCGGCGAATAGGCATAGCGCAGATTCAGGCGCGCACCGCTCACGACCTGATCGTCGCGCACGCCGACCGGCACCGTGTTGCTGCCGTCGACACCGCGCAGGTTGAGCGCGTATTGCGCACCCAATTGCCGCAACGACCAGGTCACGGTCGTTGACGACGCCGCCGTAGCCGCAGCGGGCTGCGCCTGCGCGTTGTTTGCGCCATTGCCGCTAGCCGCGGCCTGGGCGTGCGCCGTCGAGGCGAAGGTGCAGCCGAACAGCAGTGCCGGCAACGCCCGCAATACCGGCTGTACGGTCATGCAACGCGCGAGGCGTGCCCGGGAAATAGCCGGCCGTCTTTTAAACATGAGAACCTCGTCGTCCTTCTTCACGTTGCGATGTCTGGGGAATGTCCAGATTCAGGCGTCTCAGGGCGCGCCGATGTAGGAGCACGCCGCCGAGCAAACCGATGAGCACGACGCTGACGAGCGTCGCCGCGAGCAGCAGCACGATGTGACTCGCGAAGAACCACTCGATCGCGAGCCGCAGCGGCAAGGAGCCGATGAAATAGCTCTGGTCCTTGTTCAGCGTGGTGAGGATGCCGTCATTGACGACCACGAGGCTGCCGCCGATCGTGTCGTCGACGCGGTAGTGGCGCGCTTGCAGCGCGTCCGCGACCGCGCTGAGGCCGCCCGGCGTATTGCCCGATACGACCACCACGCTGCGGCCATGCGCGAGCGGCGACTCGAACCCGGCTACCATGCCGTCGTGGTCGTCGCTGCGATAGAGCGCGGCGATGTCGGCTTCGCGCCTGGCTTGCGTCTGGCCGCCCGTCAGCTTGTCCCACCAACCGGCGAGCCCGTTGCCGGACGACGGAGCCGGTGCGAAGAACCCGCGCGGCAAGTCGCTGCGCCACGCCTTGAGCAAAGGCTGGTTGTCGCCCGATGCCAGCACGAGCAAGTCCTTTTGCCGCAGCGATTCGACCTGAGCCGGATCGGCCACCGTCACGCCCAGCACCGGATAGCCGGTGGCCTGCCCCATGCTGCCCATCAGCGTCAGATAGGCGGAGTCGTCGTCCGCGGCCGGCTGCGTGGGCAGGATCACCGCGGTTTCGGACAGATCGGCGAGGCGCGTAAACGGAAAGCCCGCGTTGGCGAACGCGCCCAGATCGGGCATGGCCGTGTAACGCGGCAACTGCGAAATATCGATCGTCGAAGTCGGATCGATGGCGCTCAGCAGCGGGCCGCCGGGCACGTCCTGCCAGTGGTCTTTCGTCTTGACCGGCTCGTAGCGATAGTCGAATTGCAGCGTCGTCAGCGGCGGCAGCAGATACGTCGGAATCCGCATCACGGCATGGCCGTCCGATGCGTCTCCCGGCAGCGGCAACGTCGCGATCGGCGTGTTGCCTGCCAGCACATTCAGCGCCGAACGCGTCGACTCCGGGCGCGCCGTATAGCGATAACGCAAGTTCAGCACCGCGCCGCTGTTGTTGAAACCGAACAGGCCCGGCGGCAGGCGCAGGTCCACATCGATCGCGCCGGGCCGGAGCCCCTGGATCGTGAACCGGTCCGCCGGCAACAGTTCGCCCAGCGCCACCGGGCGGTCGCCCGGCAACCAGTTCGGTGCGTCAAAAGGCTGGCGCGGTGCTGCGGCAACGGGACCGTCGATGCGGACCTGCGGGCCCGCCAGCGTCTTCGCGCCCAGCACCAGCGCCAGCGCCGCCGTGCGCAGTTGCGGCTCGTCGCGGCCCGCGACCAGCAGCAGCTTGCCGTTGGGGTCGTTGGGGTTGGGCACGATCGCCAGCGTCGGGGCGTCGACGGCGAGCGGGGCCAGGCCCAGGGAAGGCAACTCGTCGCGCAGCGCCAGCACGACGGCATGGCCATGTGCGGGCAGCGCGCCGAGACTCGCGGTGAAGTGCGAGCCGCGATAGCCCGCCTGCGCGCCCAGCCACGAGGCCACGATCCCCGCGGATTCGAGGCGCCGCGCGCCCGGTGCGCGCGGCAGCACGACGGGCAGATTCACGCGGCGCTCATCGCGCGCATCGACGAAAGGCGCGGGCAGTTGCGACAGGTCGCTGGAGACCGCCGCCGGCGCCACAGTCAGTTCGAGCGCGCTATTCGGGCCGGCTTTCAGCCACAGGTCGGGACTCAGCGGATCGTTACCTTGATCGCTGGCTTTGCTATGCGCAATCAGCTCGAGGTTGAGGTGATTGAACTCGCCGAGCAGCGACACCGGCAAATCCACGCTCACCTGCGTCGACGTGCGCGGCACAGGCTCCGGCAACGCAATCGTCGCCCCCACCACGCCGTTGAGCAGCACATTGAGGTGCGAGAGCGCGGGGAGCAACGTAGGCGAATAGCGGTAGTCGAGCACGAGCCGCGCGCCGACCACGCGCTCGTCACGGCGCAAACCGAAGTCCATGCCGCCATAGGCGTCCTCGCCGAGCAGCGTCAGGCCTTGCACAGCGTTTTGCCGCAGCAGCGGGATGCGATAGATATAGGTATCGCCCGAGTCGGTGGCGGTCTGCGGCTGCGCCGATGCAGGCGCTTCGGCCGTCACGGCCTGCGACGCAAACGGCGGCGCCGATGCGGTCGGCGCGCTGGGCGCGCTCGCGGCCAGCGCAACGTTGCCACCGAGCGCAAGCACGGCGAGCACCGAACCCAACCGCGGCGCCAGCCGGCGCGCGCACGTCAGGGCGCGCAAAGGCAACAGATGGACGGGACTCACGATTGCTTCGATCCCAACTCGCGCGCGTGCGCCTCGGTCGAGCGTGCGAGACGCTCGCGTGAGCCCATCAGCAGATGCCGGAACAACTCCTTCAGGCCGCGCACGCCGACGCCGAGCACCTCGAACAGGCTGCGCAACGGCCGGTCGCGACGATAGCGGCCCCAGGAAGCAATCCAGCTGTCGGCGCGCGAGAACGTCACGCGCATCAGGTCGCGTTCCTGATCGATCGTCAGGGCCGGGAAACTCACGCCCACGGTGCGGCCGCGGCACACCTGGACCTCGGCGGGAAACTTGCCCTCGTAGTCGTCGCGGAACACCGAGACCACGACGCGCTCGCCGCGCTGCGGCAGCGGCGCGTCCTCGGGCAGCACGAGTCCGAGGCCGCCGTGCGAATAGTCGCTGGTCTGGCAGACGACGCGACGCCCGTCGGCCAGACGGATGGCGGCCGGCAACTCGATCTGCACGCGCGGCATGAGGCGCAGCTGCCTCGACTCGGACGCCACGCCTGCCGCCGCGCTCAGGTTCATGACGTTGTAGATCACCCAGACCAGGTTGAACAGAATACTCATCGCCTCGGGCCAGCCGGGACTGCGGATCAGACCGGCCACCCCCACTGCGAAGCCGGCGAGGTTGATGAGCAACAGGACGATGTAGGGCCGCGCCATCGCCCAATCCAGGAAGGACTGCCGGATCACCCCGCCCTTGGACGTCACGTTGAAGCCTCTACTGCCGGGAAACAGCACGGCCTGGAGTGCGGGCAGAATCACGTACCACGCCAGCACCGTTTCGTAGACCTCGCTCCAGAACGAATGGCGGAAGCGCCCCTGAATGCGCGAGGCGCCGATGCTCGAAATCACGAGATGCGGCACGGCATAGGCGAGCACCATTAGCGCCGACGCATGAAAGACGTGCGCGCCGAAGAACAGATAGGCCATCGGCGTGATCAGGAACACGATGCGCGGCAAGCCGAAGAAGAAGTGCATCATCGCGCTGAGGTAGCACAGCCGTTGCGGCAGCGTCAGCCCCGAGATCAACAACGGGTTGAACTGGCGGAAGATCTCTGCCATGCCGCGCGCCCAGCGAATCCGCTGACCGATGTGGCGGCCCAGGCTTTCGGTCGCCAGCCCCGCCGCCTGCGGAATGGCGAGGTAGCCCGTGTTGTAGCCCTTCATGCACATCTTGAGCGCGGTCAGCGCGTCTTCGGTGACGCTTTCGGTCGCCACGCCGCCCACTTCGTCGAGCGCGGAGCGCCGCAACACCGCGCAGGAACCGCAAAAAAACGCGGCATTCCAGAGATCGTTGCCGTTTTGCAGCACGCCATAGAACAGGTCGCCCTCGTTGGGTACCTTGCGGTAGGTTTCGAGGTTGCGCTCGAACGGATCGGGCGAATAGAACACGTGCGGCGTCTGCACCATGGCCATCTTCGGATCCTTCAGGAACCAGCCCATGCAGATCTGCAGAAACGAGCGCGTGGTGACGTGATCGCAGTCGAACACGGCGATGTACTCGCCGTGGGTCTTCGCCAGCGCCGCGTTGAGATTGCCCGCCTTGGCGTGCGTGTTGTCGGGGCGGGTCAGATAGTCCACGCCGGCCTGCTCGCAGAATGCCCGAAACTCGTCACGGCGGCCGTCGTCGAGCAGGTATACGCGCAGCTTGTCGGCGGGCCAGTCGAGCAGCGTCGCGGCCAGCACCGACTGCCGCACCACGTCGAGCGGCTCGTTGTAGGTGGGGATGTAGACGTCCACCGTGGGCCAGGCCGACGTATCGGCCGGCAGCGGCGCAGGCCGGCGATGCAGCGGCCAGAGCGTCTGGAAGTAGCTGCACAACAGCATGAGCACCGCGTAGCCTTCGGCCAGCAACAGCAGATAGCCGAAGGTCCTGTCCAGCGAGTTGGTGAAGGACAGGGTCTGCGTCACGCGCCAGTACAGGTAGCGCAGCGACATGAATACCGACAACGCCACCAGCGACACGGTGAGGACGCGGCCGCGCACGCGGCTCAGCGCGATCGCGACGCCCATGCACAGGATGGCGAACAGCCACTGCTTCGACACCGCCAGATGGACCGTCACGGCCGACGTGAACAACAGCACGGCCGCCAGCGTCACGAGCACGCGTGACCAGCGCGACGCGAGCAGCGACGCCCCCGCTTGCAGCAGTGTGTCGTCCCAGTCTCCGGCATCGTCACTTTGCCCCGCACCGGCCGCTTGTCGTTGCGGCCGCATCGATTTCCGCTTGACGATCATGGCGCACCACGCTGCGCAACATCGCCACGAGGTTCATTGCGTTCCATGAGGCGCGCAAACACACTGCTCAGCGCGGCGGACTGCTGCACCGCGACGACAGGCTCGGGCGTGGGTTGAACGACAGGCTCTTCGAGTGCGGCCTGCTCTGCCGGAGGAGGTTCGGACGCGGCAACAGGCGTGGCGCAAACCGCGTCGGGTGACGCATCGGTCGTAACGGGCGCATCGAGCGCATCAGTCGCAACGGGAAGATCGGCCGGATCAGCGGCGTCGCCCTGCGCCGACGCGACAGGCGCGGGCGCGACGGGGTCCGGCTCCGCCGCGTCCAGCGTGGACCAGCGCCCACGCAGACCTTGCGTCTGCTCCGCCCTTTCCACTTCCCGGTACTGCGATGGGCTTGCGTCCGCTACCTCGAAAAGATTCGCAATGTCCGATGCACTGCTCATGCCCCGACCCCGTAGTATTCGTTGTGCTGTCCATCAAGGCGCGTCATGCGCGCAGCACGTTTTGTGTTTTTTTTCCTGAACTGCCGACCTGCCGACCTCTACTTACCAAACAGGAAAACCATCGTGCCCGACGCATCCGCAGGACCCGCCGTGGTCATGCGCAACTGAGTGTCGGCGCCCAACTGATGCATCCACGCTTCATAGGCCCCTTCGAGGAACGCCCCGGCCCACGCCACGTTCTCCGCGCCGAATACGGCCGTGAGCGGTGCGTGGTAATGCGTGAGCACCAGCCAGTCCTGAGCCTCGCGTATCTCGACCCGGCCCCAGTCCAGCTCGCCCCACACCTGATTCATGGCGTCCCGCATCGCAGCCACGGTGGCCGCCTCACCAGGTGCATATTGATGCGCGAATTGACCGCCCGCAGCGCGCATAAGCTGGGCCAAAAACCTGGGCGTCAGGTTCTGCGTCAACGCTTGCGTGAGGAACGACAGGAACGGACGCCATTGCGGTGCTGGCATGGAATTCATCACCTATTCATGCGCCCGGAAAGGAGACGCACAGGGTCAACAGAATTTGCAGAAGCAGCCATAGTCACCATTCGGGCAGTGACCGGCGTTAAGCGCAGGCGATCCTTGTGGGTGATTCCGGAAGAACGGCGGATCAACTGACGCGCGGCGGATTATACGTATTATTCTCGCCGTGTTTATTATTTAATTTGTCTGCAGCGCTAAATTTGTCACGCGTTCGCGACAAATCAAAAACGAAAACGTTTGCGCATAAAAAAGGGGCGCGCGAATTTAACGCCGCATCGAATTCATTAACCCATACCGCCGGCTTCCCCGAATACGAAACACGAATTCGGTCGTTTTCATTTTGAGCTGGCAATTTCTCCGCGCATTTATAAATTCACCTGGATTCGCTAATTATTCATGCCGAAGTGTCATTTCCGCGAATTCGATCAGGTGCAAACGTTTGCAGCTCATTTCCTGTGCTGTATGGCTAGCGCCGCAATACCCGCTCCAGCGAATGCGCACGCGGCAGACACAATGGCGACGGCACGCAGCGCGTCGATCATCGCGTCCGCTTCCGCACGCGCCACCAGCGTTGCGTGCGGCGTGCCGGCGCCGTCCGATGCGAGCCCGCCTTGCCCCTCCGGCTCCAGCAGCTGCCCCGTCTGGCGTGCGTTCACCGGCACGTGCAACGCGTCGAGGCGCGCCGCCAGCGCTGCGTGATGCGACCACACGAACACGATGCCGAGCACCGCCACCGCCAGCAGGCTCGCCACGCGTGCAACGGCGTTATTGATGCCAGATGCGACGCCGGTGCGCTCGCTCGACACCGAGCCCATCACGGTCGTGGTGAGCGGCGCGACGGTGATCGTCATGCCGAGCCCGAGCACCGCGAGCGCAGGAAAGAATCCGGTCCAGTAGCTGCCGCGCACGAACGGCAACGCCAATAGCGTGAACCCGAGCCCGGCGACGCCCGGGCCAACGGTCAACAGCGCGCGCGGGCCAAAGCGGCTCGTCAGGCCACCGGTGAAGCGCGACAGCAAGCCGATGATGACGGGCACCGGCAGCAGCGCCGCGCCCGCTTCGGTCGCGGTGAAACCATGCGCGCGGATCAGCGTGAACGGCAGGAAGAAGAATGCGCCGCCGAGCCCGAAGTAAAGCAGCAGTGTGACGAGGTTTGCGCCGGTGAAGTCGCGCGAACGGAATACATCGAGCGGCATCATGGGGTTGGCGCTGCGCGCTTCGATCATGACGAACGCCGCGAGCACGAGCGCGCCGGCGCCGATTGCGACCAGTACGACCGGATGCTGGAAGCCTCGCGCCGACGCCTGGGTCAGCCCGAACGTCAGACTGGCGAGTCCCCCGGCCGCGGCAAGCGCGCCGGGCCAGTCGAGCTGCCCGGGCGCATCGGGCCTGTGGCTGTTGGGCACCGATGAAATGGCGAGCGCGATGGTTAGCGCGGCGAGCGGGACGTTCAGGAAGAAGATCGCGCGCCAGGAAAATGCATCGACGAGCCAGCCGCCCGCCACGGGCCCCACCGCCGACGTGATCGCGCCGACGCCCGCCCAGGTGCCGATCGCCCGGCCACGCGCTTCGTCGTCGAACACCGCGCCGATGATCGCGAGGCTGCTGGGTACGAGCAGCGCCGCGCCGATGCCTTGAACCGCGCGCGCGGTGATCAGCGCAGCCGCATTCGGCGCGAGACCGCAAGCCGCCGACGCCAGCGTAAACAGCGCGATGCCCGCGATAAATACCGTGCGGCGGCCAAGCTTGTCCCCCATCGACCCGCCGACCAGCACGAGGGAGCCGAGAAACAGCAAATACGCGTTGACGACCCATTGCATCGCGGCGACGCTCGCACCGAGTTCGCTCTGAATGGACGGCAGTGCGACGTTGACGACGGAGCCGTCGATGAACGCCATGCTCGAACCCAGGATCGTCGCCGCGAGCGCGAGACGCTTGCGCCGGCACGGACGATCGACTGAGGTGGGCTGCGTGCGGATCACGAGCTCGTCGCACGGGCTCGCCTGCGCGGCGACGACATGCGCGCCCTTCGGCCCGCTTTCAACAAGATCCGGGTTGGCCAAGTTCGCTCCCGTGTCGATCGATGGTGACTAGAGTCTGTTGATGCCAGCGGCGCGAGTCAACCCGGCAGAGCGCAAAGGCGTCGGCCGCGGATCACCGTGCGGACGCAATCCAGATCAGGCTGGTATACATCGGTCTGCCGGCCACCGCGCTGCGCCGTCCCCCATTTCGCCACACGCTTGAGCGCGACCGCGCGAATGGCCTGGATCCTTCATGACGCGCCCTTACCCACCACGCATGTCGCGTTGCCCGCCGTTAGCCCATCTGTTGGCCAATGTGTCGGCCCTCGTCGTTGCCGCGCTGCTATGCGGCTGCGCGATGGTGCGCGTGAACTCGCTCGGCCCGCAGCAGTACTTTGCCATGCGTCGGGGAGATATTCTCTCGACCGGCCAGTTGAGCGCGGCGACACAGGCCACGTTGCGGGTTGCGGCCCTGGACGAAAGTTCGTGCCAGAGTGCACCGCAAGCGTGTATCGATACGATCGCAACCGTCGGCGGACTCAGTACCGGACAGCGCCTTGCCTGCCTCGCCGAGTTATCGCTCCAGATGGCGCTCGAGCAAACGCCGCCTGCCGGCGCCCCCTGGACCGACGCGCAATTCGATTCGTGGCTCAAGACAGCGCGATACGCGTATGCGTTTCTGTTCCTCGGCCAGCGCACGGCTGGCGAACGGGCCTTCGAGGACCGCCAGACGCAGGTTCGCGACTACTACAACTATGCGGTCCAGGAGCTTGCCGGCGCGCTGTTTCTGCGCGGCACCTCCACTGAAACGACCACCGGCCAGCGCGATTCGGCAAAGCAGTTCATCGCAGGCTGGACCATCCATGTCGACCTGAGAGAGGTCCGGCTGCCCGAGGGCGTACGCGAACTCAGCGAAGTCATTCCCGCCTCGGGGCTGTCGTTCGCGGGACTCCACAGTACCTATCGCCGTGACGGTCTGGGTGCGGATCTGGTTGCGGTCACACAGCCCGCCCAACCCGACCCGGATAGCGCGACGATTAACAACGCAGCGACAACCGCTGAAGACGATGCGAATGCGAACGCAGGCGCAACCATCTGGTTCGCACCCGGCTCGCGTCCATTCAATGAAATGCCTTCGCCGAACGTCACCGCACTGCTGCTGTTCGGCAATGGCACGCTCGAGCAGCTGCTCGATTCGCACGACGTGGTGTTCTCCGCCTACGATCCGTTTCGCGTAGAGAGCGTAGAGATCAATGGCGAGACCGTGCCGCTCGCGGCCAACTTCAGTGCGGGCTACGGCATCTGGCTTGCCCGCTCCGGCTTTGCCAGGCAGTCCTTGCGTTCGCTGCTCGGCCGCACGAGGGGTATCGATCGTCCGCGCATCTACATGATGCAACCGTTCGATCCGGACCGGCGCATCGTGCTGATGTTGCACGGGTTGGCCAGCAGTCCCGAGGCATGGGTCAACGTCGCCAACGACCTTCAGGGTGACGAAATGCTGCGCCAGCATTTCCAGGTCTGGCAGGTCTATTACCCGACCAACGTACCCATTCTCATCAACCTCGCGAGAATTCGGCGGGCGGTACAACTGACACTCGCGCATTTCGATCCCGCAGGCAAGCTGCCGGCTTCGAACGGTATGGTGCTGATCGGGCACAGCATGGGCGGCGTGCTCGCGCGGTTGCTCGTCTCGTCCTCCGACGACGTACTGTGGATAACCATCCAGAACAAGTACCTGCCCGAAGGCGTCGACATCGTGCGCGAGGACGAGCGGCTCGATCGTCTGCTGCGCTTTACGCCGATGCCACAGGTCGAGCGCGCGATCTTCATCGCCACGCCACATCGCGGCACGCCGTTCGCGAGCAATCGCCTGTCTCGCTGGGTCGCAAACCTGGTGCGCCTGCCGCTTGCGCTGTTCAAGGAGATCGACGAGATGCTGCAGAGCGCCACCAACGCGGATAGCACCCAGCGGGCCGGAAAGACCATCCCGATTCCCAACAGCATCGAGCAGTTGCGGGAGACCGATCCGATCATCCAGTCGATTTCACGACTGCCGATCAGCCCCGATGTGTGCTTTCACTCGATCATTGCGCGACGCCGTGAGACGGGCCCGCTCGAAGATTCCGATGACGGGGTCGTCCCCTATCGCAGCGCGCACCTCGATGGCGCGCTCTCCGAAAAGGTGATCGTTTCGGGACATAGTGTTCAGGAAACTCCTGAGGCGATTTTCGAAATCCGCCGCATTTTGCACGAGGATATCGAGGTGTTTGATAACCAGGGCGCACACGAAGGCGCTTGCCGCAGGCACCAGGCTGTGCGTGAGACGCAGTGAATGGCGCCTTCGTCTAGTCTGCCGCCATGCGCTTTCGCGCGGTCATAAAAGGTCCGGTCGGCTGGCGCGCCGGCGCGAAGCGGTCGAAGCCCACGGGGCCGGGCATGTCGATATAAACCGCCTCCATCCCTTGCCGGCTATAGCTTTCATGCCAGAAGCCCGCGCCGCCGCTGTCGCGCAGAAACTCGCCCCACCAGCGCGAATGCGGCGCGCTGCGGGTAAAGGCTTCGAGGCTTTCGAGGTCGCGCCAATACTGGCGGATACCCACATGATTGAGTGCGAACAGGAACTGCTCGCTCGAGAGCAATCCTGCAGGCGGATTCAATTCGATTTGCCGCAAGCCTTTGCCGATGCCGAACAAGGTGGCGATTCCCCGCAGCCGGCGCACGCGAAAGCCAAGAATGATGACCACAAGATTCGGGTACGTGCTGAGGTCGACGGACCTACGGGAAACAGAGGCTTGCATGGGGGCTCCCGGTTGTTTACGCTGTAAGCATAGTCCCGAATGATTACAGTGTAAACAACGAATGAGCGATTCGAATTTGTCCCTCCGTGACCGTCTGGTCGATTGCGCGCTGGCCTTGCTCGAACAGGGCGAAAGCGACGTCAGCCTGCGTGCGGTGGCGCGTGCCGCCGGCGTTTCGGCGATGGCGCCCTATCGCCATTTCGAGGACAAGGCGGCGCTGATGGGCGCCGTCGCGCTCAAGGGCTTTGCCATGCTGGAGGCAGGCGCCGCGCGCGCCAACGAGGCGGGCGACGCGCGCGCAGCGCTCGCCGCGCAGGGCCTGGCCTACGTTGGCTTCGCCCGCGCGCATCCTGCGCTGTTCCGGCTGATGTTCGCGGATGGCGCAGGACTCGCCCTGCCCCATGAAGATTGCCGAAGTGCGTATACGCTGATGGCGCGCCGGGTGGCGGAGCTGGCGCCGCATTGCGTCGAGGGGGGGGCGCTCGCCTGCTGGGGGCTGGTTCACGGTCTGGCGACGCTGGCGCTCGACGGAAGAATTCCGGCCGACCCGGCCGCTGAGCGTGCGGCGATCACGCTGATGACCCACGCGCTGAAGGCCGCACCGCCCGTCCTCATCAATTCCTGAGGCGGCATTCGCAGCACGCGCATTCCCTCTCGCGCGTACGATTGCGTGCAGCGCGATGACGACGAGAGAGGAGCCATGGCGATAGAGGAATCCACGAGCGGCGTGCAGCAGTCCGGCCCCAAAGTCGCGCTTGCGCTGCAAGGCGGCGGCTCGCACGGCGCCTTCACGTGGGGCGTGCTCGATCGATTGCTCGAATCGACATCGCAGGGCACGCCGTTCAGCGTCGAGGCGATCAGCGGCGCGAGCGCAGGCGGAATCAACGCGACGCTCTGCGCGGCGGGCCTGGCCAGCGGGGGCGCCACGAAAGCGCGCGAGAGGCTGCGCACCTTCTGGGAAGCGGTGTCGCGCGTCGGGGAGCAGACCGGCAATGCGCTCTTCGGCTTTTCCGAGCCCGGGCCGTTTGGCGGCTGGAATATCGACTGGAGTCCTGGGGCCATATTCTCGGAGATCGTGGGACTCGTCGCTTCGCCTTACAACAATCCCTTCTATCGCGATCCGCTCGGCCCGGTGATCCGCTCCGCGCTCCCGGAATCCGATCTCTCCACGCTCAACGCGAAGAGCGGGAGCCTGCAGCTTTTCATTTGCGCGACCAACGTACGCACCAATCAACGCACCATCTTTACGCAGCCCGAAATTTCCGTCGATGTGCTGCGCGCTTCCGCGTGCCTGCCAAGCGAATTCCGCACCGTGAACGTTCACGGCGTGCCGTACTGGGATGGCGGTTATCTGGGCAATCCGCCTTTGGCGCCGTTGATCGCCCATGCCCAGGACCTGATCCTGATCCTCGTGAATCCGTTCGTACGCCGCGACATGCCGCCGAAAAATGCGCGCGGCATTCTGGACCGGCTCAACGAAATCGGTTTCAACGCTTCCGTCGTGCTGGAGATCAACGCGATCGAAGCGGTCAACCGCGTGCTCGACTCGGTTGGCGAGGAAGCCGCGAGCAAAAGCCGCTTCAAGACCGTCAGGTTTCACCTGATTCGCGACGACGACTTTCTCGCGCAGTTCGGCTTCGTTTCCAAGAGCAGCACGTCCTGGTCGCTACTCAAAACGCTGTTCGAGCGTGGACGCGAGGTGGCGGACGGGTGGCTCAAGAAGGACTACGCGAATCTCGGGCAAGCGTCTTCGCTCAACGTCAAGGATGCGCTGCTCGATCCCACGCTCAAGCAGGTCAGCGGATCGCAAACGCAATAAAGCGCGTGGCGTAACATTCTGGCCTGGATCGGCTGAGCGGGGCCAGTGCGCTGGCCCCGCTCGCCTTGAGGGAGCAGACCAATGCCGTTCGCATATATCGACGTCGAAACAGCCGTGCAGCGCGATGGCTTGCGCATGGTCGTGGTAGGTGGCGTTCCGAGTCCCTGGAGCGAAGCGGCCAAGGGCATTCTGCACATCAAGGGTATCGAGTGGGCTGCCATGCGACTCGCCTACGACAGCGAGACGCTGAAGCAGTGGACCGGGGAACTGAGCGCGCCCGCGCTTATGGTCGGGCAGGAGCGACCGCGCCGCGGTTGGGCGGATATTCTTCTACTCGCGGAGCGGTTGGTGCCCGCACCTTCGTTGTTGCCGGAGGACCCCGCCGAGCGTGCTCTGGCTTTCGGCCTCGCGCATGAACTGTGCGGTGAAAGCGGTCTGGGGTGGTCTCGCCGCCTGATGTACGCGCGACATCTTGCGTTGCCGCTATCGCTGTAGGTGAACGGAGCAAAACCAGGTGAACACAGAATTTGCCAGACTTCCCGTCTACTTCTATGGCTACGACGACATAGAAATTTTTTGCCTGTCTAAAAGAGAGCAACTGGTTCAGGAAAACATCGGTTTGATACTCGGCATCTTGCGCGGAGGCGCCATACCGGCCCTGATGCTTTCGCAGATGTTGGGCCTGCCCGTCGAGTTTGTACACTACGATCGTCGGGAAGCAAAGGCTGAAATCAACAACAACAAAGTGTTTAATCTCGTCGACACCTGCATCAAGGAGGGCAAGAGAATCCTGCTGGTGGACGATGTTGCCGGCGTTGGATATACGCTGGCCAATTGCTACGAGTATTTGCTTTCGTTTGTTAAAGACGAGTCTTTGATCAGGGTTCTGACGTTGGTGCACCACGTAAACAGCAGGACGAAGGCTGATTACTGCCGAGACTGCACCTCCGTGCGCGCAATATTGCCCTGGGAGCGGTATGTCACCAGCCGCCAGTGCCTCGATGATTTCGTGAAGGCGGAAGCGGCACTGCTAGAGGATCAACGCTATAAGAAGACGTTGGCCATCGACGATTCCGCCTACCCGTTGAACTTGAAGCATGAATGGAGGGTGGATTGCCACGTGGAATTCAAAGGTGACCACAACTCACTATTCGATACCATCAAAGCCGTTGGGCCAGAGGAGATTTATTGCAACAACGAATCCCTGATAGGCCTCATTCTGGATGAATTTCCGTTTTCCATAATGTATAAAACAATTAACAACAAGCGATACAGAATAAGTGCCTTTGATCAATGACTGATTCGGCACTCGCCGCCCCTGTCCGGGCGAATGAACTGTTCCAGACGCTGATTGGCTAGAACACGTTCGAGGTCGCAAAGATCGCGTGGCTGTCCATCAGCCGGTGATGCGTCAAGATGTGACCGAAACGCTCGCGTCGATTTTGAGGCCGAAATCCGCGAGCGCCTCATTTCCCAACGATACCACCGAGGTGCACATGCCTATCCCCTACGACCCATCGCGCGACGCGCTCAACTCACCGGAACTCAGGCCGACTGTGTTCACTGCCGGTGGCAACTACGATATTGACGCACTGTGCGCGGAGTTCGCGCGGCTTGCCTATGTACGCTACGAGAAAGGCGGCGCTGAACTCCAGCGGCTCGAACAAGCGCTCGCCCTGGTGGGTTTTGAAGGCGCTGCTCCCTTCAACAATGCCGACGACGACACGCATGGCTTCGGCGCAGTGAGGCGCTCCGATGGCCTCGCCGTGCTCGCGTTCCGGGGGACAGAGCCGCAATCGCTTACCGATATCGCTCTCGACCTCGAAGGCAGCTTGTCCGCCTGGACGGAAAGCGCCGGCCAGGTTCATGCTGGATTTGCACGCGCCGCCCGCGGCTTGCGCGAAGCAGTCGGCAACTGGTTGAACGAAACCGCGCCGACGAGAAAACAGCTCATCTTGACGGGCCATAGCCTCGGTGCGGCCATCGCGACGCTCTTTGCCAGCCTGTGCACGCCCAACGCCCTCGTGACGATCGGTTCGCCACGCGTCGGCGACGCGGCGTTTGTCGCCACGCTCGCCCATGTCGACATCACGCGCTATGTCGATTGCTGCGATCTCGTCACCGATTTGCCACCGCCCATTGGCGGATACGTTCACGCGGGAGCGTCGAACTACATCACGCGCGAAGGCAAACTGGCACCGCATGCCGACGATGCTTTCGTGCAAGCGGACCGCGCCGCCGCGCGCGACGACTATCTGCTCCAATACGCGTGGCGCATCGGTGACGTCATGGTGCGCGACCTCGCGGATCACGCCCCAATCAACTACGTGAGAAGTCTGGTTCCCTGAAACGACACGTCGCCGTCAATCAGACTACCCGAGCCCTTTCGCCTCGCTAGTCGCATCCCCCTCACGATGCACGGGCTGCGTCTCCTTCAGGCTCTTCGCGAGCCGCGACGCCTGCAGATAGCCAGGATTCGCAGGCCGCTTCAAGTACCGCCCCGCACCGCGCCGCGCCCGCAGATCGCCGTTCGCCCACACCAGTTCACCTTGCGAGACCGTATGCGTGGGCACGCCGCGCACCGTCATGCCTTCGAAGACGTTGAAGTCGACGTTCTGATGGTGCGTCTTCACCGAGATCGTGCGCGTGGCCTGCGGATCCCACACGACGAGATCGGCATCGGCGCCGACAGCCACCGTGCCCTTGCGCGGATACAGGTTGAAGATCTGCGCGGCGTTAGTGGAAGTCACCCGCACGAACTCATTCGGCGTGAGCCGGCCCGTGTTCACGCCCTGGTCCCACAGTACCGCCATGCGATCCTCCACGCCGCCGCACCCGTTCGGAATCCTTGTGAAATCATTGCGGCCCATTGCCTTCTGCGAAGCACAGAACACGCAGTGGTCGGTCGCCGTGGTGTGCAGCAGCCCGCCTTGCAGCCCGCGCCAGAGCGCGTCGCGATGCTCTTTCGTCCGGAACGGCGGGCTCATCACATGGGCGGCGGCGCGCGCCCAGTCCGGGTCGCGATACACGGACTCGTCGATCACCAGATGCCCCGCGAGCACCTCGCCGAACACGCGTTGCCCTTCGCTGCGCGCACGGGCGATGGCTTCGAGCGCGTCTTTCGCCGAAACATGCACGATGTACACCGGCACGCCCAGCACCTGCGCAATGCGAATTGCGCGATTTGCCGCCTCGCCTTCGACTTCGGGCGGCCTCGAAAGCGGATGCGCCTCGGGCCCCGTGAAGCCGCGCGCGAGCAACTGCCGCTGCAACTGGAAGACGAGTTCGCCGTTTTCCGCATGCACGGTAGGCAAAGCGCCCAGTTCGAGCGAGCGAGCGAAGCTGTTCACGAGAATCTCGTCGTCGGCCATGATGGCGTTCTTGTACGCCATGAAATGCTTGAAGCTCGACACGCCGTGTTCGTTCACGAGCAGGCCCATGTCGCGATGTACGCTGTCGTCCCACCACGTGACCGCTACGTGAAAGCCATAGTCGGCGGCAGCTTTTTCGGCCCAGCCGCGCCACTCGCGAAACGCGTCCATGAGCGGCTGCTTCGGGTTCGGAATCACGAAATCGATGATCGACGTCGTGCCACCCGCCAGGCCCGCCGCCGTGCCCGTGTAGAAGTCGTCGCTCGCCGTCGTGCCCATGAACGGCAGTTCCATGTGCGTATGCGGGTCGATGCCGCCCGGCATCACATACTGGCCGCCGGCGTCAACCACGGCCGCGCCCGCGGGCGCGTCGAGGTTTTCGCCCACGGCCTGGATCACGCCGCTTTCGCAGAGCACGTCCGCGCGCCAGCTCTTGTCCGCATTGACGACGGTGCCGCCTCGAATCAGGATCGCCATGATGCCAAGTCTCCTTCAGTTGAACGAATTCGCGCTGCCACAACTCACGCGTTCGCCACGCTCGGGCGCCGGCTCTTGCCGAGCTTCATCATCACGCCGTAGACGAGCGCCGCGATGGCGAGCCCCACGAACCACGCATAGGTGTAAATGCTTTTGAATGCGTCGGGCACGGAGGGAAACACATTCGGGAACGCGGTGTAGAGAAAGCCCGGCAGATTGGGCAGCACCCCTAAGACCAGCGCGACGACGGCTGCCACGTTCCAGCCGTTCGAGTAGGCATATTCGCCGTTCTCCTCGAATAGCTCCGCAGTATTCAGGCGCGTGCCGCGAACGAGGAAGTAATCGACGATGAGAATGCCCGCCACGGGTCCGAGCAGCGCCGAGTAGCCGACGAGCCAGGTGAAAATGTAGCCCTGCGTGGTGGCGAGAATCTTCCACGGCATCATGACGATGGCGATACCCGCGGTGATGAGCCCACCCGCCTTGTACGAGATCGCCTTGGGCCAGAGGCTCGAAAAATCGTAGGCCGGCCCGACGAGATTCGCGGCGAGATTGCAGCACATCGTGTCGAGCGTGAGGATGACGAGCGCAATGCCCACGCCCACGCCTTCCATGCGGCTCGTGAGATCGATAGGGTCCCAGATCGCCTTGCCGTAGATCACCACCGTGGCCGAAGTCACGACGACCGAGACCACCGAAAGCAGCGCCATCGGAATCGGCAGGCCGATGGCCTGCCCCACGAACTGGTCCTTTTGCGTTTTCGCGAAGCGCGTGAAGTCGGGGATGTTGAGCGCGAGCGTGGCCCAGAAGCCCACCATGGCCGTGAGACTCGGCCAGAACGTCGCCCAGAAGAGCCCCTCCTTCTTGCCGCCAGCGGCGAACTGGGAAGGTTGCGAGAGCATCGAACCCACGCCGCCCGCCTTCGAACAGGCCCACCACACGAGCACCACGCACATCACGACCTTGATGGGCGCGGACCAGCTTTCGAGCCAGCGGATCGAATCGGTACCGTGCAGGATGAAATAGAGCTGCAGCACCCAGAACACAAGGAAGCACGCGCCCTGGCCGATCGAGATGCCGAGAAACGGCAGCGCGTCGCCCACCAGCGCGTTGTGCGTGAGGATATTGGCGAGCGTATAGATGGCGCTGCCGCCAAGCCACGACTGGATACCGTACCAGCCGCACGCCACGATGGCGCGCAGCATGGCGGGCAGCTTCGCGCCCTGCGTGCCGAACGAGGAACGCACCAGCACCGCGTAGGGAATGCCGTATTTCGTGCCGGCGTGGCCGATCAGCAGCATCGGCACGAGCACGATGAGATTGCCGAGCAGCACCGTGAGCACGGACTGCCACGGCGACATGCCCTGCTCGGTGAGCCCGGCCGCGAGCATGTACGAGGCGATGTTCATCACCATGCCCACCCAGAGCGCCGCGAAGTGATACCAGCGCCACGTGCGCTGTGCTGCGCCGGTCGGCGCGAGATCGTCGTTGTATAACTCGCTTTCGGCGCGGCGCACGCTCGCGTCGCCTGTCAATGGCTGACTCATGGTTGCAGTTCTCCGTGGCTTGTCGTTGGTCTGGTTCGGCTCAGTTCGGCTCAGTTCGGCTCAGTGCTGTTTCGATGCGTCAGGCGGCTTTCGGATCGGCCACGCGCGCCGGGTTGTTGGGATGCGTGGTCCAGTTCGCGTAGCGGGCCGAGTCGACGCGCTCCATCGTGATGCATTGGTCGACCGGGCAGACATGCATGCATAAATTGCACCCGACGCAGTTTGCGTCGACCACCTCGAAGTGACGCTTGCCGTCGCGCGTGGCCGTAATGGCCTGATGCGAGGTGTCCTCGCAGGCGATATGGCAGAGCCCGCACTGGATGCAGCGGTCCTGATCGATGCGCGCCTTGATGTCGTAGTTGAGGTTCAGGTACTGCCAGTCGGTGACGTTGGGCACGGCGCGGCCGCGAATGGCGTCGAGATTCGCGTAGCCCTTGTCGTCCATCCAGTTGGAGAGGCCGTCGATCATATCGCTGACGATTCGGAATCCGTAGTGCATCGCGGCGGTGCAGACCTGCACGCTTCCCGCGCCCAGCACGATAAATTCGGCGGCGTCGCGCCAGTCGGAAATGCCGCCGATGCCGGAGATGGGCAAGCCGTGCGTTTGCGGGTCGCGCGCGATTTCCGCGACCATGTGCAGCGCAATGGGCTTCGCGGCGGGGCCGCAGTAGCCGCCGTGCGTGCCTTTTCCATCCACGGTCGGCAGCGGCGCCATCACGTCGAGATCGACGCCCACGATCGAGTTGATCGTATTGATGAGCGAGACGCCGTCCGCGCCGCCCTTCATCGCCGCGCGCGCGCCGTGGCGTATGTCGGTCACGTTCGGCGTGAGTTTCACGAGGCAAGGCAGGCGCGTGCCCTCCTTCACCCAGCGCGTGACCATTTCGATGTATTCGGGCACCTGCCCCACGGCCGCGCCCATGCCGCGCTCGCTCATGCCATGCGGGCAGCCGAAATTGAGCTCCACCGCATCGGCGCCGGTATCTTCCACCTGCGGCAGGATCCACTTCCAGTCCTGCTCGGTGCACGGCACCATCAGCGAGACGATGAGCGCGCGGTCTGGCCAGTCGCGCTTCACCTGCGCGATTTCCTTGAGGTTCACATCGAGCGGGCGGTCGGTAATGAGCTCGATATTGTTCAACCCCGCAATGCGCTGACCGCGCCACGTGGTGGCGCCATAGCGCGAGCTCACGTTCACCACGTGCGGGTCGAGCCCGAGTGTTTTCCAGACCACGCCGCCCCAGCCCGCCTCGAAGGCGCGGTTGACGTTGTAGGCCTTGTCGGTGGGTGGCGCGGAGGCAAGCCAGAACGGGTTCGGCGATTCAATGCCGGCAATCGTGCAACGCAGGTCGGCCATGATGCGACTCCTTCGTATTGTCTGGATTCGGTGTGTTGCTCGCCTGGATCGAGCTGCGCAGTTCAAGCGGCTTTAGCGGACTGACTCGCGAGGTAGCGGTCGATCGCGCGCGCGGCGAGCTTGCCGTCCTGCACGGCCTGCACGGTGAGATCGGTTGCGCCATGGGCTGCGCAGTCGCCGCCTGCGAATACGCCTTCGATGGAGGTCGCACCATCCGCATCCACGGCAATGCGCGCGCCGCCCGCGGCAAGTTGCAGGGCATCGAGGCCAACCAGACCTTCTGGCAAGAGCTTTTGGCCAATGGCTTTCAGGACCATGTCGGCTTCTACACGCACGATCTCGCCGGTGCCGCGCAACGCGCCGCCCGCATCGAGCGCGGTGCGCTCGAACTCCACGGCCTGCACGCAGGTGTCGCCGGTAATGCGCAGCGGCTTCATCCATTCGACCAGCCCCACGCCCTGCGCGCGTGCGAATTCCTGTTCGGCCCAGGTGGCACTCATCTGCGCCGCGCCGCGCCGATACGCAAGCGTCACCTGCTCGGCGCCCAATTTGCGGCTTTGCACGGCGGCATCGATGGCCGTATTGCCGCCGCCGATCACCACCACCTTGCGGCCCACCGCAAGCGTAGAAAGATCGTCGGCTTCGCGCAGGTGTGCGATAAATTCCACAGCATCGCGCACGCCGTCGAGCGCTTCGCCTTCAACGGAAAGCGCTTGCGTGCCCCCAAGACCCACGCCGACGAACACGGCGTCATACGCGGCTCGCAATTCAGTAAGCGTGACGTCACGACCAAGCCGCTGGCCCTGACGTATGTCGATCCCGCCGATGGAAAGCAGCCATTGCACTTCGCGCTGTGCAAAATCGTCGACGACCTTGTACGCCGCGATGCCGTATTCGTTGAGCCCGCCCGGCTTTTCGCCGGCGTCGAACACGCTCACGCGATGCCCGGCGAGCGCAAGCGTATGCGCGCAGGCAAGCCCCGCCGGTCCGGCCCCGACCACGGCCACGCGCCTTCCCGTCTCGCTCGCGCGTTTGAAGAGCGCTGGCGCGCCGGTGGCTTCGCGCGCCATCTGAAAGTCGGTGGCATGACGCTGCAGTGCGCCGATCTGAACTGGTTCGCCATCCTGATGATTCCGGACACACGCGCCTTCGCAGAGAATTTCGGTTGGGCAGACGCGCGCACACGTGCCGCCCAGCGGATTCGCGCTCAATATGTCGCGCGCCGCGCCCTTGAGATTGCCATTGCCGATCTTGCGGATAAAGCCCGGAATGTCGATGCCGGTCGGGCAAGCCGCGACGCAGGGCGCGTCGTAACAGTAGTGGCAGCGGTCGGCGGCGATGACGGCTGCATTGTTGGAGAGTGGCGGCGCGACGTCGGCAAAGTTGCAGCCAAGCTGTTCGGCCGTGAGGCGGCCAGGCGCGATGCCGTCGGCGGCATTCGAGTTGGGCTGGGACATCCGGATGCTCCTTGCGAGGCAAAACACGGGTCCGCCGGCTGTGCGCGACGCGCGCAGCCGGTACGTGGGGACAACGGGAAAGCAAACGCGGCTCTCAGGCCGCTTGCGTTAGCGTCAAAGGCGTCAGCCTGGTTCGCTCGCGCGTTCGAGCATGGCGTGCAGCAGCACGTTCGCGCCCGCCTCGATCCATTCGATCGTCGCGTCCTCGACTTCGTTGTGACTGATGCCGTCGATGCATGGCACGAACACCATCGAAGTCGGCGCGACCGTCGCGAGATAGCACGCGTCGTGGCCCGCGCCCGAAACGATCTCGCGGTTCGAGTAGCCAAAGCGCTCCGCCGCCGCGCGCACGGAGTTCACGCAGGCCTTGTCGAACGGCACCGGTGCGTAATAGAAAATCTGTTCGACCTGCGTTTCGAGCTTGCCTTGCCCGGCAATCCTTTCAATTCCTTCACGCAGCTCGGCGTCCATCTGCGCGAGCACGTCGTCCTGCGGATGGCGGAAATCGATGGTAAAGAACACGCGGCCCGGAATCACGTTGCGAGAATTCGGATGCACCTGCATCATGCCGACCGTCGCGCAGGCCAGCGGCGCATGGCGCAGGCCAATTTCGTTGACGAGCTGCACGACTCGCGAGGCGCCTAGCAGCGCGTCACGACGGCGCGGCATGGGCGTCGGGCCCGCGTGCGCTTCCTGCCCCGTGAGCACGACTTCGTACCAGCGCTGTCCCTGCGCGTCCGTGACGACGCCGATGGTCTTGTTTTCGGCTTCCAGTATCGGCCCCTGCTCGATATGCAGTTCGAACGCCGCGTGAATCTTGCGCCCGCCGCACGGCAGTTCGCCCGCATAGCCGATGCGCTGCAACTCCTCGCCGATGGTCTTGCCATCGACATCCTTGCGCGAGAGCCCGTAGTCGAGCGTAAAGACGCCTGCAAACACGCCCGAGGCGACCATGGCCGGAGCGAAACGCGAACCTTCCTCGTTGGTCCAGATCACGGTTTCGACGGGGCGCTCGGTTTGAATGCCGTGATCGTTGAGCGAGCGGATCACCTCGAGCCCACCCAGCACGCCATAGATGCCGTCGAAGCGCCCGCCCGTGGGCTGGGAATCGGCGTGCGAGCCGGTCATCACCGGCGGCAGGTCGTTGTTGCGCCCCGCGCGGCGCATGAACACGTTGCCCATCTGGTCGACGCTCACCGTGCAGCCCGCCTCCTTCGCCCATTGGACGATGAGATCGCGCCCTGACTTGTCGAGATCGGTGAGCGCGAGACGGCATACGCCGCCCTTGGGCGTGGCGCCGATTTTCGCCATCTCCATCAGGCTGTCCCACAAACGCTGGCCGTTCACGTGAATCGCGGTCGTCAGCGCGGCTTCGCTTACTGCGTTCATGCGTGTTCTCCTGTCCGTGTTCGTCAAACGTGCATTGGTGCCACCTTCTGGGGCGGGAAGAGCCATGGCGGTGCACGCTCGAATGGCGCTTCGCGACTCCCGAAACCTCGCCCCGCGAATCCTGTCCGATTGGACAGGTTGTAGACGATAAACTTTGCGAATTCAATGCGGTGTTACCAGCGAGAACCGTGCCATCGATGCTGCAGTGCGCGAAAACGCCCACGCGCTCCGTGCGTTTTCCCCGAGGGCGGTGAATGCACGAGGCGCTTACATCGTGGCTACAATGAAGCCGACATGGGCGCGCCAGCCGTGCGCCGCCTTTTCCCTTCTGAACGGACCGACCATCATGCGCGACGACGAACCCACCACGCGAGCCGCGACCCGCGCGATGCGCGTCGCGGCGCTGATGCGGGAGGCCGCTGACGCAACGCACAAGCCGCGCCGGCGCAAAGCTGCCATTCGCGAGTCGAACGAAGCGCATCTGCTTGCCTGCGCGGAAGCCGTGTTCGCCGAGCGCGGCTTCGAAGGCGCGAGCACGGCGCTGATCGCGGAGCGCGCGGGCCTGCCGAAGGCCAATCTGCACTACTACTTTCCGACCAAGCTCGCGCTCTACTGGCGCGTGCTCGACGATCTGTTCGAGGAATGGAACGCGGCCGCCAATACTTTCGACGCGAGCGACGATCCGGTCAAGGCCATTGGCGGTTACGTGCGCGCGAAGATGGAACTCTCGCGGCGCAGGCCGCTCGGGTCGAAAGTGTGGGCGAACGAGATCATCAGCGGTGCGACGCATATGCAGGACATCCTGCTCAAGCGTGTGAGGCCTTGGATGGAAACGCGCGTGAAGCTGATCGACCGATGGATTGCGGAAGGGTTGCTCGCACCCGTCGATCCGAAAACGCTGCTATTCATGATCTGGGCGACCACGCAGCACTACGCCGATTTCGAGGCGCAAATTCGCGCGCTCTCGGGCAAGCGCGCGCTTTCATCGGCGGGGTTCGAGGCGAGCACCGAGGAAGTGGTGCAGTTGATTTTGCGCGCGTGTGGAGCGCGCTCGCCTGGGCTTTGAGCGAAGCGCGCCCTCGCTCCGAGGATTTCTGCGGCCGTTATCTCAGCGGTAAAACTCCGAAGGCGCGACGCCGAAATGCCGCTTGAACATCGCAGCAAACGCGCTCTGGCTCGTGTAGCCGTGACCGAGCGGTGGCGCTCGCCGGCGTGCTGCTCGCGCAAACGTGGCGCGCGCCGCTTGCCTCCCTTTTTCCCCCCGATTCCAAAACGAACGATGGCGCGAAATATTAAAACCATGGCGCCCAATCGGAAATGCGAGATCCGCGTTTGCCGTATCGTGCGATTTCGACCATGAACCCAGTACCGACGACACTTCGTGTGAAGAATCACGACATGACGGTCGGGCCGCGACAGCATTCTCCGCCCCGCTACGCGAGGTGATCGTCTTCCCTGCACGGACCAGCAAGGCGGCTGAAAGCGATCACCATTTCCTTAGGATCACGTATGAACGATATTGCAGGATACGACTTCGAAGACCTCGCACCAGGGATGAGCGCGAGCTTCGCCAAGACCATTACCGATGCGGATATCGTGCTGTTCGCCGGCGCTTCGGGCGACAACAACGCCGTGCACATCGATGAAGAGTTCTCGCGCAAAACGGCCTTCAAGGGACGCATTGCGCACGGCATGCTCAGTGCAAGCATTATTTCCGCGGCCATCGCCGGCCGCTTGCCGGGCCCCGGTACGATCTATCTCGGGCAGAACCTGCGTTTCAAGGCGCCGGTCAGGCCGGGCGATACGGTGCAGGCGACGGTGACGGTGCGCGAACTCATTCCAGGCAAGCGCCGGGTCGTACTGGACACCGTTTGCACCGTACAAGGCAAGGTGGTCATCGACGGCGACGCGCTCGTCATGCCCACTTCGCGCGCGGATCGCGCCAGCGAAGCGCGTTGCGCGGACGCTTCGACGAATACCGCAGTGGAACCGGCATGAGCAATCACTTCAATATGCCCGACGAGGTCGCGCACGGATTTTCCCGCTCGGCGAAAGACTTCCTGAACGCATTGGCCGGCATCCCGGCAAGCGCAGCCGTTGCGCCGGCTGTATTGCATGAAGCCGGCGCGCGCTACTGGGGACAGCAGTGGGCGCTGTGGACGAACATGCTGAACCCGCAGGCGGCAGCCAGTCAGGCATGCCGCGACCCACGGTTTCGGGCGAACGAGTGGAGCAGTAACGTCTGGTACAGCCTGCTCCGGCAGAGCTACCTGGCCAACGCGGGCCTGCTCGAAGACATGGTCGGCGCGACAGGCTATGACGAGAGCGAAAAGCACAGGCTGCGCTTTTTCATGCGCCAGTTCATCGATGCGGCGAGCCCCACCAACTATGCCGCGACCAATCCCGAAGCGATCCGTACGGCCATCGAGTCGAACGGCGAAAGCCTTCGTACGGGCATGACGAATCTGTTTGGAGACCTCGCGCGCGGCACCATTACGATCACCGACGAAGCCGCTTTCGAAGTGGGTCACAACGTTGCCGTGTCCAAAGGCGCGGTTGTCTTCGAGAACGCCCTGTTTCAGCTAATCCAGTACGCCCCGCTCGGTACGCACGTAGCAAAGCGTCCTTTGCTGATCGTGCCGCCTTGCATCAACAAGTTCTATATTCTCGACCTTCGGCCCGAAAACTCGTTTGTGCGCTTCGCCGTCGAGCAGGGACAAACGGTCTTCATGGTGTCGTGGCGCAACCCCGATGCGGACGCTGCGCATACGACCTGGGACGACTATCTGGAAACGGGCGTGATGCAGGCAATCGATGTTGCGCTTGCGATCACCGGTGCGGACAAGGTCAACACGGTAGGCTGGTGTGTGGGCGGAACGATCCTCTCTTCGGCGCTTGCGGTGTTACGCGCGCGCGAAGAAGAAGAGAAGGTTGCGAGCCTGACGCTTCTGACGACCATGCTCGACTTCACCGATCCGGGCGATCTCGGCGTGTTCATCGACGAGCAAACCGTGTTGCAGCGTGAGCGTTCGATAGGCAGTGGCGGCATCTACCCGGGGCGAGAACTCGGCTTCGTGTTCCAGATGCTGCGCGCCAACGATCTGATCTGGCCTAATGTGATCAACCACTATCTGAAGGGAAAGAGCCCGGCGGCGTTCGACCTGCTCTACTGGAACGCAGACAGCACCAATCTGGCCGGCCCGATTTACACCTGGTACCTGCGCAATATGTACCTCGAAAACACCCTGCGCGAGCCCGGCAAGCTCACCATGTGCGGCGTGCCGATCGACCTCGGCCGCATCGACATGCCGGCCTACGTGCTGGCGACCCAGGAGGATCACATCGTGCCGTGGAAATCGGCGTGGCGCAGCACCCGGCTTCTTGGCGGCGAAAACCAGTTCGTGCTGGGGGCGAGCGGACACATCGCCGGCGTCATTAATCCGGCTACGAAGAACAAACGGAGCTATTGGGTCAACGGCGGGGTCGACGGCGTGAACGGCAATCCTGAAAGTGACGCTGATGAGTGGTTCGCATCCGCGCAGCAAACTTCGGGCAGCTGGTGGACTCACTGGATCGCGTGGCTGCGGCCGCATGCGGGTGGTCAAGTCAAGGCGCGCACGAAGCTGGGAAGCACGAAGATTCGGCCGATCGAGCCCGCACCTGGCCGTTACGTCAAGGCGCGGGCGAATTGAGTCCACTCGCACGCGCAGTCATTGCATGTAATACGTTTTCCTGATTATCTTCCAGTGACCCAATACAAGCTGATGCGCACTGAATCATTCGCTGCGCATCCTTTATCGAAATCCATGAACGGGTTGAAACGCTGAACGCGATTTACTGACTACACTCCAGATACACGCGCTCACAGAGCACGACCTCCCGATTGCGGCGCGGCTTCATTATCGGTCACTTTATGCGCCGCGATTCACGCCATCGCGGCGCGATGTCCAGGGGAAGCCCAGCGTATGTTCAAGAACCGGATTCGCGCCGCATTGCTGGGTCTTTTTGTCACCGCAATTGCACCCGCCAGTCATGCGCAATACACGACTGACTGGCTCGCCAACAGCTTCGGCACGCTCGCCGCACACGTCGGTAACGGCGCGCGCTCGTTGTGGGTCGCGCCCGAGGGTGTCATCTATACGTCATCGCGCTGGGACGAAAACGCGGGCGGCATCGCGCTCTATCAGAACGGCGCAACGCTCGGCACCATCGGCGCGCACGACGAGTTCCAGGGCAGTGCGATCACGGGCAACGCGACGTCGGTCTTCGTCGCGCTCGGTTATAGCCGGGCGTACGGCAGCGGATCGGTGGGCCGCTACAGCCGAAGTTCGAACACACGCGACCTTCGCATTGCCGTGAGCACCTGGACCGGCATCCAGAACGCGGACGTGATCACCGGCCTCGCAACTGCCGGCACACTCCTCTACGCCAGCGACTATTACGGCAACCGCGTACGTGTGTACACGACCGACGGCGTCTGGCAGCGCGACATCGGCGTCCAGCAACCCGGCGCACTCGCGGTCGACGGTGCGGGCAACGTCTGGGTCGCGCGCGCAAACGCCGGCGTGATCGCGCAGTTCAGCCCGGCTGGCGCGCCGATGAACACGATCCAGATGGCCGCGGGCGCCCGGCCATCGGCACTCGATTTCGACGCGCCGACGAACCAGCTGCTGGTTGGCGACGAGGGGCCCGACATGAACATCAAGTGTTATGCCCTGACCGGGGTGCCTGCGCTGGTCGGCACGTTCGGCGTCCAGGGCGGCTATCTCGACACCACGACGGGCATCAAGGGGCAGGTCGGCGACAAGCGCTTCACGCGCGTCGCCGGTATCGGCAAAGACGCCGCCGGCAATCTGTACGTGCTCAACAACGCATGGGGCGGCGACTGGGACATGGGCCGCAACGGCAGCACCGACATTCATTCGTACAACTCATCGGGCACGCTGCAGTGGACCTTGCAGGCACTCAACTTCGAGGCGATCGCGGCGCCCGACCCAGCAACCGATGGCGCGAACTTCTACAGCGGCAACAACATCTACACGGGGACATCGGGCGGCACGTTCGTAGCCAACACGATCGATCCGTTCAGTTGGCCGGCCGACCCGCGCCTGAACATGAACGACTATCAGCGCGGCCAGCTGTTCGCGCAACTCGTGGTGGTGGGCGGCAACCGCATTCTCGTCGCCTCCGGCCAGAATCCCGACACCTTCAACTTCTTTCATTTCCAGCCGTCGAGCGGGTACATTGCCATTCCCGACGGCTCGATCCCGGGCAAGGCGTTCAATACGAATACGAAGGTGACGGGCGGCTTCGCGATCGACGGCAATGGCGACGTCTGGGCCGGCCTCGACCGGACCAACCAGATCTACCACTACCCGCTACCCGGCTTCGACGCGAACGGCAAGCCATCATGGGGAGCCGCCAGGGCGATCCAGATCCCGCGGACCGTGCGCCCGCTCACGCGCATCATCTATCAGTCGGACAGCGACACGATGATCCTCGCGCAAGGCATTGCCAGGAGCTGGGACTGGACAGCCATGAACGGACACATCGAGATCTATCACGGCTGGAAAGCGGGCAACACGAGCGCGCCGGGCCCGGTGATCGATCTCACCAGCGCGAATCCGAAATCGATCGCGGCGGCGGGCCACTACCTGTTCGTGGGCTATGTGCATACGGTGCCGAATATCGACGTGTTTGATCTCGCCACCGGCAGTCTCGTCACGACATTGACGAACTCGAACGCGTCGGCGATGGATGTCGGCAACGACGTGGATTCGATGTATGGCATTCGCGCGTACCTGCGCTCGACCGGCGAATACGTCGTCACGAAAGACAATTACAACGGATCGAGCGTCGTGGTCTATCACTGGCACCCGTGACACCTGTCCTTGAAGGAACTAGCGTGCGTGCGCGCCTTGCATTCCCGCGTGTCTAGTCATAATAGAACTAGACACAAAGTTACTAGCCGCCATGCTCCGACATTCGCCGCTCGCCCTCGCCGTTCTCGCCATGCTGACCGAAGCGCCAATGCATCCCTACCGGATGCAGCAGCTCATCAAGGCGCGCGGCAAGGACGAAGTCGTCAACGTGCGGCAGCGCAACAGCCTCTATCAGACGATCGACCGGCTTTTGCGCGGCGACCTGATCGCCGTGCGGGAAACGGAGCGCGACGGCGCGTTTCCCGAACGCACGATCTACGAAATCACCGACGCCGGGCGCGACACGGCCCGCCTGTGGCTGCGCGAGCAGCTCGCACAGCCCGCGCGCGAATTCCCGGCGTTCCCGGCGGCGCTCTCGCTGCTGCCCTTGCTGCCGCCCGACGACGCCCGCCGTCAACTCGAAACGCGCGTGGCGGCCCTCACGCGCGAACTCGCCCGCATGGACACCTTGTACGCGAGCGCCGAGGCGATGCAGGTGCCGCGCCTGTTCCTGCTCGAAGGCGAACTCATGAGAGCGGCGCTCAAGACCGAGCTCGACTGGGTCACGAGCGTCGTGGGCGACCTGAAAGCCGGCCATCTCACGTGGAGCGAGCCCTGGCTGCGCGAACTCGCCGAGCGTTTCGCACCGCCGTCGGACGCGCCTGCCGCCCGCGAATCATCGAAGGAGAAATAGCCATGTCGAACGTCAGCCCGCACACTCCGCTCTCGGTCATGATCATTGGCGCGGGAACCGGCGGCCTGTGTCTCGCGCACAGCCTGCAACGGGCCGGCATCGACGTTCAGGTGTACGAACGGGATCGCACGCGCGTCGACGGTCTGCAAGGCTATCGCGTCGGCATCGATCCACACGGTCTCGCCGCATTGAAGGCCGCGCTGCCGCCTGAACTCTTCGCTACGTTCCTCGCCACCTGTGCGCGCACGCCATGCTACTTCAACATGCTGACGGAGCGCATGTCGGAACTGCTCTCGGTCGGGATCGGCGCAAGCGAGATCGACGGCGGGAAGTCCGTGAGCCGCATGACGCTGCGTCAGGTCCTGCTAAGCGGCCTCGAAGATCGCGTGCACTTCGACAAGACCTTCGTCGAATACGAGCAGCACGCCGATGGCCGCGTGAGTGCGCGCTTTGCCGACGGCACGAGCGCGAACGCCGATGTGCTTGTCGGCGCGGACGGCGCGCGCTCGAAGGTGCGAAGGCAGTTGCTGCCGCACGCAAGGCTCGAGAACACCGGCATCGTGAGCATCGCGGCCAAAGTGCCAATGACCGAAGAAAACCGCGCGCTGCTGCCGCCAAAGGTACGCGACGGCATTACGCTGATCTCGGCGCCGAAGGGCTACGGCGCGATCATCCACGTGATGGCGTTCAACTGGGACCGGGGCGGCGCCAGGTCCGGCGTCGGTGGCAACGACGCCGCGTTGATCGAACGCTGGCCGGGCCTGCTCTACGACAACACACGCGACTACCTGATGTGGGGCGTGTGGGGCGCGCGCCGCAACGTCCCCGCCGACCCGATGAAGCTCGAAGCGCCGGCCCGGCTCGCGCTCGCCATGCAGATGACCGACGGCTGGCATCCCAATCTGCGCGCGTTGATTCGCGCGTCGGACCTCTCGACCACTTTCGCCCTGGACGTGCGCACTTCGGTGCCCGTCGAGCCCTGGCCGGCCTCGAACGTTACCGTGCTCGGCGACGCGATTCATCTCATGACGCCGGGCAGAGGCGTCGGCGCGAATACCGCGCTGCGCGATGCGCAACTGCTCGGCTCGCAACTCGTGCGGGTAGCGCGCGGCGAGCTGGCGCTAGTGGATGCGATTGCCGGCTATGAAACGCAGATGCGACGTTATGGCTTTCACGCGGTGGCTGAATCGCGCAAACAGTTCGACGAGCGCGACGCAATACATCGGCCCATTGTCGGACGCTTCGCGCTCGGTGCGATGCGCACGGCAATGCGCGTCGTCAACAATGTGCCGCCCCTGAAGCGGCGCATAATCGATTCGTAAAACGCTTTCGCGGCAGCGAAGAAGAAAACACAGTGGCTTCGCATTAGGACACGCTGCCGGGCCTGACCCCGTTCAGGTACGGACGTGGCCGACTTCCCGCTTAATTAAAAGCGTTTATTGAAAGCGCTCTGTTTGCCCGAACCAACGCCATTCGCTAGCATTTCTTCGCCAACCTGGCCCATCTCAGCTGCTAGCCCGGACAATCCACCTATAGGCTACGTCGTTTAACGAGCCTGCAAATCATACGAATGGTATTGATTCGCAATGCGAATCAAGTGAGCGAAGACGTGGCTTTCTAATCGCCGTATCCTGGAGCGATACGTCATTGCGTTCCGTTTATGAGAAGCGGAGTCGCAATGAAGATAGTTATTCTGAACAATTCCGACGACACGCACCGGGGGAGCGCGTTGCGGCACATCGCTTGCGCGCGTGTTTAACCAACGCGCGGAGCGGTTTTGCGCGGGCAAGTCGGGCGTTTGAAGCGGCTTGCACGAACTAGGGGGGAACGATGAACCGATCAACGAAGCAGACCGTGGTATGGGTGCTCGCTTTGGCCCTGTCGGGTGCGGCTTATGGTGCGGCCGGTGGTAATGGCGGGGGGAACGGCGGCGGTAATGGCGGAGGCAACGGCGGCGGTAACGGCGGAGGCAACGGCGGCGGTAACGGCGGAGGCAATGGCGGCGGCGCGGGTGCTGGTGCTGGTGCGGGCGGTGGCCATGGCTCTGGGTCGGGCTCTGGGTCAAGTTCAGGATCAGGCTCTGGGTCGAGCTCTGGGTCGAGCTCTGGGTCAAGTTCGGGATCAAGCTCGGGCTCTGGTGCCGGCAGTTCCGGTGCAGGCAGTTCCGGCGCGGGCAGTTCCGGCGCAGGCAGCTCCGGTGCAGGCAGTTCCGGCGCGGGCAGTTCCGGCGCAGGCAGTTCCGGTGCAGGCAGTTCCGGTGCAGGCAGCTCCGGTGCAGGCAGCTCCGGTGCAGGCAGCGCCGGTGCAGGCAGCGCCGGTGGAAGTAGCGCCGGTGCAGGCGGTAGTTCGAGTGCGGGTAGCTCCTCTGGTAGCGCGAGTGCAGGCGGCCCCGGTGGACCTATGGGCCGCGGCGGCTCACCAGGCATGAGTGCACGGACGGCCACGGTCGAAATCGTGCCGCCTCCTCCACCGGCGCCGATCGTAAGCGCACCGGTGACAAACGCATATAGCCCACCACCGCACGCGCCCGACTCGGATTATCGTCCGAATGCGTTGGTGATACCCACGCCAGCCCGGACCGCCAATGCCCCGCCACCGAGTGTGACCACGTCGGTCCGAGGCACAGCCAGCGGGGCAGCCACCGCGCCGGTTGCGAACTACGCACCGCCGGCCGCGGCGGCCCCGGCCCCTGTTGCGGTCGCGAGGCCAGCTGCCGCGCCGGTTGCAAACGACTACGGTCCGCCGGGCGTGGGCGGCACGAGCAGCGGCCCGGGTCCTGCACGGGCTGCCAACAACTATGGACCGCAGGGCGCGGGCGGCGCAACCAAAGCGGGCTTCGCCGTGGATACGGGCGGGTATGAACCGCCAATTCTGACGCCGACGAGCACGCCATAAACGCATTCATGCTCTCGCGCGACACATCGCTTCGGTATCGGCACGGTGACGCATCGCCGTGCCGAATTCCTGTGTCGCAGCGCCGATGAGCGGCCCGCACCGCGAGCACGAATTGACAAAAATCAATGCATCTTGAAACGCCGGGCGCATAGTGAATCAGCCGCGGCTGACCACGCAGTGCCGCCCCCACTCCCACCGCTCCCTTACCCCAGGTCGGCCGCTCCTCTCACGGAGCCCGACATGGAACTCGCCACCCGACGCAGTGCGATCCAGGTGATATTGAGCGAACACCGCCGCCTGACGAGCATCGTCAGCGGCATGCTGCGCGTGGTCGATGGCATGGCGTCCGGCTTCGGCCTAAGCAGCGCGATGCTGATGCGGGCGATGCTCTACTACATCAACGAATTCCCCGAGCAGGTTCATCATCCGAAAGAGGAGCAATACCTGTTCGCGCGGCTTCGAGCGCGCACCGCAGAATTCGACGCGGTCATCGGGGAACTCGCGCGCCAGCACGAGGAAGGCAAGCTGCGCGTTCGCGCGCTCGAACGGGCGCTCACACCGTATGAACTCGCCGGCGCCGACATGCTGCCCGCGTTGCGCGAGGGCGTGTATGGTTACGCCGACTTCTACGCCAATCACCGGCACCTGGAAGAGTCCGTCATCCTGCCCGGCGCGCAACGTTATTTGACCGTACCGGACTGGGTGGAGATCGACGAGGCGTTCGGCGCGAATCGCGATCCGTTCGAGAGTCTGGAGACCGAGGACAATCTCAACGATCTTTACAGATTGATCGTCCAGACGATGCCCGAAGCGCAAGCACTGAACAACCTCACCGCGCTGCGCATCGTGGATCGCCGCCCGTCCGGCCTTGCTGACGCTCGATCGAGACCCGGGGCTTGCGCGAAAAAGACATGTGCAAGCGGATTACACGAATTCGCGACAACGTGGCGAGCCCTGCGGCAAACAACCGCACCCCCGGCGCCACGTGGCATTGGGCTGTGGAATCAGTCCGCGTCGTACACTGTGCGTTTCGACGCTCGTAGCCCGGAACGCCGTCGTGCCCATTCACTATCTGCGCAGCTTCACCTCTGTCGAACGCACCGAGCGGGCCAACCTGCGGCTCGGCCGTGCGCTGGCCTGGGTCGCTGGCGCAATCAATGCCGGCGGGTTCCTCGCCGTTGGGCAATACACGTCGCATATGTCGGGCATCGTCTCGTCGCTCGCCGACAGCACCGCGCTTGGCGATAGCGGCATCGCGTTGTCCGCTATCAGTTCCGTCCTTGCCTTTGCGAGTGGCGCCGCGACGTCCGCCATTCTGATCAGCTGGGGACGCCGCCGTTGCGCGCGCAGCGTCTACGCGCTGCCGCTCCTGCTCGAAGCCGCCCTGCTCCTTTGCTTCGCCGCGCTCGGCGCGAATCTCGGCATCCATCGCGTTCTCTTCGTGCCGCTGACGGTGGCTGTGCTCTGTTACATCATGGGCGTGCAGAACGCCATGATCACGAAAATCTCGCAGGCCGAAATCCGCACGACGCATGTGACCGGCATCGTGACAGATCTGGGAATCGAACTTGGAAAAGCGCTCTACTGGAACTGGGGCGTGCCGTCTTCAGCGTCGCATCACGTGGCGGCCGATATGCAGCGCGTACGCGTACTCGGCTCCCTGCTCGGAATGTTTTTACTTGGCGGGACGCTAGGCGCCGTGGCTTTCCGGCATTTTGGATTTGCCGCGGGCGTTCCCTTGTCGATGCTGCTGGTGATCCTGGCGAGCGTCCCGATCACCGACGATTTGCGTCGCCTGCCGCTGCGCGACCTTTTTTGACGAATACATCGGTCGCCGGCGGCCGATACCCACCAACTCATTCGCTTATCAAAAACCGGTCGCGATTCTTCGCGTCCTTGATCCAGTTCGGCGCGCGTCCCCTGCCGGACCAGGTCGCGCCGCTTGCGGGATCGCGATATTTCGGTGGCGCCGCGCTATGCGAAAGCCCCGACCTGCCGCGACGGCTACCAAAGATGTCCTGCTGCGTGTACCCGAATTCGGCCACCTTTGCGCGGATATCGGCGAGAACCGTCTCGAATTCCTGCTGACGGGCGATGGCCGCCTGACGCTCGAGTTCCGCGAGTTGCGCCTTCAATTCCTTGTACGTTGCCACGAATCGTCTCCTGCGCGTGGACACCATTCGCTAATCATAGTGGCTTTCGCTCACGCCCCCTTCCAACGTGATCGCACGACTTTTGCCGCGGCAAAAGCAAGCCCACGCAGCAGACCGTTCAGGCCGTGACGAAGACGATTGCCCCCCCATCGGCAACCTGGGCGAACAACCGTACGAAACGATAGCTTTGCGCCTGGATAGTCAGTTCGTTGAGCCCTGAGCGCGTGCCCTCCAGTATCGCCCGGGCCACCGGCTCCGGAATCGCGCCAAGGTGCGCCCAGTCTTCCTGCAGCAGCGCGGGATCACCCAGATAGACCTCGTTTTTCCCGCCAGGCGTTCGAACGAGAATCAGGCTTCCCCCCTTGTCGAGCGCAATCTCCAGGTACTCGGACAAGGTCGCCAATGCCTCTGTGTCGACATCGCGGGCGGCATGTGAGTTCGAAGTCATAGGGAGGCCACGCTGAGTAGTATGTCGATCACTATCGTACCCCCGCTCCTGCCTGTTCGGCGCATTTTGGCAACGGGACGCGTTCAGGGATGTAACCCGAACATACCGTGCCAGATCGCACTAAAGAGGTTGGCGTGACGGCGATCGTCGGACTTTTGCGACTCCTCGTCGCCTGCGCCGTGCGATGAAGACGGCGGCGCACCCTCGTCCGGCTCCGCGGCATTGCGCGGCGTGGCGTTGTCCGCCTGTCTCGACAGGTGCAGCGCGACTGCGCCGTCGGCAATGCGCCCGGCCAGTTGGGACTCGCAATCGCCGGCGAGCAGTGCGCCGAACACGACGTCGCGGTTGTAGCCCTGCTCCGCGAAGCGCATGGCCACGCTCACGTGCCGCGCATACGCCTCCTGACGCGCCGCCTCCTGCAAGCGCGCCTCTTCTTCCCGCTCACGGACCATACGCCCCATCTCCTTGGCATAGACCGCGTCGTAGACGCTGCGCTGCGCCGGATCGGAAAGAATCGCGTAAGCTTCCTTGATCTCCTGGAACTGCGCATGAGCAGCGGCTTCGCGTCCCATATTACGGTCGGGATGCGCTTTCATCGCGGCCCTGCGGTAGGCCCGCTTGATGTCCGCGTCGCTCGCGTCGTCGCTTACGCCCAGCAAGTCGTACAACGTCGCCATGGCTCGCACAAATTGAAGTGAGATGCGGTCGATCGTAGCATGTCGTCCGCCGATGCATCGCACGTGCGATGGCGATCGCCAGCCGGCAATCGATCAATTATCCTAAGCAAACGGGCAGCGCATACCGAAATCCGCCCGCGCCGCCAGCGCGCAGCACCGGGTTATCAGCGTCGAACCCGCGTCCAGCGACACCACTCGTGGTGATCGAGATTGCGCAGCAAATCGGCCCTGCGCCGTTCGCGCCGGTAGTGAGCGGTGACACCAACTGCGGCTATTACGAGCACGATCGTGCCGGCAGCCATACCCAGCCAGGACTGGTCCACGTCAGCCTCCTCGGATCCATGCGGATCGCAACCCAATTGTGAGCAACGCACTCTGAATATAGCCGGTCTGTGTGACAGACTATGCGGCCTCGACCGCCAATCAGCGCACGCGGGCAACCGCTCTCAGGAGCGCATCGCCCTGAGGCGTCACGCGGGGCGTAGGGAAGCCGGATTCGGGCGTATCGACGATGACCAGGTGGAGATCGCGAAGCGCACCGAGTTCCTCCCGGTCTGGCTCGATCCGCCCTGGCGCATTCTTTATCAGCATCAACGTGGCAAGTTCGTGGGGGCTCAACATGTTATTTCCCTCCCGCTTGATCCTGTTTGATCACGCTTCTTCGCGACTGCGAGCGCACTCGCCGCGCAAACTCGATGCGAGCTACCGCAGCTTCGCCGCAGTCTCCGACGCGATGTCCATGCATGCGCGCGTGTACCCGGCCGCCTGCAAAGCAACCCACGGCAATATCCCGAGCTGGCTGCGGACAAATTGCTCGGGCGTCTGTGCGGACAACATGCCTTCGATGTGCAGTTGCGACCCAGCGAATATCGACCTGCAAGTCGCAAGATTCAGGCGTGAGAGCTCACAAAAACCATCGAATAGATGACCAGTCAACGTAGTGAACTTTGCGGCCGACGATTCGCTTGCCGCCGCCGCGAATTTTTGATTAGACATACTAATTTAACCCCCGTGCATTTCATCAATCGTTATGTCTGTATCGACCGCGTTTGATGTATGGCTTCTCAACGCGAGTGGCGTTGCTCATTCAGAAGCGAATGCCGGTGTCGATCTAGAGCCTTGATTCTAACTTTGTTAAATCCGCCTCATGAATGCTAGTTGAGTCAGGAGTTTCCCCAATTCATTACGCAGACGGGTTCACCCCGAAGTATGGCGGCGGTAGAGGTCGAACAGGCTTGCGAAAAGCTGACTTGTCAGCCGGGATCCCAGCCAGTCAGACAAGAAGAGACGAATCACGGGTTTCGCACAGCCTGGTGACGCAAGACGTCAAACAAGGTACCGCTGCGATGAAGGTTCATCGCAAGCGGATTATGAGTACAGCGCTGTTGCACCCTCGAGCGAGGATGAGCTGGCCATTCAATGCGCGGCGACTTTCACCGCGTTATGTTGCGCAAGCAACTCGCGTATGCGCGCCAGATGCAGATCGCCAACGGCCGTATGAAGGGGCTCGACCTTTCGGGCACGACGCGCAGCAGGCGGCCACGCACCGAGGTATCGGCACAGCGCGGAAACGAACGGCCGCTTCCCTCCGCCAGCCAGCCGCTGGGTCGCAGTGGCAACGCGATCCGCCCCTACATTTGCCACCAGCCATTCAAACGCCTGACGGTCTTCGTCATTCACGATGCGAATTAGCGATTCCATGCGACGCTCCTACTGGACATAAACACATACTGTGAATTTATACAGTATTTTGCGTCAGTGCAAGGCAAGTTTGAACTTGCTCCTGGGGAGCGTTCGCCGGGGTAAGGAAAGATCGGGAGTCGCCTTCTGGCGGCGTTGCCTCGGGTGGACGCGCGGGCGAGTCACTACTCGCTGGCCGCGGCGTCTCCTTTCTGTGCTTTCAAGCGGTTCGTCACGGCCTTCACGCCCAGCACGGGCCTTGCCGCATTGCCTGCGCGCGAGATCTGCCAGGTCTCCGGGACTGTGCCCGAGAGCGTGACGACGCCATGGCTGACCCGAATGTGAATGTTCGAATCGTCGAGATCCGGAACGCGCCTGATGGCACGGCGAACATCACGCACCACCGAGGTATCCGGCCGGCTTCCGGGTGTCGATGCCGAGACTCTTTGCACGGCCACACCGGCCGGCTCGCTCACACCGGTTTGCGCGTTCGCATTGGCAGCGCAGTTCGCGATAGCCACGAACACCAATGCACCGAGCGTTCCGTTCGCACCGTTTCTGTTCATGCTGCCTCCATCGGGCCGAGTCAACCGAGGAAAAGCGCCTCTTCTACGCGTATGTTCGCACAGGAATTCGCGCGTCGCGTTCTCGATGGCCTGCCCCGCCCCGCTGGCCGCCCGAGCGTATACGACGACGCAGCGGATGACTTCGGCGCCGCGCTGCGCTACCCTAACAACTCCGATACAGAAAGTCGTCGTATAACCATGTCGCACATCAGCACGGGCGTCGAATACGGGCTGCATTGCCTGCTTTATCTTGCCGGCACGTCCGCCGGCGTGCGCGAGGCGAGCGTGCGCGACCTCGCGGAAATGCAGGGCGTGCCCGTCGACTACGCCGCCAAGCTCTTCACGCGTCTCGCCAAGGCCGGCATCGTCGAGTCGACCGAAGGCATACGCGGCGGCTTCAGGCTCGCGAAACCCGCGCGCAATATATCGGTGCTGGATGTCGTCGACGCCATCGACGGCGAAAAGGCGCTCTTCGACTGTCGCGAAGTGCGCCGGCAATGCGCCGTTTTCGACGACGAGCCCCCCGCATGGGCCACACGCGGCACCTGCTCGATTCATGCCGTGATGCAGGGCGCCGAGCGCGCCATGCGCGCAGAACTCAAGCAACACTCGCTTGCCGATCTCGCCACCCGCGCGTATTCAAAGGCGCCTGCCAGCTATCGCCATCACGTGGTCGACTGGTTCACCGAGCGCGCCGCCAATCGTCGCGGGTAACAACCGTCGCTCTGCAAGCCCTTCCAGCATGCGAAAAAACGCGGAGCCTCCAACGAGGCTTCCGCGTGCAATCACACCCGTCGTTGTCCTGAAGGATCAGGCAACCACGATGCGCAGCGGATCTGCGGAGGCGAGCGCTTGCTCGCGGTCCGCGCGAGGCGGATAGATCCATTCGGAGTTGATCTGGTGCTTGAGCTTCTTCGCCTCGGCGCCCTGCAACTTCACTTCGCGATCCCAACCTTCCGTGTAGACCGCGCCCCACGGGCCCAGGTCCAGGCAGGTCACGTACTTCGGCTGGCTATACGGAATCGGCGCGAGGCCTAGCAGATCGGCGGCCGCGTTGTGGCCTGCCGAGCGCCCGAGGTTCATCGCGTGCTGGCACGACATCATCGTATGATTGCCTTCATCGTCGGTGGCTGCACAGGCGACGTCGCCCGTCACGTAGACACCGGGCACACCCTCCACCGCGAGACTGCGATCGACGTGAAGACGCCCTATGGCGTCGAGACGGCCCGGAATCTGCGCGGTCAGCGTGCTCGCGCGCAGCCCGGCCGTCCAGATCACCGTGTGCGATTCGATACGCTGGCCGTCCGTTGTCGTGACGCCGCCGGCGTCCACTGAAGCCACGCCCGAGCCGAGCTTCCAGGTCACGCCGAGCGAACCCAGCGCCTCTTCGATAACCGGACGCGGGCCCGCGCCCAGGTCGGGGCCGATCGCATCGTTACGCTCGACGATGATCACCTGCACATTCGCTTGCTCGCCCAGCGCCGCGCGCAGGCGTGCCGGCATTTCCGCAGCGGTCTCGATGCCGGTGAATCCGCCACCCGCCACCACCACGGTATTGCGCGCGGGCGAGTCCGGCTGGCCGGCCAGACTGCGGATGTGCGCTTCCAGTTCGACCGCTTCGTCGGTCTGGTCCACGCTGAAGGTGTGATCGGCGAGGCCCGGAATCGACGGGCGGAACAACCGGCTGCCAGTGGCCAGCACGAGGCGGTCATAGCCGAGCGTAGAGGACTGGCCATCCACGCGGGTCAGATCCACTGCGCGACGCTCCACGTGAATGCGCTCGACCGTGCCCTGAATGAACTTGACGCCAGTCGCGTTGAAGATCTCCGTGAGCGGCGCCCGGAAGTTCGCGGGACCCTCTTCGTACAGTCGCGGACGGACATGCAGATGCGGGTCCGGTGCGACCAGCGTGATCTCCACGTCCGTGCGCCCCTGCTCATCGAGCAGCCGCGCCGCGCTCAGCGCGCTCCACATACCGGCGAAGCCGGCCCCAATAACAAGAATACGCTTCGACATTTGTGCCTCTCCAATGCAGGGATACGTGATATCGGTAGACCCGCACCGCGCCTGCGCAACGCATAACTCGGATTCTATGAGTCGTAGTTTAAACGCGCAAGCCCCCTTTTGGGACGCACTGTTGACGAATCAGGCAACGATGCCGCGTGGCCGAGCGCTACATGCCCATGCTCGTCCCTGCCCCCGTGCTCGTGCCCGTGCCGGTGCCCGTCGTCGTGCCCGGGTTCGGCGTCGCATTCAAATCGATTCGTCCATACACGCCATCGGCCTCGCCATTCGGCCCCGCCGCGAAAAACAGTGTACTGGAAGGCTGGTTGCTGAGGTCGTTGCCGAACGCAATGCCCCACACACCTGGCTCGACGAGCGCGTTGCCGTTCGACCCATTGAGCGGCCCCATCGACTGGCCGTTCGATGCATTGAACGCGTTGATCGCGCCATTACCGAAATTGCCGATCAGTATTGCGCCACTCATCGAGCCGAAGTTCGCGGGCGCTTGCGCAATGCCCCATGGCGCGTCGAGCGGACTGCCCGTCGCGAAGCGCTGCTTCAGGTTGCCGCCCGTGTCGTACACGTCGACCATGCCGCGCCCCGCGCCTGCAACATCGTCGTGCTTCGCCGCGTCCTGCATCGCATACGTGACGAACAGATTCGAACCGATCGCCTGAATGCCGAACGGCGCGAAGCCGGCTGGCATCGCCGGGTCCGTGAAGCCGCCGGGCATCGTAACCTTGTTGAATGAGGTATTGAAAACGTCGATCTTGTTGTTATGGAAGTCGGTCGCGTAGAGGAAGTTCGCGTTGTTCATCGTCGCGAGCGCGAGCCCCTTGTAAACGGCGCCGCCCGTGCCGTCGTCGTACATGACGAAGGCGTTGGTCGGCCCGACCGCAGGCGCCCACGCGGTGATGGTGCCGCCCTCGCCCGCGAAGATGAACGCGGCGACGCCGGACTTGCCGTTTTCCGTGACGGTGAAGCTTTGTGTGCCGTTGAAGACGATGCCCGTGGGCGATGCCGTGCCGTTCTTGCCGCTGGGTATCGCGACGATCAGCGATTGCGGCACGCCATTGCCGTCATAGAGTGTTGCGACGTTGGTGCCGTTGTCCGCGACCCAGGCAAAACCATTCGGATTGAAGGCGACACCCCACGGGTTCTTCAGATTCCCGTCGATGTGCGCGGCCGCCACCGCACCATCGGAAACGAGCGCCGTCGCCGCGAACGACGACGTGACCGGCACGCTCGCACTGCTGGAACCCGAACTGGAACCGGAACTGCCGCCACACGACACGAGCGTCGCGATGACCGCACCACATGCTACGACGCCGAATACGGCGAGTAGAGGCTTCATGACCGCACTCCTCGTTCAGTCCAAGGGACTAACGGACAAAGAACGAGGAGGACGCAGCGTTTATTCCAGCGAAGAAAAAGGGCTTGTTTCGCGGGCGATCGCAATGACTGAACTAGCTAGCGAAAAGCACATGGCGGGCAACGAGCGCTATGCGTGACTATCCGGCGCCTGCAGGCTCGCCGATGCCGGCGGCAATCTGCGCGGCGTACCAAGCAGGGCGAGTTGCTTCTCGTGCGGCGTCAGCGCGCCACTGTCGCGCTTGTCCGCTTCGGCATATTCTTGCGCTGCATGAGACAGATCGCCTTCGTCTTCCAGCGCCTGCCCCCACAGTTCATAAGAGGGCGCGAGATCGGGACGAAGCTCCACCGCGCGTGCCAGCTTGACGATTGCCGCCTCGTATTGTCCGTTGTCGACGAGCGCTTCTCCCCAGTCATGCAGGATGTTGACGTCGTCGTGATGCATTTCATCTGCGCGGTGAAACGCGCTTAGGGCTTCAGCATACCGATGCGCGTGCAACAAGACGTCGCCGAGCAAGCGCTGGTTCTCCGCGGTACTCCACCGCTCGTGAGCGCCCGCGCGAAGCTCCTTGATCGCCGCGTCGATTCTCCGCTCCTGTTCGAGCGCAATGCCGAGATTGGCCCGCAAGACGGCCGAGTGCGGATACAGCAAAAGTGCGTCGCGTGCCTGCTGTTCCGCCTCCTCAGCGTGGTTTTGCCTCAGCAGCAGCCAGCCTTTTCCAGCGAGCGCCCATTGGCGTTGCGGTGAGCCTGGCCGGGCGAGGACATCGTCATAGATGGCTTCGACGTCGCTGTAGTCGCATTGGCCCGGCGAACACCGTGTCTTTTGCACCGCCGTGAAGACATGGCTCGCGAGCGTATTCGGTTCGACAAGCCGCATGACCTCGATCGCGATGTCTCGCACCGACTGGTTGAAGTCCTTGCCGGTGAACGCGACGTCGTCGTGCATGGCGTTGAACGGGCCGTTTTCGATCTGGATATGCGCGACATACGCATCCGGGCTGTCGTTTACGTGCGTAATGCCGATATGGACGACCACGTCCTGCCTGTTCCTGAACAGCGTCGATTTCAGAAAGCCGACGATCGAGGCATAAGACATGTCTTGACCCGGCAGCTTGATATCCGGGCTGTCGTTATCCGCCAACGAGACATCGTGCGGAACCGCGTCGCTGTCGCTGCTGATGCCACGCATCGCCGAAAGAATTCGTTCTGCCAGGAATTCCGGGGTATAGCCGGTGTCGGCCAGCGCTTTCGGTGTTTCCACCGGCGGCACCAGCACGTGTTGCGTGAGCGCGCCGGAGATGACGAGCCAGCAAAAGGGAACGGTCAGGACCGCGATGACCCAGGTGAGCACAAAGGGCCACAGCTCCCGTGGCGCGCGGCCGATCAGCCCGACCAGAAACAACACATGAGATAGACCCGCAGGCCTGCCATCCGGAACGCTCGACATGCTGCACCTCGACTCGGCTGCAGTTGGCTGGGCCCAACTGTCGGTCGACGTGAACGCATCGAGTGTGCCAGCGCAAGCGAACGCTGTACTGCCGGGCGTTTCGGCGATGTTTGCGAATGTCACGCGTGGCAGGTGTTATCTCCTGACCAACGCTTGAACACGGCGAGTGCCGGTTCGCAGCAGACACCTGCGAATGCGCGCTCACTTCACCGCCTCCACGTCTTCGACCTCGCCCGCCACCGGCACGTTACCCGAGGGGCTCATCATGCGCGGCTGCAGCATCAGGGCGACGAGTCCTGTCCAGCCGGTCTGGTGCGATGCGCCGACGCCGCGCCCGTTGTCGCCGTGGAAGTATTCGTGAAACAGCACGAGATCGCGGCAGCGCGGATCGGCCTGCAGCAGCGGGTACGTGCCCATCACCGGGCGCTCGTTGTTGCGGTCGAGCAGAAAGAGCGTCGTGACGCGGCGCGCCAGCTCGTCGGCAATCTGCGCGAGCGAAAGCTTCTCGCCCGAGCCGGTCGGATACTCGACGCGAAAATCGTCGCCATAGTAGCGGTGAAATTCGTACAGCGACTCGATCAGCAGATAGTTGACCGGCATCCACACCGGGCCGCGCCAGTTCGAATTGCCGCCGAATACGCGCGAGTCCGATTCGGCGGGCAGGTATTTGACGCAGAAGTCGCAGCTGTTGTGCCGGTAAACGAAAGGCTCGTCGAGATGGGCGCGAGAGAGCGCACGCACGCCGTGGTCGGAGAGAAATTCGGCTTCGTCGAGCATCCGCCGAAGCAGTGCCTTCATGCGGTGCCCGCGCAATAGCGAGAGCAGCAAGGAATTGCCCTTGCCGGGCTCGTTCCAGCGCGACACGAGGCTGGCGAGGTCGGGCCGGTGCTGGAGGAAAAAGACCAGCCGCTCGCGCAGCCCCGGCAGGCCGCCGTGCACCCGCTCCTCCAGCACGCGCACGGCGAAGAAGGGAATCAGCCCGACGATCGAACGCATGCGCAGCGGCACGCTGCTGCCGTCCGGCAGCCTCAGCTTGTCGTAGAAGAACTCGTCCACGCTGTCCCACAGGCCTGTCTCGCAGCCGTCGTCGCAGCTCACGGCACCTGCGATATACAGGAAGTGCTCGAAGAACTTCACGCCGATATCGACGAACACATGGTTCGCGAACGCGAGTTCGAGCGCAATGCGCATCAGGTCGAGCGCGTAAGCCGCCATCCACGCAGTGCCGTCCGCCTGGTCGAGGTGCCCGCCTGTCGGCAGCGGCGACGAGCGGTCGAAGATGCCGACGTTGTCGAGCCCCAGGAAGCCGCCCTGGAAAATGTTGTGGCCGTCCGCATCCTTGCGGTTCACCCACCACGAAAAATTCAGCAGCAGCTTGTGGAAGATGAGTTCGAGAAAATCCCGGTCCGCCTTGCCGGTGATCGCGCGATCGATTTCATACACGCGCCACGCCGCCCACGCGTGCACGGGCGGATTCGCGTCGCCGAACGCCCATTCGTAGGCAGGCAACTGGCCGTTCGGATGCTGATAGCGGTCCTTCACGAGCAGCAGCATCTGCTTCTTTGCAAACATCGGATCGACCAGCGTGAACGCGACCGCCTGAAACGCGAGGTCCCACGATGCGTACCACGGGTACTCCCATTTGTCCGGCATCGAGAGGATGTCCGCGTTGCACAGATGCCGCCAGTCAGCGTTGCGCCCGCGCTGCCGCGCGGCGGGCGGTGTCGGCTGCAGCGGATCGCCTGTCATCCAGCGGTTCACGTCGTACTGGTAGTACTGCTTCGACCACAACATGCCCGCCAGCGCCTGGCGCTGCACGAGCTTCGCGTCGGCGCTCTCGATGTCGCGCTGCAGCGCGTCGTAGAACGCGTCTGCTTCGGCAATGCGCTGCGCGAACAGGCCGTCGATGTCGAGCGCCCCTTCCTCCTTCGGCGCGGACAGCGGACGCCAGCGGAACGTGACAACCGCGCGGCCGTGCGCGGCGATCTCGAGATGCACGCGCGCGGCCGCCTTCGTGCCCGCGTCGCGCCGGATCGCGTCGTTCTCGCCATGCACGACATAGTCGTCGAAACCGTCCTTGAATGGACCGGCGCCATTCATGCCGAAGAGACGCTTCACGTTGGTGTCATTCTCGCAAAACAGCCACTCGACGCGCTCGCCTCCCTGCGCGGCCGCCGTCACGACGAGCGGCTCGTGTGTGCCACAGTGTGCGACGACGTGCTCGCCGCCGGCCGACGAGACGAGCGTGAGCGAAGGCTTGCTGCCCGCGGCCTTCCACGACCACGTGTTGCGCGCCCAGATCTGCGGCAACACGTCGATCGAAGCGTGCTGCCCGGCGCGGTTCTCGACTGTCACGCGCATGACGATGTCTTCCGGCGTGTGCTTTGCATATTCGATCTGCACATCGAAGTAACATTGATCGTCGAATGCGCCCGTATCGAAAATTTCATATTCGGGCGAGCTGGCGCCGCGCCGCGCGTTTTCGTCGACCAGGTCCTGGTAGGGAAACGCCGCTTGCGGGTACTTGTAGAGCATGCGCATATACGAATGCGTCGGCGTGCTGTCGAGGTAGAAGTACAACTCCTTCACGTCCTCGCCATGATTGCCTTCCTGATTCGTAAGACCGAACAGACGCTCCTTCAAAATCGGGTCGAGGCCGTTCCACAGCGCGAGCGAACAACACCAGTCCAGCCGCTCGTCGGCGAAACCGGCCAGGCCGTCCTCGCCCCAGCGATAGGCGCGCATGCGCGCGTGGTCGTGCGGGAAGTAATCCCACGCGGTGCCGTGCTCGCTGTAATCCTCGCGCACCGTGCCCCATTGGCGCTCGCTGAGGTACGGTCCCCAGCGCTGCCAGCGAGCGTAGTCGGCCGAGTACAGGCGTTGGCCTTCAACCGTGTGGATGAGGCCGGCGGCGCGCTGTAGCATGGGCATCTCCTTGAATTGGGGCGCGGCGCGAGCGCCGCGAAGCTCCCATGCTAGCGCGTTATGCCCGCCGGGCGTGCGCGCGGCGCTACGGATGCGGGCTAGCCGGCGTCGCCGAGCCGTTTGAGAACACGCAGCAATTCGCCGAGCGACCATGCCTGGAACGGTGCGCCGCCGCTACGGTGCGGCGCATCGCCATCGGCGACCTCGGAAACATGGTCAAGCCCGGCGCGGTCGAGATGCGCGAGCAGCGGCGCGACAAACCGCTCGCGAGCGCGCGCGCGCTGCGCCGCAGTATCGCCGTTCACATACAGCCAGGCATCCACGAAGGGGCCGAGCAACCAGGGCCAGACGGTGCCCTGATGATAGGCGCCGTCGCGCTCCAGCACGCCGCCACGGTACTGCCCGCGATACGCGCGGTCCGACGGCGCGAGCGTGCGCAGCCCCATGGGCGTGAGCAGATCGGCTTCGACCTGCGCCACGACCGGGCGCGCCGCATCGCCTTCTAGCAGCGCGAACGGCAGACCGCCTGCCGCGAAGATCTGGTTCGGCCGAATCGAGCGATCGGCCGTGCCGTCCACGTGATCGACATCGACCACGTCGAACAGCGCGCCCGTCGACGGATCGACAAAGCGCTCGGCAAACGAGGCGCTGGCGCGCACTTCGAGCTCGCGCCAACGCGTATCCCATGCCGCAGCGATGCGCAGCGCGTTGATCCACAGCGCCTGAATTTCGACCGGCTTGCCGATGCGCGGCGTGACGACCCAGTCGCCCGCCTTCGCATCCATCCAGGTGAGCTGCACGCCCGGCACGCCGGCTCGCAGCAGGCCATCACGCGGATCGGCTGCGATCCGGTAGCGCGTGCCGCGCGCATAGCCTTCGAGGATGGCGTCGACGGCGCCTTGCAGCGCATGCCGCGCTTCGTGGGGCACGTTCCCGGCCGCGAAGTAGTCGTGCACCGCCACGATGAACCACAGCGAGGCGTCGACGGAGTTGTACTCGGGCGCGCCACCCGCATCGGCAAAGCGGTTCGGCAGCATGCCCTCTGAGACGGTCGCCGCCCATTCGAGCAGGATCGCGCCCGCCTCCTCGTAGCGCTCGTTCGCGAGCAACAAACCACGCATGGCGATGAACGTGTCGCGGCCCCAGTCGGTGAACCACGGATAGCCCGCGACGATCGTGCGGCCGTCGCCGCGCGCGACGACATAGGCGTTGGCCGAACGCTGCAGGCGCGAGCCGAGCGACGCCCGGCGCACTTCCTCGAAGCCGGCGAGCAGTCGCGCGCGGCTCGCCGCGCTTTCATTGCTGTCGAGCGAGGTATCCAGCGCGCCAGACGATGATTGCGCGCGCAACAGTATCACGGCATCGCCCTTGTCGAGAGCGAACGTGAACACGCCTGGCGTCGCGAGATCCTCGATGCAGTCGAGACCGCGTTCGCGTTCGCGCGTGTAGCAGAAGTTGCGGTACCAATCCGGCGCATGCGTATAGGCGCCGTTCGAGCGCGCGACGACGGCGGGCAGATCGCCGTACGGTTGCCAGCGCACGTATTCGCCGTCGATCTGGGCGTGGAAGTCGAACGCGGGGTTCTCGTGGTGCAGCCCGTGATAGTCGCGACCCGAGATCAGCGGGCGGACTTTCAGCACGGCGCCGCCAGCCCCGGACGATGCTTCGAGCCGCCAGCGCAGCACGGTCTCGCGGCTCGCCTTCGCCACGAACACTTCTGCCGTGAGCACGGCGCCGCCGTCCAGCCGGTAGCGCCACGTGGGCCACGGCGACGTGTTGAAGCTAGCGATGCGCTCCGAGGTATCGGGATAGAGCAGATCGGGCGCATAGCGCTGCATCGTGAGCGCGGTCTTGCGCTCCCCGTCCTCGAGCCAGGCTTCGATGCCGCCCACGAGCACCACGCGGCTCGTGGGCGGCTGCGTAGCCGTGAGCAGCAGCGCGTGATAGCGGCGCGTACGCGCGGTGCCGACTGTGCCGGACGCGAATCCGCCGGCGCCGTCCGCTTCGAGCCATTCGTCGTCGAGGCGCTGCGCATCGATGGGGCTGTCAAGACGCGTCATCGGTTGTCCTACCCTCGTGGGTCACCTGCGCAACGATACTCCCGCCGGCTCGGCGCAGCCAGAAAGCGAGTCGAAAGCACGAAACGTCATCATCCGCCAGCAGCGGGCAAACGAATCGTGCGCAATTTGGCGGGTGCCGCACGTACCAGCGACTATTATGGATTCACCCATCAAGCGCCGGGCGCGAGCGCGAATGCGGTGGCCGCGCCATTGCCTAATGAAATACGGGGTATGAGTGCGTGGCGGCATAGGGGCCGATGCCGCGGCTTGCAGCGCCGTCTCGAGGCCTCACTGGAAGGAGACAACGCAATGAACTCGAACAGCGGGCTGTGGCGCGCTTGCAGGCTTGTGCCTTCGCGAGCCGGTGCGTTCTGTGTGTTGGTGCTGTGCGCCATCTGGAGCGGCGGCACGTATGCGCAACCGGTGGCGGACTCATGCCGCGACGCGGCGTGCGGACCGCACGGGACGCCGCCGCCGTCGAAAACGAGTTGCCCGCAATTGACCGGGCTGACCATTGCGGCCCGCAAGATCGACCTGCCGACCACAGGCGCCGTCGTCACGTCCACGACACAGATGGCGGCAAGCGGCAGCGGTGCGACCGCCACCGGCTCGTACTGTCTCGTCGCGGGCGCGATCCATCCGGTCGATCCGTCCGCGCCGGACATTCTCTTCAACATCGCGTTGCCGGACCAATGGAACGGCAAGATCCTGATGCTCGGCGGCGGCGGTTTCGACGGCTCGATTCCCGCCGTGACCGGCAACGTGCCGAGCGCGCCGGCCAATCTGCCGGGACCGCTGTCGCGCGGTTACGCGGTGTTCGCGAGCGATTCCGGGCATGAAGCGACCAACGGCGCGGTGAACGGCGCGTTCTCCGTCAACGCCGAGGCCTACGACAACTTCATGGGCGCGGCGCTGAAGAAAACGCATGACGCCGCGCTCGTGGTCATCAAGGCGCATTACGGCGCGCATCCATTCAAGGCGTATTTCGCGGGCGGCTCGACTGGCGGGCGCGAGGCGCTGACCGTCGCGCAGCGCTGGCCGCAGGACTGGGACGGCGTGATCGCGTTCTATCCCGCCTACGACTTCACGACGCTGAGCCTGCAACAGTTGCGCGTGACCGAAGGCTTCGCGGCGCCAGGCGCGTATCTCGACACCGCGCAGCGCGCGCTGCTGCTCAAGGCGGTCATGCAGGCGTGCGACGGGCTCGACGGTGTCGTCGACGGCCTGATCAGCAACGTGCAGGCGTGCAACGCGACGTTCAACCCGGCAACGGCCAGTGTCGACGGCGCTCCCCTGCGCTGCGCAGGCGGTGTGGCGCACGGCGATACGTGTCTTTCAGACCCGCAGATCGCGGCGCTCAACACCATGAACACGCCGCTCGTGTTTGCGTACCCGCTCGAAAGCGGCGAAACGCAGTATCCGGGCTACAACGTGTATGGCGCAGATCTCGGCGTGGGCAGTAGTTCGCCACTCGAGCCGATCGTCACGACGCTCGCATTGGGCACGACACAGCCCTCGTATCCGCTGCAAGGCACCGCGATGTTCGACGGGCAGATCGCCGACGAGTTCGTCCGCTACACGGTCATGAACAACCCGAACTTCGACTCGCTGACGTTCAATCCCGCGCTCGCCGGTCAATGGTCCGGGCGAATCAGCATGCTCTCGGGACTCGACGCGACCGACGCGAACCTCGCGCGCTTCATGCGGCGCGGCGGCAAGCTGCTGATGGCGCACGGCACCGTGGACCAGACCGTCAGCACGCGGGCAACCGAGATCTACTTCGAGCGCATGCAGCTGACGATGGGTTTTGGCGCCGTGGCGTCATTCGTGCGCTTCTATGAGATTCCGGGGCTGCAGCACGCGGTCGGCACTGAGTTCAACGCGTCGTGGGATTCGCTCACGACACTGGAAAACTGGGTCGAGCACGGCACGCCGCCGGTGCACCAGGTGGTCACCGACACCGCGGGCGTGCCGGGCCGCACGCGGCCGCTGTGCCAGTATCCGGCGTGGCCCAGCTATAACGGCGCAGGCGACGTGAACAGCGCCAAATCGTTTACGTGCGTGCAGGGTTAGCGCAAGTCAAGCGGCCCGCGCCGCTGCCGATAATGGATCTGCGCGGGCACCTGAATGGACTCGGGCGCGCCTTCGCCCTCGAGCAGCGAAAATACGCAGCGCAGGCTATGTTCCGCGAGTTGGCCGCTGTCCTGCACGATAGCGTCGATGCGAAGCGGCAGGCAGTCGAGCAGCTGATGATCGTCGAAGGTCATCACGCGGCCCGGCGCCTGAGCGAGCCGGTGCGCTTCGTTCACGAACTCCAGCAAGCCTTCGAGCAGCGTGATCGAACCGGCGAACAACGCCCCGGGATAGCGCCCATGCGCTTCGAACCAGGCCTTCATCAGCGCGTAGCCCGACTCTCGCTGGTAGTCGCGCTGAAACACCCAGTCGGGCTGCTCCGCAATGCCATGCCGCTCGAGCGCGAGCCGATAGCCCGCAAGACGGTCGCGGCTAGGTGACAGTTCTGGCTGGCCGCCGAAGAACACCACTTCCCGCACGCCTTGCTCGATCGTCTCGCCCACCAGTGCCGCCACCGTTTCGGCGGCGTCGGTAATCACATAGGGAATCGCGCTCGTCGCCACGCGGCGATCGGCGAACACGATCGGCAGACGCTTGACCCACTTGTCATAGCGCGGCGCTTCGGCCGTACACGGCACGACCACCACGCCATCCACCTGCTGAGCGACCAGATGCGCAATACCCTCAGTCTCGCGCACCGGATCTTCGTCGCTCGTCACGATCACGAGCTGATAACGGTAGCGCTCGCGGCATTGCCATTCCATGGCCTGGGCGAGCGCGGCGTGCGCCGAGTTGGTCAGATCGGGAATCACGAGGCCGATCGTGTTGCTGCGCCGCGAGCGCAGCGCGCGCGCCGACTGCGACGGCGTGAAATGATGGTCCCTCGCCACCTGCAGCACGCGCTCGACCGTCGCCGCCGAAATGCGGTAACGCTCGGCATTGCCGTTGAGCACCATGCTGGCCGTGGTGCGCGAAACCTCCGCGAGGCGGGCAATGTCGTCGATAGTCAGACGCTCGAACTGGGTCACGCGGCGTTCCTGCTGGGAGTAGGTTGGGGTCGGGTGAACGCGGGAGCGAAAAGCCCGCGACGCGGCTGTGAGCCAGGGCAAGCCCCAAAAACGAAGCGCCCCGTGTGACACGGGGCGCGCGGTAGCCCTCAAGCGCGCGCGTACGCGAAGATCTTCGCGTCCGATGGTACTACGCTCGCGCGCGCCTGAAAACGTGCTTACTGCTTGTACAGGTTCAGCGGCACCGGAATGAACTTGTCGACCGGCTGACCGTCGACCACCTTCTTCGCGGCCTGCACGCCATACTGGCCGATCAGTTCGGGCTGCTGCTGCACGGTCGCGGCCATCTGGCCAGCCTTGACCGCGGCGATCGCGTCGTCGGTGGCGTCGAAGCCGACCACGGCCACGTTCTTCAGGCCTGCAGCCTGCAGCGCCTTCACGGCGCCCAGCGCCATTTCGTCGTTCTGCGCGAACACGCCCTGAATGTCCTTGTTGCTCTGGATGATGTTTTCCATCACCAAAAGGCCCTTGGCGCGATCGAAGTCGGCCGGCTGCTTCGTGACGATCTTCACGCCACCCTTTGCCGCGATTTCGTCGTCGAAACCGGCGCCGCGTTCGTTGGCCGCCGACGAACCCGGAATGCCTTGCAGCTCGACGACGTTGCCCTTGCCGCCCAGCTTGTCGGCGAGGAAATCGGCAGCCATCTTGCCGCCCGCCTTGTTGTCCGAAGCGATATGCGAGCTGACTTCCGCGCCGTTCACGCTGCGGTCGAGCGAAATCACCTTGATGCCCTTGCTCGTCGCTTCCTTCACGACGTTGGCCACCGCCGAAGAATCGGTCGGGTTGATGAGGATGACGTTGACCTTCTTCTCGATCAGGTCTTCCACGCTCGCCTGCTGCTTGGCCGGATCGTTCTGCGCGTCGACGGTGATGAGCGTCACGCCGTCCTTCTTCGCTTCGTCTTCGGCGCCCTTCTTGAGCGAGACGAAGAACGGATTGTTGAGCGTCGAGATCGACAGGCCGACCGTAACCGCGCCGCCCGAAGCCGGCGCCGCAGCCGACGCGCCAGCATCGGCCGCGCTGCCCGGACCTTCCTTCGAGCAGGCCGCGAGGCCCAGCACGAGCGAACCGGCGGCGAGCGCCGCAAAGAGTTTCGAGATCGACGGCGAATTGTGCTTATGCATAGTCTTCCTCCTCGTTATATGTGGAGTGTGTGGAGATAAACAACTCAGGATAACTATTGATGCCAAACTGCCGCGCCACGCAAATCGAGCGTGGCGCGGCCAGGGTTTTACGACGACTTCTTGTTGCCGCGATCGATCAGCACGGCGAGCAGGATCACGATGCCCTTGATGACCTGCTGATAGAACGACGACACGTCGAGCAGATTCAGGCCGTTGTTGAGCACGCCGATCAGGAGCGCGCCCACGAGCGTGCCGAAGATCCAGCCACGGCCGCCCGTGAGGCTCGTGCCGCCCAGCACGACCGCCGCGATGGCGTCAAGCTCGTAGCCCGTGCCCGCGGTCGGCTGCGCGGAGTTCAGGCGCGAGGTCAGCACCACACCCGCGAGTGCCGACATGACGCCCGCGATCGTGTACACCCACAGTTGGATGCGATCGACCTTCACGCCCGAAAGCTTCGCCGATTCGGCGTTGCCGCCCGTTGCATAGATATGACGGCCGAACACGGTCTTGCGCAGCAGGACCCAGAACATGCCGAACATCACGAGCATGAGCACGACGGGAATCGGCACGAGGCGCGCGACATAGCCGCCGCCCAGCAGCGAGAAGAAGTCGCTGTTGAAGCTGCTGATCGGGCTGCCGTTCGACACGACGAGCGCGAGGCCGCGCAGCACCGTCATCGATCCGAGCGTGGCGATGAACGGCGCGACCTTGCCCTTGCTGATGACGAGACCGTTGGCGAAGCCCATCAGGCCGCCGGCCACGAGGCCGGCGAACGTCGCGACGATGGCAGGCGTACCTGCGCTCAGCAGCGTCGCGATGATCACCGAGGAAAGCGCCAGCACCGAGCCCGCCGAGAGATCGATGCCGCCGAGCAGAATCACGAGCGTCATGCCGAACGCGATCATCGCGTTGATCGACGCCTGCCGCATCACGTTGAGCAGATTGTCGACCGTGAGGAAGTCGCGGCTCACGATCGAGAGCGCCACAGAAATGATCAGCAGTGCTACGAAGGGTCCGAGCTTTTGCAGCGTCGCCCGGCTGCCGGGAGTGAGAGTCACTTGCGACATGTCATGTCTCGCTAGTTTTCAGTGAATGAGTCGGCGCCTTCGCTCAGGCCGCCAGAGTTTGCGCAGCAGTCGCCGGGCCGTGGCCGCCGGCTGCGGCCGTCATGATCAGTTCCTGGGTGGCCGTGGCCGCTTCGAAGATGCCGTTCTGGCGTCCTTGATGCATAACGAGAATGCGGTCGCTCATGGCCAGCACTTCGGGCAGTTCGGACGACACCATCACGATGGCGACGCCCTGCTCCGCGAGCTGATTGATGATCGTGTAGATCTCGGCCTTGCCGCCCACGTCCACGCCGCGCGTGGGCTCGTCGAGCAGCAGCACCTTCGGCGGCTGCGCCAGCCACTTCGCGAACACGACCTTCTGCTGATTGCCGCCCGAGAGGGCCTTGACGTCCAGTTCGGCGTCGCGCGTGCGCACGCGCAACTGCTTGATGAGACCGTCGACGGCGCTGCGCTCCGCGCGCTCGTTGACGAAGCCGAGGGTGGCGTACTGGTCCAGATGCACGAGCGTCGCGTTTTCGCGCACCGACATGCCGAGCACGAGCCCCTGCCGCTTGCGGTCTTCCGTGACGAAGCCAATGCCCGCCGCAATCGCGCCAGACGCGTCGCGCACGTCGAGCGGCTTGCCGTCGAGCGTGACCGTGCCCGCGCTCTTGTGGTTCGCGCCGAACAGCGTGCGCAGAATCTCGCTGCGGCCAGCGCCCATGAGTCCGGCGATACCGAGCACCTCGCCCGCGCGCACGTCGAACGTAATGCCTTCGATATGGCCGTCGTCCGCGAAACCGGCCACGCTCATGCGCACGTCGCCGGGCGCATGGCTGCGTTTCGGGAAACGCTCGCCAATCTCGCGGCCCACCATCAGGCGCACGACCTCGTCGAAACCGGTCTCGCGAATCGCGCGCACACCGACGAAATGGCCGTCGCGCAGTACGCTGATTTTGTCGCACACACGAAAGATCTCTTCCATGCGGTGCGAAACGTAGACGATCGCCACGCCGCTCGCCTTGAGCGACTGCATGATCTCGAAGAGCGTTTCGATCTCGCGGTTCGTGAGCGCGGCGGTCGGCTCGTCCATTACAAGGACTTGCGCGTTCAGCGACAGCGCCTTGGCGATTTCCACGAGTTGCTGCTGACCGATGGAGAGCAGCCCCGCCTCGGTCTGCGGATCGATGCGCTGCGCGCCGACCTTGTCGAGCCACTTGCGCGCCTCTTTGCGCATCGTCGCGACATCGACCATGCCGAAGCGGTTCGGCTCGCGGCCAAGGAAGAGATTCTCCATCACCGTCAACTGCGGGATGAGGTTCAATTCCTGGTGAATGATGGCGATGCCCGCGCGTTCGGCCTCGACGGTGCTGCGGATCTGCACCGCGCGCCCATCGACGAGGATCTCGCCTGCATCGGCCTGATATACGCCGCTCAGGATCTTCATGAGCGTCGATTTGCCTGCGCCGTTCTCGCCCATCAGCGCGTGGATCTCGCCTGCCTCGATGCGGAAATCGACGCCTTCGAGCACCCGAACCGGACCGAACGCCTTGCCGATCCCCTGCATCATCACTTGCATCCTGGACCTCTCAGAAAATCACGCCCGAATGCAAAATCACATTCGCGTAGGGGCTGCATTCGCCGGTGCGGATCACCGCCTTCGCCTCGCGGCAGCGGCGTTTGAATTCTTCGTGCGGCACGTTTTCCACGGCGATGTGCGCGGCGGCCATCTCGCGGCTGCGCGCCACCACGGCCGCGTTGTGCGTCTGCGCCTCGCTTGCGAACACCGCGCGCTCGGCCTTGAAGTCGGCGAGCACGCTGTCGAGCACGGCGAAGAAGTCCGGCACGCCGGCCGCGAGCGCGAGGTCGATGCATTCCACGCCGTCGGGAACTGGCAGCCCGCAGTCGGCGATCACGAGGCTGTCCGTGTGGCCCATGCGGGCCAGCACGCGTGCGATGTCGCGATTCAGATGTCCGTGTTTTTTCACTGCGAATCTCAGGCTTGCGTGTTCAGGAAGGCTTCGAGCTCGGCGAGCGAGGGCATGCCGCCCTGCGCACCGGCGCGCGTCACCGAAAGCGCGCCCGCCGCGTTCGCGCGCCGCACGGCCTCGCCAATGCCGAGATGCCAGAACGCCGCGAGCGCGCCGTTGAAGGTGTCGCCGGCGCCAGTCGTATCGACGGCTTCGACGGTGAACCCCGGCTGATGCACGAGCGCGCCATCGGCGTCGGCGTAGTACGCGCCGTCTTTACCGTGGGTCATGGCGATGCGCATGGGCGAGCGCGCGATGACCTCGGCCCACGCGCCTTCCGGCGTTTGCAGCGCGGTGGCGAGTTCGTGCTCGTTGGGCGTGAGCAGCGTGGTCAGTTCGAGCAGTTCGCCGCTCAGATCGACTGCGGGCGCGGGATTGAGAAAGAATGGCTTGCCGTGTTCGCGGGCTCGCCGCGCGGCGTGCAGCACCGTTGCGCAGGGCACTTCGAGTTGGGCGAGCACGACGTCGGCCTGGGCGATCGCGGCGCTTGCACGGTCGATGTCTTCGGGCGAAAGCTCGTGGTTCGCGCCAGGCACGACGATGATCGCGTTATCGCCGCCCGAGAGCGTGATCGACGCGATGCCGGTCGCTTCGCGGCCCGTGCTCACATGCGCGATATCGACGCCTTCGCGCGCGAGGGTCGCTTTCATTTCGCCGCCGAACGCATCGGCGCCGACGCAGCCGATCATCGTCACCTCGGCGCCAAGACGCGCCGCCGCGACCGCCTGGTTCGCGCCCTTGCCGCCCGGATGGGTCGAAAAATGCGTGCCGAACAGCGTCTCGCCGAGCCGGGGAAACGTGTCGGTCGTGACGACCATGTCCATGTTGATGCTGCCCACCACCACTACGCGCGCCATTGCACTCCCTTTCCACGGTTACCCGCGCCTGCGGTTTTTTGCCGTGCTAAAACGTAATCAGCTTGGGAGCGCAGTTATACCAGAGTCCTCACGCGGGTGAAATAGACCCAGGGTATAACCGGATACGCAGAACAATATGTCCCCGATTCTTGACGGCCGGCCGAAGCGGGCGACGCCGTGCCATGCGAAGCGCTATGCTGTCGAACCCCAATCAGGAACAGCAAGGAGATCAAGAAGCATGAACAGAACGGTGACGGTGGCGGGCGTGATCGGCACGGGATTGATGGGCGTTGGCATCGCGACGCAATGTGCGCTGCACGGGCTGCGCACGATCGTCCATGACGTCGATCCCGCCCGGCTCGAGAGTGTGTCCGTGAAGGCCCAGGCCGTGCTCGACGAACTGATCGACGCGGGCCGCATCGACGCGGCAACGGGCGCGGCCGCGCTTGCGCGTGTCGAAACGAGCGCGAGGCTTGAAGCCATGGCCGAAGCCCAGTTCGTCTTCGAGGCCGTGCCGGAAGTGCTCGATCTCAAGCACCGGCTCTATGCGCAACTTGGCGCGCTGCTGGCCCCCGACGCGATTCTCGCGAGCAACACGAGCGGCTTCGAGCCGGATCTGCTAGCCGGGCCGCTGGCCGCACCCGAGCGCTTCGTGATCGCGCATTTCTGGAATCCGCCGCACATGATCCCGCTCGTCGAAGTCGTGCCGGGGCGCGCCACCAAGCCCGACGTCACCGCGCGAACCGAGACGCTCATGCGCGCGATCGGCATGGAGCCCGTGGTGCTCGCCAAGGCGATCCCCGGCTTCGTCGGCAACCGGCTGCAATTCGCGGTGCTGCGCGAGGCGCTCAATATCGTGCGTTCGGGCGCGGCGAGCCCCGAGGTGGTGGACCGCGTGATGAAGGCGTCGCTCGGCCGGCGGTGGGGCATCGTCGGCCCGTTTGAGAGCGCGGACATGGGCGGCCTCGACACCTTCGTCGACATTTCCTCGATCTCATGCCCGAACTCGCGAAGGACGAAGACGTGATCGATTTGTTGCGCGCGCAAGTACAAGCGGGCCGCGTGGGTGTGCGCAGCGGCGCGGGCTTTTACGACTGGGATGAAGCGCATGTGGCACGCGTGAAGGCCGCGCGTAAAAAGCTCATTGCAGGCGGGTGACTGCACGGACTCACGGCATCAAACGTCGATACCGAGGGCAACGATGCGCCGGTACAGCGTCGCGCGCGCCATGCCGATCTGTGCGGCGGCGTTCGTCACTTGACCGCCCGCCGCGCGTAACGCTTCGGTCAGGAAGCGGCGTTCGTAATCGCGCATCGCTTCGTCGTACTGCTGATGCTGCTGCACGCCGGTGTCGTCCTGCGTATCGTGCTGATCGCCCCGCTCTTCGTCCAGGCGCCGCCCGCGCCCATCGCCAATGAAGCGCGCGAGCGAGCGCGCATCGATGCGCTCGCTATCCGATAGCAGCACCGCGCGCTCGAGCATATTACGCAACTCGCGCACGTTGCCCGGCCAGCCATACGCACACAGCACGGCAAGCGCATCGTTGTCGAGTTCGAGATGCCCCGCACCGCTCTGCACCGCGAGCTTGTCGAGAATCGAATACGCCATCGCCTCGATGTCCGCCAGGCGTTCGCGCAGCGGCGGCACGCGAATCATCAGCACGTTGAGCCGATAGTAGAGGTCCGCGCGAAACCGGCCCTGCGCCACGAGCGCGGGCAGATCCGCCGAGGTCGCCGCAATGATGCGCACATCGGTGCGCACGATGCGATTCGAGCCGAGCGGCTCGAACTCCTGTTCCTGCAAAACGCGCAGCAATTTGCCCTGCAGCGCGAGCGGCATGTCGCCGATCTCGTCGAGAAAGAGCGTGCCGCCCTGGGCCAGCTCGAACTTGCCGATGCGCCCCTTGCGCTCCGCGCCCGTGTACGCGCCCGCCTCCGCGCCGAAGAACTCCAGTTCCAGCAGTGTGTCGGGAATCGCCGCGACGTTCACCGTCACGAGCGGGCCGTCCGCGCGTCCGGACGCGCCGTGTATGGCGTGCGCAAGCAGTTCCTTCCCCGTGCCCGTTTCGCCCAGCAACAGCAACGGCGACGCGAGACGCGCGGCCCGGCGCGCCTGGCGCTTCACTTCTAGGCTTGCAGCGCTCGTGCCGATCAGGCTCGAAAAGCTGTACTTCGCGCGGCGCACCTGCGCGAGCGACTGGCGCGTGCTGATCAGTTCGGCTCGCAGCCGCGCGTACTGGCTGAAGAGCGGCGACAGTCCCTTGAGTTCGTTGAACAGCACGAAGCCGACGGCGCCGATCGTTTCGCCGTTGTCGTCCTTGATCGGCAAACGCGTGACGACGATCGGATCGCGATCGGTCTCGAGAATGTCGAGCAGAATGGGCTCGCCCCCCGTCACGACGTCGCGCATCATGCTGTTCGGAATGACGGCCTCGCAATCGAGACCGATCACGGCCGTGGGGTCGTCAAAGCCGAAGCGCGCCGCGTAGTGCTGGTTGATCCAGACCACGCGCGCGTTGCGATCGACGATCACGGTGCCTTCGCTGAACTTGTCGAGCGATTGAAAGAGCGATTGCATCGCCAGCTTGCGCACGTGGTCGTAGTCGGCCAGCAGCGCGGTCGTTTCGATTTCCATTCGGTGCTTTTCTCGGGGCGTGGCCTTGACGTAGTCCGTCACGGCCAGCGGATTCTCATTTTCGGGACGCATTATCTCAGAAATGAGATTTCGCCACGTCCCCTGAAATTCCCCGGCTTCGCGCGCGGAGTTGCAAGCGGCGGCGCGCCTTTCTTCGCCTCAACCGTCTCAATTTTGAGACTTGCTGCCGCCGCAACCATCGCGGCGCACCCTCGTGCTCCATGCCGCCCGTTTGCGCGCCGCTTCGCGCAAGGCTCGCCGGTCGCTGGCACATATCGTGCTCTATTGCGCGGTCGCGCCGGCTTCGGCGCGCGCCAACAACAAACAGACCTGCACGAATAAACCTACTGGAGACAAGATGTCCTTTGTGATTGTGATCGCCGCTTTGGCGTTCCTGATGTTCGTGGCCTACCGCGGCTACAGCGTCATTCTCTTTGCGCCCATCGCCGCACTGGGCGCCGTGCTGCTGATCGACCCCTCCGCCGTCGCCCCCGTGTTTTCCGGCATCTTCATGGAAAAGATGGTCGGCTTCGTCAAGCTCTACTTCCCCGTCTTCCTGCTCGGCGCGGTGTTCGGTAAGGTCATCGAACTATCCGGCTTCTCCGAGGCGATCGTGGCCGCGGCGATCCGCTACATTGGCCGCTCGCGCGCCAACGCCGTGATCGTCGCGGTGTGCGCGCTGCTCACCTACGGCGGCGTCTCGCTATTTGTCGTGGTGTTCGCGGTGTATCCGTTCGCCGCCGAGCTCTATCGGCAGAGCAACATTCCCAAGCGCCTCATGCCGGGTGCGATCGCGCTCGGCGCGTTCACGTTCACGATGGATTCGCTGCCTGGTACGCCGCAGATCCAGAACATCATTCCCACCACCTTCTTCAAGACCACCGCGTGGGCCGCGCCCTGGCTCGGCGTGATCGGCTCGATCTTCATCATCGTGGTCGGTCTCACGTACCTCGAATGGCGCCGCCGCAGCGCCATGGCGAAGGGCGAAGGCTATGGCACGTCGCTCGTGAACGAACCGGAGCGCGTCGAGACCGGCAACCTGCCGCATCCGGCGCTGGCCATCGCGCCGCTCGTGCTCGTTGGCGTCTCCAACTTCCTGCTGACGAAGTGGATTCCGCAGTGGTACGGCGAAAGCTTCACCGTCGCGCCCGACGTGCTGCCCGGCATGCATGCGCCCGTGACGGTGGCCGTGAAGAGCGTCGTCGCCATCTGGGCCGTGCAGGGCGCACTGCTGCTCGGCATTCTGCTCGTCATCGTGACGGCATTCGGCCGTGTGAAGGAACGCTTTGCGACCGGCACGAAAATCGCGGTGAGCGGCGCGCTGCTCGCCACGCTCAATACGGCATCCGAGTACGGCTTCGGCGGCGTGATCTCGGCGCTGCCCGGCTTCCTCGTGGTCGGCAATGCGCTCAAGGCCATTCCGAATCCGCTCGTGAATGCGGCCGTTTCGGTTTCGGCGCTCGCGGGTATCACGGGTTCCGCGTCGGGCGGCATGAGCATCGCGCTCGCCGCCATGTCGGACACCTTCATCAAGACAGCGCAGACCATGCACATTCCGATGGAAGTGCTGCACCGCGTGGTGGCGATGGCGAGCGGCGGCATGGATACGCTGCCGCACAATGGCGCGGTCATCACGCTGCTCGCGGTCACGGGCCTCACGCACCGCGAGTCGTATCGCGACATTTTCGCGGTGACCATCATCAAAACGCTCGCGGTCTTCTTCGTCATCGCCGTGTTCTATCTGACCGGTATCGTCTAACCGGCAACTACATCAGGCCCACCCATGCATCTCCCCAACACGCTCTCCCTCGCCGGAAAAACCGCCGTCGTGACCGGTTCGACCAGCGGCATCGGCCTCGGCATCGCGACGGCGCTGGCTCGCGCAGGCGCCAACATCGTCCTGAACGGTTTCGGCGATCCGGCGGCCGCGCTCGCGCAAATCGAAGCGGCCGGCGTGCGCGCCGTGCATCACAATGCGGACATGAGCCGTCCTGCCGAGATCGAAGCCCTCATGGCTTTCGCGGCAAGCACGTTCGGCGGGCTCGATATTCTCGTCAACAACGCCGGCATTCAGTACGTCGAAACGATCGAGAACTTTCCAGTGGAGCGTTGGAATCAGATCATCGCGATCAATCTGAGCGCGACGTTTCATGCGACCCGCGCGGCGCTTCCCATCATGCGCGCAGCAGGTTGGGGACGCGTGATCAATATCGCTTCGGTACACGGGCTCGTGGGCTCGGTCGGCAAGTCGGCCTATGTTGCGGCCAAGCATGGCGTGATCGGGCTCACCAAGGTCGCCGCACTGGAAACCGCGCGCAGCGGCGTGACCGTCAATGCGATCTGTCCGGGCTGGGTGCTCACGCCGCTCGTGCAGAAGCAAATCGACGACCTGGCCCATCGCGAGGCCATTTCCGTTGAAGACGCCACGCTGAAACTGCTCGGCGAAAAGCAACCGTCGGCAAGCTTTGCGACGGTCGAGCAAATCGGCGGCGTGGCGGCGTTCCTGTGCTCGGAGGCGGCGAACGAGATGCGCGGCGCCGAGCTCAAGGTGGACGGAGGTTGGCTCGCGCAGTAAAAGCGGCGGCGGCGCGCGAGGGATGTACAACGCATCAATCGCGCGCCATGCGCCGCAGCTTCATGTTGTGCAGCCGCTGGCTGATCCCTTTGAAGACACTGCTTTCGTGCGGGTCGCCGAAATGGAACAGCACCGTGCATCGAACGCTGGAAAGCGCGCAGGCCTGATTCGCATGCAGCGAGCGCAAGCCCCAAATGAAGTAAAGATTACCCGGCTGCAACGTCACGACTTTCGCAGAAAGCCATTTCTGCACACGCGGTGAGCGCCAGATCCTCGCGAGCAGCTTTTCCACGATTGCCTTCTCGACGATATTGACGATCGCAAAGCGCCGCGCATTGCGTAGATTCGGAAACGTCACGAGATTGCCGGCCAGTTCGCCCGGGTCATTGGGAATCAGAATCGGCAGCAGGATCGATATGGCGTACGAGTCGTAGTGGAAATTGTTCGAGTGACGGATGCCCTGTTTTCCCGATAGCACGCGCATCACCGGCAGAATCCGGTCGCTCGGCGGCGGCGTCCCCATCTTGCGCACATACAGCTGGCGCAATAACGCATGCAGCCCCGAGTCTTCGAAAAGCGGGGCGAGACAGGTGCCCGTTATCCATTGCGCCCCGCTAAAGCCAAAGTATCGGGCGCCCTGCTGCCCGACCAGCTCGGCTACCCCGCTGCGCAGCTTCGTGAGCATTGCGGCTGGCACGATGTCATCGAGCACGCCCACTCCGTCGTTGTCCATCGACTGGGCGAGCGCCTGCGCACTCTGCACGTCTATCCGCACGATTTCATCGAGCGGCCGTTCATCGTCCAGCACGTTCATTGCGGTCCCTCGCGCAGCCCGATCGGCGAATACAGGCACACGGTCAATGCAGACCGTAGACTGAGGGAACAAGCTTTCGTGTTCCGTACGTCTTCGCACAGAACGCCCGAACGCGTCGATTTATATGCTGGCTGATTATTTCGGGTCGTTGCGCAGTGAGTCGATGCGATGCCGCCGCATCGATACGTTAGCGATCGCTTCGCTCCTGCTCGCCCGCCGCGCCTTCTGCGATCAACGGCCAGACCACCTGTTCGAACTGCTCGGGCTCGATCGGCCTGGAGTACAAATAGCCCTGCGCGAAATCACAGCCCATCGACTTGAGAAAATCCCGTTGCTCGACGGTTTCCACGCCTTCGGCGATGACCTGGATTCCCAGCTTGTGCGCAAGCACCACCATCGCCTCGCAGAGCACCTGATTGTTTTCGTCCACGCTCAGGTTCTGGACAAACGAGCGATCGATTTTCAGGTAATCGATGTCGAAGCGTTTGAGATAGGCCAGCGAGGAATAGCCGGTGCCGAAGTCGTCGATCGAAATGCCAATGCCCGCAAGACGGAAATCGAGCAGCCTCTCGTCGATATTCGATTCGGCCTGCAGCAGCAGCCCCTCGGTGATTTCCACCACCACGCTTTGCCCCGGCACACCCTCGCGATCGAGATAGTCGTGCCACCGCACGCCAACCGTGCTGTCCTGGCGGACCTGCACCGGCGACATGTTCACACTGATCTGGAACGACGGATCGTATTGCTCACGCCATACGCGCGCTTGTTGCACGGCTTGCCTGAACACCCAGTCGCCGATGGGAATGATCAGGCCCGTGTCTTCGGCCAGCGGAATGAATTCCAGCGGACTGATCATGCCGCGCTCGGGATGCAGCCAGCGTAACAGGGCCTCCGCTTTGCAGACCCGGCCCGTTGCGAGGTCCACGACCGGCTGATAAAGCAGCCGAAGCTGATTGCGCGGCAGCGCCGAACGCAGGTCGCTGGTCAGGCGCAAGCGCGTTTCCGCCTCCAGCTGCATGTCGGGCGTGAAGTAACTGAAGCGGTTCCGTCCGGCATTCTTGGCCGCGTACATGGCCTGGTCGGCGTTCTTGAACAACGCGTCGAGTTCAACCGTGTCGTCGGGGAAAACGGTGACGCCGATACTCGCCGAAATGTAGACCTCGTCCGCGCCGAGTTTGAACGGTTCAGTCAGTCTGCGATTGATATTGCGCACGGTCTGCTCGACCGTTTCCATGTCTTCGAGATCGGGCAAGATCACCGTGAACTCGTCGCCGCCCAGCCGCGCGACGGTATCCAGATTGCGCACGCACGCGCTGATGCGGCGCCCAGCCTCGATCAGCAGCACGTCGCCGCGGTCGTGCCCCAGCGAGTCGTTGACCTCCTTGAAGCGATCGAGGTCGATCAACATCAGGGCCACGCGCCTTTGCGAACGGCGCGCGAGCGTGGCCTCCTCAGTGAGACGATCGTGAAAGAGCTGCCGGTTCGGCAGACCCGTCAGCGCATCGAAATTGGCCTGCTTCCAGATGGTCGCCTCGAACGCCATCCGGTCGGAGAGGTCGCGACCGACTGCCAGCACCGAAGTGACATGGCCGGAGCGATCGATCTCAGGCGTGATGCGAATGTGAGTGCATTGTTCCTGCCCGTCCTTTCCCGCCCACCGCAATTCGAACTGCGCGCTTTTTCCCGTCGCGATGACTTCGCCGATCTTCCTTTCGTAGACCAGCGCATTGGCCCCGCCAGGAAGCTCCGAAGGCCGCTTGCCGAGGACGGTGGCGAGATCGCATCCCGCCGATGTGCAAAAGGCCGGATTGGCGAAGGTGCGGCGCAGCTCGCGGTCATATCGCGTGATCGTGTCGGGCGAATTCTCGATCAGCGTGCGCGACTCCCGTTCGCGGGCGACGAGTTCCGCCGTTCGGTCGACGACAGTCTGTTCGAGCGACGCATTGATTTCGTTGATCTTGAGAATCTTCTGCCTGATCGCCGTGCGCATACGCTCAAAACGCTGCGCCAGCCGCGCCAGTTCGTCTGGTCCGCCAAGCGCGCCTTCCCCGTCCTTGCCATCGTCCTCGACGGCGCCGGCATCCTCGCCGGTGTCGTGCATCCGGCGCACCAGATCCTGGAGCGGCGCCGAAATGCTGTACGAAATAAAGTAGGCAAGAAAAATCGAAAGCAGAAACCCGGAGATGCCGACCACCACGATCTGGTTGCGTACGGCCTGTGCCTCCGCGGTGAGATTCTGTTCAGCGATCGTGCTGACCACGAACCAGCTCGTGCCGGGAATGCGCGCGTAGGCGGCAAGATAATGGCCGCCGCGCCTGGCTGCGAAATTGACGAACCGGCTCGACTCGCCCGATACGCGGTGGCGCGCGATATCCTCGATCAGGCCGGGCTCGGGCGCCGCGCCCGGGTTGGGCGACGACGCATGATTCGGGACTACGATGATCTTGTTGTCGCTCGCATCGAATACGTAAATCTCCGTTCCGCTGCCCGTCGCGACGTCGTTGAAAATCGCCGAGAAGTATTCCGGGCGAACGACCAGAACCAGACTGCCGATCTTCGCGTTGTCGCTCTTGTTGTAGATGGCGCGCACCATCCCCAGGTTCTGCTGGCCGACGCCGTCGTCGTAGCTGCCCCAGTAGGTGCGTTCATGCGACTCTTCGGCAATGCCGACGAGCGCCGTCACGCCCGAAGTCAACTGCGCAAATGCCTGCGTATCCAGAATCCGGTCTTTCTGGTCGAGCAAATATTTCTGGTTGATGAAATCGACCGATCCATAATGCTCGAGCAGCAAACGCGTCATGTCCTCGCGCGCCTCGCTCTGCTCCCTGGCGCTGCCGCTCGCCGCTCTCGACAGCGCGGCCTGGACCCGGTCCGAAAGTACGAGAAGATTACTTTCCGTTTCGATCTGATGCATGCGCAGTTCGACATTTCTCGAAACCTGCCTCACTACCTCTTTCGAAAATATCTCCGCATTTTCCTTGATCGCCGCAACCGACTTCACATAGGAAATGCAGCCCGAAATGATAATGGGCAACAGCGCCAACAGAATGAAAGCGGCAATCAGTCGATAGCGAATCTCGACGCGTCGAAGCAAATCCTGGCAGAGGTAGTCGAAAGCGCGTCGCAGCAGCGCGGAGATTGCATTCATTTGTAGTGCATCTTCGCTTCAGTCTTGACCGAGATGTCCAGGCGCTGCGCAGCCTGCCTGGGTGTAATTTTCCTGAGCAGCACATCCTGCATCAATTTATGCACCAGCTCAATCGTGTTGGAAGGAAGCGAAGAATAATAGGGGCTTGCCGTGACCGGATAACGGCTGACCGCGTTCGCGTAGTCGACGATCTCCACGTCGCTCACCACGGTGCCCATGCCTTGCTGAAGAGGCGAAATGTTGTGGCGCTTCCTCTGAAGAATCGGGAATCCCTTGCCGGCGATGAATTCCAGAAAACGCATGGCCGCGGCCTTGTTGGGCGTTTCGCAAACGGCGAAGCCCGTTTCGCTGCCGAGCACCGGCACGACGCGTTCGCCGCGCGCGTTCCACGGCGGCACGAACACGCCCACCGAGAAATCGTTTCCATGCAGCATGAGCCCGGCGGCCCAGCTGCCCTGGAACGCCATCGCCACCTTGCCTTCCTTGAAAAGGCGAATGCCCTCGTCGTAGCCCGTCGTCATGAACGACGGCTGCGCGTAACCGCGCTCGGGTATCAACGCGATCCTGGCGAAGATCTCGGCCACCTCTGGCGTATCGAGGTTCAGCGTGCCGTCCGCCATTTTTTCTTTCCAGTAAGGCTCGCGCGCGACTACATTGTTGGCAAAGCCCGAAGCGAATGGCCCGTTGCCGAGCATGTTCGGAAAGCCGCCGCTCCACATCACCGGAATCATGCCCGCCTGCTTGAGCCTGGCGCACACCGCCAGAAACTCATCGAAATTCGTCGGCAGCGTGTCGATGCCGGCCTTGGCGAACATGGCGCGGTTGTAATAGATCATCGTCGTCGCCACGCCGCCCGAAACGCCGAAGCCCCTGCCGTCGCGACTGGTCCAGTCGGCCTTGAGCGGATCGAGCATGTTCTTCCATGCGGCGCTCTGGCGGACATCGGCGAGCACGCCCTGGTCGGCCAGCTCGGCGGCATAGGCGTTCGGATTGATGCTGACGAGGTCCGGCAGCGTGCCCGCCGCCACGCGCGGCTTGATGTTCCCCTCGACCGAGTTGCCGACCATGAACTGCACGTTCACGTGCACGTCGGGATCGAGCTTGTCGAACTCGGCGGCGATCTGGAGCATCTCCTCCGGCCAGTCCGGCGCCCAGATCAGCGCGGTGATGGTGGTCCGTACCGGCGCGGCCTTGCTGCTCAGGGCGCCGTTCTGCTGATCGCAACCCAGGAGCAAGAGCATGCCGATCAGACCAGACAGCAGCCAGGCAAACTTGATTCCGTGCACGTAACGCTCGCTTTCAGTTCGGGAATGGCGGACCCTGCGGAACGCAGGGGAACCACTTTGCATATCGGCCGAAACCGGGCGTCACTTGAGGGGGTTACGCGTGAGCGTGGCACGCGTAATTCGGCGAGCCTTGGGGGCGAACGATCATGCCCGTTCGCAAACGTTGGCGCGGTGCGATGCGCTAACGTGGTGCAATGACATCAGGTCCCTTTGCGCAGACCCAGAACACGCGTGCGCGTTTCGTGCATCACGGGGCGGCGAGGTCGATGGCTCGCCGCCTTGCGTCGCTTTCGTATCAATCGTTTCAATCGAGCGACGGGCTGCATTCGCATTCGAGCGCCGCGACGCGCGCCGGCCGCTCCATTGCCGCCAGCCGCTGCAATGTCACGAGTCCGAACACCGCGAGCGCGCAGCCGAGCACCAGATCGGCACGTATGCCCGCACGGTCCACGATCGTGCCGCCCACCAACGAGCCAAGCGCAATCGCCACCTGGATCACGCTCACGAACATCGCCGAGCCCGCTTCGGCGAGATCGGCCGTACCGCGCTGAATCCACACGGAGAAGCACAGCGGAATCGCGCCGAACGCCACGCCCCACATCAGCATCGCCGCGATCTCGCCAATTCGCACGTGGTCGAGCAGAATCATCGCCGAGAGCGCGCACAACAGCAGCGCCGTCATCGTCGCCACGGCGAACTTCAGGCGCGTGGCGACGACCGCCGAAGTCAGCGCGTTCGAGAAAAAGCCGATCACGCCGAATGCGAGCAGCAGCAGCGTGATCGCGCTCATCGAGAAGTCCTGCTGAAGCAGCGGGGCAATGAACGTGTAGGTCGAGAAATGCGCGCCGAACACGAGCGCCACCATCAGCATGCTCAGGCGCACATGCGGGCGGCGCAGCAGCGTGGCGAAATCGGCGAGACGCAATGCGGCGGCGGAAGGCAGCGTTGGCACCAGCAACGCCTGCGCAACGAGCGCGAGCGCGACGAGGCCGCCCGTCACGAAAAACGACATGCGCCACGACGCGAAACCGGCGATAAAGGTGCCGAGCGGCACGCCGATCACCGTCGCGAAGGTCACGCCGGTCAGGATAATGGCCGTTGCGCGCGCGGCGTCGCTCGTATGCACGAGGCGGCCCGCGGCTGCGGTTGCGAGGGTCCAGAAGCCGCCGAGCGCGGCGCCGAGCATCGCGCGGCCAACCAGCATGAGCGCGAAATTCGTCGCAAGTGCGGAGACGATATTCGACGCGAGCAGCATGGCCGTGAGCAGGAGAAATACCTGCCGCCGGTCCATGCGGCCGGCAAACATCATCAGGCCCGGCGCGAAGATCGCCGCCATCACGCCCGGGGTGGTCACCATGAGGCCGGCCGTGCCCGGCGTCACGCCGAGGTCGCGGGCGATCTCGGTGAGCAAACCGACCGGCAGGAATTCAGACGTTACGAACGCGAATGCGCTGATCGCCACGGCAAAGACAGACAACCACTGGCGCAGTGTCGTCTCTTCGAGCGGCGCGGGCGCGAGATTGAGAGAACGGTCATTCATGTTTCTATGACTGTTTTGTGTGTGGCGAATAATAAAAGCCATTGTTCGGCAATTTCGCACCAAAAAATGGGGAAAATCGCCGTTTAAATGGCCAATCGGGAATGACGTTTAAATTAACATCAAATAAAGAATTGCGTGCGGCCCTGCGATTAGCGGGGTCGTCAAAAGGGTTATGAATGGAATGTGACGCGGCCTGCCGCGCGCCGCGCGGGCGGGGCAGTGATTATGTCATTTCAGCACCGGAAAAATAAAACGATATTTTTCCGGGGACATATTGGGCATCGAATCGATGCTTATGCCTGTCGCTGGATAGCAGGTTGAGGGCGCCGGGAAAGCGCCCCGTGAGGCATTGCCGGAAACTGGTCTTTCAAGTCAGGCTCGGCGCTTGCACGCGCCCGGGTTCAGAACCGCGTCTGCACGCCCACGCGAGCGATGAACTGGTTAGGACCACTCGACGTACCATTGGGGTCGAGCACGCCGCTAATCAGTGCCTGAGCCCCGGCGTTCGTACGCTGATACACGGTCTCCGCATACACGACCGTCCGCTTGGACAGGAAGTGATCGACGATGGCCGTGATCTGGTGCGCGTGATTGTTGTCGAGATACGCATTGCCCTTCATGTACATGTAGTCGGCGGCAATCGCCCAGTCTGGCGCGAGCAGCCAGTTCGCACCGGCTTCGGCCTGGGCAATGGCGCCGCCGTTGAAGGTGTTGCGCACGGTCGTCACCAGCAGCGTCGCCATGACCTTGCCGAAATCGTAGTGCGCGCCCACGCCCCAGTTGCGAATGCCGACATCGGGTTCGCCGGCCTCTACATATTTGGCTTCCGTGTAGGCCGCCGCCATGCCGAACGCGCCGTTGGCGTAATTCGCGCCGGCGCTGACCGTGTTGCCGCGTCCGAATGCGCCCGGAATGCCACCAAAGCCGTACAGGCCGCCGAAGCTGAATCCGGCAAACTTCGGCGATTGATACTTGACCGAGTTCTCGACCGTGGCGCCGGCCATGCGGTCCCAGTCGAACTGCGGCGCAAAGGGCGGATTGCCCGGAATCGCGATCTTCGCAAACGGGCCCGCGCGGAAATTGTAGAGGCCCCCGACTTCCATCGCTGCGTCGTCGTGCCCGAAAAACAGCGAATCGGTCATAAAGTCGTACTGGTTGCCCATCGTCAGCCTGCCGTACTGGTCGCTGTCGAGGCCAACGTACGCGTTGCGCCCGAAGATCCCTTGACCCGAGATGATCGAACCGGTCCCCATCGAAAATTGATCGACGAGATCGAACACCGCATGCAAGCCGCCGCCCAGATCTTCGCGGCCGCGTATTCCGAGCAGGTTCGGCGTGAAAATGCCGTCGTCGAACTTCAACACCGAGTGGCCGCCCTGGTTGCTGACCCACGACACGCCCGCGTCCACCATGCCGTAGAGCAACACGCTGTCGCCCGCGGGGGCGCCTTCCGCATGTGCCTGCGCGCAAGCCATCACCGATACCGCCGTGCACCACAGTGCGAGGCTCTTCATTGACGTCTCCTTTACCTTGATCTCTTTGTCGGCATCCATTTATTACGGATGCCTTAGTAATTGGAATAATCTTCGAACTTCGGGAAACAGTAACGGCGCCGGGGCGCCGCTACCGCAACATCAGTCGGATTGCAATGCGACTGGGACCGGACGGCGCGCCAGCGCGCGCGGTGCGGTTTCGATCAGGAACATCGAAACGAAGATGCCGCAGATCAGCCCGCCGAGCGCGAACTGCAGCGTGAACTGAATGCCGTCGTGCTGCGCGACATACCCGGCAATAGCCGGCGCAATGCCGCCGCCAAAAATCTCGCCGGCGCCCGAAGTAATGCCAATGGCCGAGGCGACGAGACCCGCCGGCGCCGCTTCAGTCGCGATCGGCCCGGTGAGAACGCCCAGCATGCCAAGCGCGAAGAACGAAACGACGAACAGCACCGCAAAGAGCATCCACGGGTTCGCGCCGATGCGGGCGAACACATAGAGCGAAATCGCCGCGCCCGCGAACGAGACGACCGAAGTCAACCGCCGCCCCGCGACGTCGGAGAGACTGGCAAGACCGAACTCGCCGAGAAAGCCGCCGAAACCGATCGCCGACACGACAAAGCCCATCTGCGAGGTGTCGAGGTGCAGATAGTCCACGAGATAGTTGGGCACCATCGCGCCGATCACGAAGATGCCAGCCATCGCGCAAAGCGTGGCCAGCATGGCGAGCACGACATTGCGGCTGCCGAAGAGCGCGCTCCAGCGTGGACCGCCCGTTGCGTGCGCAACCGTTGCGTGCGCCGGCTTGATTTGCGGCGCGTCGCGCAACATCGTCGCGATCAGAACCGCCACGATGAGACCCGGCACGGCGGAAACCGCGAACACCCAGTGCCACGACGGCACGACGCGCAACAACTGCGTCGCAATGATCGGCGCGAGGCCAAGGCCCATCAGCGCGAACATGCTGAGCTGCAGCCCCTGATTGCGCCCGCGGCGCGACGGATGCGAGGCCTCGCCGACCGTTGCCACGCTCGTGGGCGTGAATGCGCCCTCTGCGACGCCCATCAACGCGCGGATGAGCAGCAGGCTCGCGAAGCCGGTGGCGAATCCGGAGAAGCTCGAGAGCAGCGAGAACATCACCATCGCCGCGATCATGATCTTGCGCCGGCCGATGCGGTCGGACAGGCGGCCCATGAGGATCGAGAACACGCCCCACGCAATGCTGAGAATGCCGATCAACTGGCCGAGCTGCTGGTAGCTCAGGTTGAGGTCTTTCATCATGTGGGGAAAGAGCGGCGCGATCATCCAGCGATCGAGCCCGACCAGTCCGAAGCCGATGGCGAGCAGGATCAGCGTTCTGCGTTCGTTTTTCAGATCGTGTGGTTTGTGCGGATGGTGGGATTGGGCATGCCTCGTCACGTTTGTCTCCATGATTGTTGTTCGTTCGTATTACGAACGTCGTTTCGTTTATCGAACTCCGAGCGAGATCGTAGGAAACCTCACCTACTGATGTCAATCAAAAAAGACCCTCGCTGTACACAATTTCTCTTTACTTTCCGCTTACTTTTCCACGTTTACCCTGAATTTGACGCCAGTTAGATTGAATTGATCAAATAGTTGTATACAATTTGTACACATTGCGGCGCAGACTGCAGGCTGCATCTGGCCGCATCTACATTCGCTCCTCACCACTTCCTCGCTTATGAACGGCATCGACGACACCCCCACCAGCACGCGCGCCGGCTCCGCCGCTTCGCAGACCGTCAAAGCCCAACTCGGGCTGCGAGAACTGATACTCGGCGGCGAACTCGCACCCGGCGATCGCATTTCCGAACTGGCCGTGGTCGAGCGCCTTGGCGTCTCGCGCACGCCGGTGCGCGCGGCGCTCATCCGCCTGCAGGAGGAAGGGCTGCTCGAACCGATTCCGAGCGGCGGCTATGCCGTACGCTCGTTTTCGGAAAACGAAATACGCGACTCGATCGAATTGCGCGGCACACTCGAAGGGCTGGCTGCACGCCTTGCCGCCGAGCGCGGCATCACCCATTCGATGTTCCGCGACCTGCACGACTGCATTGACGAGATCGACGAACTGCTCGTGGGCGAACTGAGCGAGGAGACCTTTTCCCGCTATGTCGAAGCGAATGGCCGCTTTCACCGGCTGCTGGCCGTGGCTTCCGATAGCGAAGTGGTTGCGCGGCAGATCGAAAAAGTCGCCACCTTGCCGTTTGCATCGGCCAGCGCATTCGTGGTCGTGCAGTCGCTCGACCCGCGTGCGCGCGAAACGCTGATCGTTGCGCAGGCCCAGCATCGCGCGGTGCTCGAAGCGATCGAAAGCCGCGAAGGCGCGCGCGCCGAAGCGCTGATGCGCGAGCACTCGCATATCGCCCATCAGAACCTCAAGCGCGTGCTCGACAACCAGCGCGCCATGACGAGGCTGATTGGCGGCAATCTCATTCGCCGCAATCCGCGCTAGTGCGCGGTATGCAGGCTTGTTAAGCGGCTTGAATTGAACGGCGGCATGCGTGCCGTCCCTCACCCTGAACGAAGGCGCAACGAGGCGCCCTGGAGGAGACACATGTTCCTGAAAAACGCATGGTATGTCGCGTGCACCCCCGATGAAATCAACGGCAAGCCGCTTGGGCGGCAAATCTGCGGCGAGCGCATGGTGTTCTGGCGCACGGCCGAAGGCAGCGTCGCCGCGCTCGAAAACTTCTGCCCGCATCGCGGTGCGCCGCTCTCGCTCGGCAGCGTGCGCGAGGGGCATCTGGTGTGCGGCTATCACGGCCTCACCGTGGCCGCGAGCGGGAAATGCGTGAGCATGCCGTGCCAGCGCGTGGGCGGTATTCCGTCCGTGCGCAGCTATCCCGCGGTCGAGCGCTATGGCTTCGTCTGGGTGTGGCCAGGCGACGCGGCACAAGCCGATCCGGCGAAGATCCATCACCTCGAATGGGCCGACAACCCCGCGTGGGCATACGGCGGCGGCCTGTATCACATCCAGTGCGACTATCGCCTGATGGTCGACAACCTCATGGACCTCACGCACGAGACCTACGTGCACGCCTCGAGCATCGGTCAGCCCGAGATCGAGGAAGCACCGCCCAAGACCACGGTCAACGGCGACGTGGTCAGCACCAGCCGCTTCATGCACAACATCATGCCGCCGCCGTTCTGGGCCGCGGCGCTGCGCGGCAACGGCCTCGCCGACAACGTGCCCTGCGACCGCTGGCAGATCTGCCATTTCTCGCCGCCCAGCCACGTGATGATCGAAGTGGGCGTGGCGCACGCGGGCAAGGGAGGATACGACGCCGATGCGCGCGACAAGGCGTCGAGCATCGTCGTCGACTTCATTACGCCGGAAACCGAAACGTCGATCTGGTATTTCTGGGGCATGGCGCGCAGCTTCGCCGTGCACGACCACGCGCTGACCGAATCGATTCGCGCGGGACAGGGCAAGATCTTCTCGGAGGACCTCGAGATGCTCGAATCGCAGCAGCGCAATCTGCTCACATGGCCCGAACGCCGCATTCTGAGCCTCAACATCGATGCCGGCGGCGTGCAGTCGCGCCGCGTGCTCGACCGGCTTATCGCCGCCGAGCGCAACGCAACGGCCACCGCCGCGGCGGTCTGATTCGACCAAAGCCACGGTCGCGCGGGTACGCGCGGCCGCTCCCCTTCTATTGCCCCAACGCATCATGAAAGTCACCCTTCTGCGCAAGATCCCCGTTGCCACCGACATCTGCGTTTTTGAACTGGCGAGCGTCGACGGCGCGCCGCTCCCGGCGTTCGCGGCGGGCGCGCACATCGACGTCCATGTGGATGGATTCGTGCGCCAGTACTCGCTTTGCAACCGTCCCTCCGATAACGGCGCCTACCGCATCGGCGTGTTGCGCGATGCGGCTTCGCGCGGCGGCTCCGTCGCGATGCACGCGCTCGATGCAGGCACAAGGCTGGAAATCAGTCATCCGAAGAATCATTTCCCGCTAGACGACCAAGCCACGCATACCATCCTGCTCGCGGGCGGTATCGGCATCACGCCGCTCATCGCGATGGCCGAGCAGTTGCGCGAGGAAGGCCGCGCGTTCGAACTGCACTACTGTACCCGCGACCCACAGCGCGCCGCCTTTCGCGAGCGTCTTGCCGAAGCGGGTTTTGCGGAACACACACACTTCTATTTCGACAGCGAAGGAACCGATTCACGCATCGACCTCGCGCGCGTGCTTCGCGCTCCGCACGACGGTAAGCATGCCTACGTATGCGGCCCGGCGGGCTTCATCGACGCCGTGCTCGGCGCAGCGGCCAACGCAGGGTGGCCCGCTCAGAACGTGCACCGCGAGTACTTCGGCGCTGCCCAACAACCCGCGAGCGCAAACGCCGACGCCAACTGCGCCTTCCAGATCACGCTCGCGAGCTGCCAGCGCGTGTTCGACGTCCCGGCTGGTACGACGATCGTCGAAGCGCTGCGCGCGGGCGGCGTCGAGGTGCCGGTCTCATGCGAGCAAGGCGTATGCGGCACCTGCGTCACGCGCGTGCTATCCGGCGAGCCGGACCACCGCGATCTCTACCTGACCGACGAGGAGCGCGCCGCGAACGACCAACTGCTGCCGTGCTGCTCGCGCTCGCGCACGCCCATGCTCGTGCTCGACCTCTAATACGGCGCGCCGCCACCGCATATCAGGACTCGCGCGCTCGCCTCACCGCGAGCAGCGCGGCGAGCGCCGCCACCAACGTGACTGGAACGCTCGCGCCTATCACCGTCGTGGCGCTCGCGCCGCCTGCCAGCAACTGCCCTGCCGCGAGCGGACCGACGATCGACCCCACGCGTCCCACCGCGACTGCCGCGCCCACGCCGGTGCCGCGCATGACGGTGGCGTAGCTTGTCGCGGAAAGCGCGTAGAGCATCGACTGTGCTCCGACCACGCCCATACCCGCGAGCAGCACCGAAACCGAGATCCAGAACAGGTTGCTCGCGCCCGCGAGCATGAACAGCGAGATCGCGATGCCGCCATAGACAGCCGCGACGACACGCCCTGGCTTTACGCGGTCCATCAGCATGCCGATGGCAAGCACGCCGATCACGCTGCCGACGTTGAAGAAAATCTGCGTGACGCCGGCCTGGCTGCGCGTGAGGCCGCGGCTCACGATCAGCGAAGGCAGCCAGTTGAGCAGGAAGTACAGCACGATGAGCGTGCAGAAAAAGCTGATCCAGATCTGCGCGGTCACCGCGGCGCGGCCCTCGCCGAACAGCACGCGCCACGTGGGCGGCGGGCCGCCCTGCGTGGACCGCGCGCGGCTTGAGGCCGCTTCATAGGCCGCGGATTCGGGCAGGCAAGCGAGGATCAGCGGCGCGACCACGAGCGGTCCGACGCCGCCCGCGTAGAAGATATGCCGCCATTCGGTGTCGCCCGCACTGAGCACGCCAATCAGCGCCGCAAGCGCGCCGCCAAGCGGCATGCCGCAATACATGATGCTGACCGCCGTATTGCGCAGCCGCGGCGCCACGGCTTCGGCCGAGAGCGCGATCAGGTTCGGCATGGCGCCGCCGAGGCCGATACCGGTCAAGACGCGCGCCACCAGCAGGGTGGGGAAGCTCCACACCTGGGCGGTGAAGATCGAGAACACGCCGAACGCCACCATCGAGAGCAGCAGCACGCGCTTGCGCCCGATGCGGTCGGCGAGGCGTCCGCCGATCATCGCGCCGGGCAGGAGACCGAGCATGCCCGCGCTGAACGCGAGCCCCATCTGGCTCACCGAAAGACCGAACTCGCGCGCCATGCGCGGCGCGGCCACACCCGTCGACTGGAGATCGACGCCCTCCAGCACCGCCACGATCAGACATAAACCCAACACCCATGCGGTTCCCGCCGCCGTGCGCGCGCTCCCCTGCGTAGTCGATGACGACACGTTGCCTCCTCGTTTTGTAATGGAATATCGCGGCCTCTCACCGCGCCGGTACTACTTAGTTACTCTAATCTACGTGCTGAAATATTTTCAGGTGTACGGCAGCGGAGCGCGGCAACCCGCTTCGATGAGCCGCAGCCGGTAATCGAAGGCCGCAAGCGGGTAAGCGAAAAAGTAATGCGCCGTGATGCGCTTTCCGGCATAGAACGGATCGTCGGCAGAGGCATCCATCGCGATGCGCAGCGTGCGCGCCCAGGCGAACGCGAGCAGCAGCCAGCCGATGAGCGCGAGATAGTCGTCGGCCACGCGGTAGGGCAACTCGCGATCGTCCGCGCTGCTCTGCGCGATTTCATCCGTAATGCGCCGCACGTCCGCCACCAGCGCAACGAGCCGTGCGCCCGCGCTGTGAAGTGCGTGATCCTGGGAAGCGATACAGCGTGCGGCCTCCGCCGTGACATGCGCGAGCAACGCGCGCAACGTCTCGCCGCCGTCGCCGAGCACCTTGCGCACGAGCAGATCGATTGCCTGGATTTCGTTCGTGCCTTCGTAAAGCATGGCGACGCGGCTGTCGCGCACGGTCTGCTCCACGCCGTATTCGTGGATATAGCCGTAGCCGCCGAACACCTGCACCGCGCTCGATGCCGCCGCAAATCCATTGGCGGTGAAGAACGCCTTGGCGACAGGCGTGAGCAGCGAGGCAAGTTGCCCCGCCGCCTGGCGTTCATGCGCATCGGGATGGCGCGCGGCCACATCGAGCCAGTAACCGATCCAGTAGCCGATGGCGCGCTCGCCCTCCACCGTCGCGCGCAAATCGAGCAGGACGCGCCGCATGGCCGGATGAAACGCAATCGGCGCGGCCTGTGCCGGCTCGCCCTCGTAATGCGCAGGCGCGCTCACGGCGCGCATCTGCGCGCGTTCGTGCGCGTAGGCATGCGCGCGCTGCCAGGCAAGCTGCGCATGGCCCACGCCCTGCATCGCCACCTGCAGGCGCGCCGCGTTCATCATGACGAACATCGAAGCGAGGCCGCGATGCGGCTCGCCCACCAGCCAGCCCAGCGCGTGTTCGAAACGCATCGAGCACGTCGGGCTGGCCTTGAGGCCCATCTTCTTCTCGATGCCTTCGCAATGCACGCCGTTGCGCACGCGCTCGCCGGTCTCGCCGAAGGTCCATTTCGGCACCACGAAGAGCGAGAGGCCCTTCGTGCCCGCCGGCGCATCGGGCAGACGCGCGAGCACGAGGTGCACGATGTTTTCGGTCAGATCGTGCTCGCCGCCCGTGATGAAGATCTTGCTGCCGTCGATGCGCCAGGCGCCGTGCGCCGAGTCGGGCGTCGCTCGCGCGCGCAGCAACGCGAGATCGCTGCCCGCCTGCGGCTCGGTCAGGCACATGGTGGCAAGCCACTCGCCGCTCGCGATCTTCGGCAGCCAGTCGCGCTTCAGTGCATCACTGCCGTGCGCCATCAGACACGCCGTCGCGCCGTGCGTAAGGCCGGGCGACATGAGCCATGCGTGGTTGGCCGCCGCGAGCATTTCCTGCAGCGCGACTTCGAGCAGTTGCGGCAAGCCCTGGCCGCTGGCGTCGGCGTCGAGCGCGAGCGTGGGCCAGCCTGCCGCGACGAAATCCGCGTACGCCTCGCGAAAGCCCGAGGGCATCGAGACCTCGCCGCCCTCGAAGCGGCAACCCTCGAGGTCGCCCGCCGAGTTCAGCGGCGCGATGTGTTCCATCACGAAACGAGCGGCTTCTTCGAGCACCTGCTGTGCCGTCGCGCTGTCGAGGTCCTCCCATGCGGGAACGCTGCGCCACCATGCGGGTGCTTCGATCCATTCGTCGATCACGAAGCGCATGTCGCGCAGCGGAACCTGGTAGTCGAGACTCATCGTGACCGTTCCTCAAACGTGCTGCCGATGACGGGCGAAGATCACGCGCGTTTCGGTGCCCCGCGCGGCGTATAACGCATCCACGAGCACCGCGCGCTGGCTCAGCACGACACGCTGATTGATCGACCCTTTGTCCGTGATCTCGCCGAGATCGAGCGACGGCGGCGAGTCCATCACGTGCAGTCGCGTGATGAGGGTCGCGCTGCCCGTCGCCTCGCGGTTCAGCCGCTCCAACAGGTCGGCAAAGAAGTCGCGCACGGCGCTCGCGTCCAGAACGTCGCGCGCGGCAGCGCTCGCGACGAGCCCCGCGAGCCGGCGGCATTCGTCGAGGCGCGGGAAGATCAGCACGCCGACGTCGTCGCGATCCATGCCCGCGATCACCGCGTCCTGCACGTACGGCGCACCGCCCGAAACGATGCGCGCGCGCATGGGCCCCACGCTCACGAACGTGCCGGAGCTGAGCTTGAAATCTTCGGCAATGCGGCCGTCGAACAGCAGGCCCAGTTCGGGCCGCCCGGTATCGACGAAGCGCACGGCGTCGCCGGTGCGGTAGTAGCCCTCTTCGTCGAACACGTCATGACGGTCCGCCTCGTTCACGCGCCAGTAGCCGCCCATCACGTTCGGGCCGCGAAAGCGCGCTTCGAGCTTGCCGTCCACGGGCACGAGACGCGTCTCGCAGCCCGGCGCGGGCAGGCCGATATAGCCCGCGCCCATCACCGGGCCGGTCGTGAAGAGGCACGACGGCGCGGTCTCGGTCATGCCGAGGCCCGCCATGATGCGGATGCGCTCGCCGCAATGGGCCTGCGTCACGCGTTCTAGCCGGTCCCACGCCGCCTGCGAGAGCCCCGCGCCCGCGAAGAAATACATCTTCACGCGCGAGAAAAACGTCTCGCGCAACTGCGCGTCGGTTTCGAGCGCGGCGGTCAGTTCTTCCCAACCCTTCGGAACGTTGAAGTAGAGCGTGGGCGCGATTTCGCGCAAATTGCGCAGCGTCTCTTCGAAGCGGCCGGCCACGGGTTTGCCGTCGTCGATATAGAGCGTGCCGCCGTTGTAGAGCGCGATACCCACGTTGTGGCTGCCGCCGAAGGTGTGATTCCACGGCAGCCAGTCCACCAGCACCGGCGGCTCGATGCCGAACTGCGGGAAAGTTTGCAGCAGCATCTGCTGGTTGCTGCACAGCATGCGATGCGTGGTGGGCACGGCCTTCGGCAGGCGCGTCGATCCGGAGGTGAAGAGGAACTTCGCGATCGTGTCGCCGCTCACGCGCGCCTGCGCGTCTTCGAAGCTGCCCGCCTGCGTCTCGAGCAACGTCGAAAACGGCGTCTCGCGGCGGCCGCCGCCAGCCGGCGTCACGACCACGCGCTCGATATCGGCGGGCACCGCGGCGTCGAGCGCCGCGGCAAAAGCGGGGCCGTCTGCCGCGAATACGAGGCCCGGATTGAGCAGGCCGAGCGTGTGCCGCAGCTTGTTGTAATCGCTGGAGACGAGCGAATACGCGGGAGATATGGGCGCATAGGGCACGCCGGCCCATAGTGCGCCGAACGCCATCTGCAGATGTTCGAGATCGTTGCCTGAGAGCAGCGCGATCGGACGTTCGGCCGACAAGCCGCGTTCGATCAAGGCCTGCCCGATCGCACGGGCGCGTTCGAGCATCTGCGCGTAGCTGATGCCCTGCCATTGCCCGGCGGCGCCGCGGCGCGCCACGAGCCAGCGCTCCGGATGCGCGCGCGCGCCGCTCACGAGCCGGTCGGTCACGCGCTCGGGGAAGTCGTCGAGCGCCTCGCTCGAGCGCAAATACCAGCAGTCGCCGCGCCGTTCGATCTGCGGCGCGGCCGAGCCGATCGCGACGGCGCGGTAACCGGCGAAGTCCGGTTGCACGACGGCGCGAGCATGCGTTTGGGTCGGCTCCGAATCCAAAGCCTGTCTCCTTTGCTTGACCGGTGCCGGGCTGCGCGGTGGATCGGCGCAGACGGCCCGGTGGTTCATGTCGTGATGGGCGCGTTCAGATCGGATAGTGGCGCGGGCCGGTCTGCACGGTGATCCAGCGCAGGTCCGTGAATTCGGCGATCGAAGCCTTGCTGCCGAAGCGGCCATAGCCGCTCGCCTTCACGCCGCCGAACGGCATTTGCGCTTCGTCGTGCACCGTCGGCCCGTTGATATGGCAGATGCCCGATTCGATGCGCTTCGCCACGTTCATCGCGCGCGCGATATCGCGGCTGAATACCGCCGCCGAAAGACCGTACTCGCTGTCGTTGGCAACTTTCACCGCTTCTTCGTCGCCGTCCACGCGCTGCACCGTCACTACCGGGCCGAACGATTCGTCGGCGTAGAGCTTCATCTCGCGCGTGACGTTTTCGACGATCACGGGCTGCATGACCGCGCCGTTCACTTCGCAGCCCAGCGGCAGTTTCGCGCCCTTCTCGCGCGCGTCTTCCACAAGCGCGCGTATGCGCCGCGCCGATGCTTCGCTCTCCAAAGTACCCAGTACCGAGCCCGGGTGCGTGGGGTCGCCGGCCTTCAGCGTGCGTGCCTTCGCAACGAGCTTGTCGACGAACGCATCGGCAATCTTGCGGTCGACAATCACGCGCTCGGTCGACATGCAGATTTGCCCTTGATTGAAGAACGCACCGAAGGCGATGCCTTCCACTGCGGCGTCGAGATCGGCATCGTCGAGCACGAGCACCGGCGCCTTGCCGCCCAGTTCGAGCAGTGCGGGCAACAGACGCCGCGCGCAATGCTCCGCGACGACGCGGCCCACGCGCGTCGAGCCCGTGAAGTTCACGCGCTTGACGGCGGGGTTGGCGATCAGGCGCTCGACAATGGCCGGCGCATCATCCGGCGCATGCGTGAGCACGTTGACGACGCCCTCGCCCAGACCCGCCTCGTTGAGCACTTCGCCGATCAGCGCATGCACGCCGGGACACCCTTCGGATGCTTTCAGGACCACCGTATTGCCACACGCGAGCGGCATGGCGAGCGCACGCGTGGCAAGAATCACCGGTGCGTTCCATGGCGCCATGCCGAGCACGACGCCGCACGGCTGGCGCACGGCCATCGCGAGGCTGCCGGGCACGTCGGAAGGGATCACCGCGCCGTCGATCTGCGTGGTCATGGCAGCCGCTTCGCGCAGCATGTTGGCGGCGAGCATCACATTGAAGCCGTACCAGTTCGCCATCGCGCCCGTTTCCGCCGCGCCGATGGCGATGAAATCCGTTGTACGCGCATCCATGCGGTCGGCCGCGGCAAGCAGGCGCTTGCGGCGCTCCGTGGGCGTGAGCGCGGCCCACGCCGGGAAGGCGTGCGCGGCGGCGGAAACGGCCGCGTCCGCATCTTCCAGCGTGGCGGCTGCCGCGCGCGTGGCCACCGCGCGCGTGGCCGGATTGATGCGCTCGAAGGTCTTGCCGTTCGACGCGGCGCGCGCCGCGCCGCCGATCAAGAGGCGGGTTTCATGCATGTCGTTGTCTCCTCTGTCTGGTGCGACGCTATCGATTAGCGCTTGTATGCCTGCAGGCCCGGCTTGATGCTCTTGTCGTCGAGGAACTGCTTGAGGCCCTGCTCGCGGCCGCCTTCCTTGTCGCGATGGTTGGCCTGGTCGAGCTTCGCGTAGAGATAGTCCTCGTTCTGCTCCCACGTCAGTTCGCGCGAACGCTTGAAGCCATGCTTCGCGTTGCGCAGCACGACCGGGTTCTTGTCGAGCAGTTTCGCGGCGAGCGCGAGCACTTCCTCGCGCAGTTGCGCGAGCGGCACGCTCTTGTTGACGAGCCCCATTTTCGCGGCCTGCTGGCCCGTGAACGTATCGCCCGTCATGATGTAGTAAAGCGCCTCGCGGTGGCCCACCGTATCCGCCATCGCCTTGCTCACGAGGTTGCCCGGCGGAATGCCCCAGTTGATTTCCGAAAGACCGAACGTGGCTTCGTCCGCGGCAATCGCGAGATCGCATGCCACGAGCGGCGAGAATCCGCCGCCGAAACACCAGCCGTTCACCATCGCGATGGTCGGCTTCGAATACATGCGCAGCAGTTGCCATTGCCAGCGGCTCGCGTCGCGGCGAATGCGCTCCTGCAGCACGTCGGGGCCCGCATCGACTTCGCGGAAGTATTCCTTCAGGTCCATGCCGGCCGTCCACGCCGAGCCTTCGCCGGTCAGCACGAGCACTTGCGCCTCGGCGTCGAGCTCAAGCGTTTCGAGCACGTCGATCATCTCCTTGTTGAGCGTCGGGCTCATGGCGTTGCGCTTTTCCGGCCGGTTCAACGTCACCCAGGCGATGCCGCCCGCAACCGCAACCTTGACCGTTTTCCAGCGACCTTCGTAGCTCATTTTCTCTCTCCGTAGACACTGCCGCACTCGCGGCTTGAAATCAATTTACTATCAGGCTACTTGATATGTAAAGTAGAATATGATCTCGTCGGTACAAACCCGTAAAACGCGATGACCCAGAAAACTTCCCCCACCGCGCCGCGTGCCCGAGTCGCGCAGCAGTCCGCCGAGGGCGGCCCACACACCGTGCCGGCCATGCGCCTGAGCTACCTGATCGGCCAGCTCGACCGCGTCGTTTCCCGCCGCCTGACTGAAGCGCTCGCGCGCCACGGGCTCACGCTGCCGCAATACACCGCGCTTTCCGTGCTGCGCGCGCGCGGCCGCTCCTCCAATGCGCAACTCGCCGAGCGCTCGTTCATCACGCCGCAGGCCGCCAACGAAGTCGTGAAGACGATGGAGGCGAACGGCTGGGTCATGCGCGAAGCCGACCCGATGAATCGCCGCGTGGTGCTGCTATCGCTCACCAAAGCCGGCAACGCACTGCTGGGCGAATGCGACGCCGCGGCCGATCACGTGGAAGGCGCGATGCTCGACGATATGGACACTGAAACAGCGGAAAAGCTACACGCGCTGCTGCATGCGTGCGTGCGCAATCTGCGCGCCGCGTAAGCGCTCGCTCGGCGAGTGACAGGAAGGAGGAGACACCCTTGAACATCGACCAGCTCGTTGCGATCGACACGCACGTCCACGCCGAAGTGTCGTGCTGCCAGCCGCCCGATCTCTTCGCGAAGGAATTCGACGAAGCCGCCGACAAGTATTTCGGCACCGTACTGAAGCAAGGCCGCCGCCCGACGATTCCGGAAACGATCGAGCACTACCGCGAGCGCAAGATCGGCTTCGTGATGTTCACGGTGGATTGCGAGGCGAATATCGGGCGGCGCCGCATCGGCAACGAAGAGATCGCCGACTTCGCGCAACAAAACGCCGACATCATGATCGCGTTCGCCAGCATCGACCCGCACAAGGGCAAGTTCGGCGCGCGCGAGGCCCGGCGGCTGATCGAGGCGCATGGCGTGCTCGGCTTCAAGTTTCACCCCACCATGCAAGGCTTTTTCGCCAACGACCGGCTGGCTTACCCGCTATACGAAGTGATTGCCGAATATGGCCTGCCCGCGGTGTTTCATAGCGGCCACTCGGGCATGGGTTCGGGCATGCGCGGCGGCGGCGGGTTGCGGCTGAAGTATTCGGAGCCGATCTATCTCGACGATGTGGCCGCCGATTTCCCCGACATGAAGATCGTGATCGCGCATCCCTCCTGGCCGTGGCAGGAGCAGGCGCTTTCCATCGCGCTGCACAAGCCCAACGTGTATATCGACCTGTCGGGCTGGTCGCCGAAATACTTCTCGCCGGAATTAGTGAAGTACGCGAATACGCTCTTGCGCGAGCGGGTGCTGTTCGCTTCCGACTTTCCCTTGATCCGTCCGGATCGCTGGCTCGCGGATTTCGATACGCTCGACATCAAGCCGGAAGTGCGCCCGTTGATCCTCAAGGAGAATGCGGTACGGCTACTCGATCTCGGCGCGAAAACCTGAAGAAAGCGGCGCGCCTGGCGCAAGCGCGATTTACATCAGGCGAAGCACCTCCCGCCCAGCATACGCCGCCGCAACCGCGCGCCCGAGGCCGGTTACGCCCACGAGTTGAAGCGGCAACAATACCTGGAAATGCAGGCCGAGTTCGCGTGTGCGCGCAACGCTATTCGCGTTGTGCGCCATCAGCCAGATCATGCGCTTGGCGCCCATGTAGCCGCCCGAAAGGCGCATCGCCTCAGCTCGGATGGCCGGCAACGTAAGCACCCGCGCCGCGCCGCTCGAAGCGAGCAGCACGCGCCCGCCTTTGGGCATCGGCGCCTTCAATGCGGCTTGGACACCGTGGAGCGTGGCTTTGACGTCGTTACGACTTTCGCGCCCAACTGCTCGACAGCGGCGAGGCCCTCGCTATCTCGCGCCAGAACGGTCACTTTCGCTTGCCTTCGAAGCAACGCCTCCACCATGGCAAGCCCCAATCGCCGGCTTCCCCCGGCAATCAGCACCGTTTGATCTTGAATCGTCTCCATCCTGCCCTCCTGTCTGGTCGAAGCCGTCGCGCTCTGCGACCGGCATGCTAAAGACGGATGGGGAGGTGAAAACGGATCGGTACGCCCAAAAAATCTTCGAGTCCGGGGAACGATCGATACCGGAAACGCGCGAAAGCGGACGTCCCGCAGCGAAGCCGCTAACGGGCGACGATGACCGTCATCTCGGATTCGTACTTGATCCGCACGTGGCTATGGTGCTTGAGGGACTGCATCACCTCGATCAGGTCCGGGCGGCTAACCCGAATGGAACGGGCAGTGCCGGACTTGTCCACGACGGTCAAGAGGTTGAGCTTGCGGTCGACGCCAGTGACTTGCGCCACGCCGCTGAAGACCCGGAGCACCTGGAAGTTTTCCTGGTCGGCGCCGGAGGAATGCTGGGTCATCTTTGCCGTGTGGGTCAGGCGCGTGACCGCCGCGCCCTCGGCAGGCGTCAATCCGGTGACGTACGGCTCCATGTAGCGGGTCGTCAGCTTGTCGCCGACCCGGATGACCTTGAGCACGTCGCGATGATCTTTCACATCGAAGCTCAGGTCGTCGTGACCCGGCACGGTTACGACGACGAGTGCATTCTTCTGATCGATCAAACTGATGGTGCCGCTTTCCGTGTCGACGGATGCCCCGGCCGGCACGGCCTCCGAGGCGGCGGAGGCGTCCTCGCCAGCCGCGCGGCACAGCGGCGCCGAGGCGGCAAAGAGGCCGCAGACCACGGCGGACAGCGTCAGGCAGTGCGCGAACGCAATGCGCGTATTCGATCGGTAGAGCATGGTAGTCCCCTTGAAACGATCAGGTGACACGCTTGCTGCGCCGGTCAGGGACCATGGCGTGTGCTCTTGGAGCCTAACACTGCAGGGCGCCCCGGGCATCGGACTTTGGTCCTATAGGGTCAAGGCCGGGGCCGAGGCTGGGTCCGAGGCTGCTCAACGCGCGAAGGCCGCCGCACAGTTCGCCGGCGCCTGCCCCGGCACCGGCGAGTGGAACGTGAACAAGCCGCCCGCCAGCGGCTGCTTCTCGCGCTCGGCTGCCGTGAGCCCCTTCCACGCGGTGGAAACGTACACGGTCTTCAGATCGTCCCCGCCGAACGCGACCTTCGTGATGTTCGCGCACGGAAACGCGATCTGACCGGCCAGTTCGCCCTCGGGAGAATAACGGTCGATGCGCCAGCCCCCGAATAGCGCGACCCACACGTAGCCCTGGGCGTCCACCGCCATACCGTCCGGGTGCCCGTCGCCGGCAATTGCGGTGAAGACTCGCTTGCCCGACAGCGTACCGTCAATCGCGACGTCGAACGCATACACGACGCGACGCATCGTATCGTTGTGATAGAGCGTGCGGCCGTCCGGACTCATGGCCGGGCCGTTGGTGATCACGTAGCCGCTGTCGTGTGCGCTCAACACCGCACCTGCGTCCACGCGATACAGCGTGCCGCTCGGCGCTTCCTCTGCGTCGTCCATCGAGCCGAACCACAGGCGGCCGCGCGCATCGGCGAACCCGTCGTTGAGGCGATTGCCCGGCAAATGTGGTTCGACATCCATCAGCTTGTCGAATTCGCCGCTCACGGCGTCGAAGCGATACAGGCCGTCAGGCAGCCCACACACGAAAACTCTGTCCCCCAGCGGCGCGATGAAGCCGACCTGGTCGGGCGCGTACCAGGTCGTGCGCTCCCCGCTCGTGACCACGAAGCGATGAATGCGGCGGCCCTTGATATCGACGAAATAGACCGCGTTTTCCGCGGCCTGCCAGAGCGGCCCTTCGGCCAGCTCTGCGCCGACCGGCCATACGCACACGGGATGCGGCATCGTCATTCTCCGTACCATCCCGCGTCGACGAAGTAATCGCGCCCGGAGCAGCGCGAGGCGTCGTCGGATGCGAGGAACAAGGCCATGCGGGCGACGTGCTCGGGCTCGATGCGCAGTGGCAGACACTGACCCGCGACGACCTTCGCCTCGCTCTCCGCCGTTTGCCATAGGTTCATCTGCCGCGGCGTTTTCACGGCGCCCGGGATAATGCAGTTCACGCGAATGCCCGCGCCGCCCAGATCGCGCGCGAGGCCACGCGTAAGACCTTCAATGCCGGCCTTCGCGGTCAGGTAGATCGGCAGGTTCGGCAAGGCGACGTGCCACGACACCGAACCGAAGTTCAGGATCACGCCGCGTCCCGCCTGGCGCATGCCTCGCGCGGCAGCCTGCGCGCAGAAGAACTGGTGGCGCAGGTTGACGGCGATACGCTGGTCCCAGTAGCTCGCGGTCAGCTCGCCGATATCATGGCGGTCGTCGTTGCCCGCGTTGTTCACGAGCACGTCGATCGGGCCGGCGGCATCGACGATCGACGCGAACACGCTTTCGATCGCGTCCACGCTGCACAGGTCGCAGCGCTTGAACAGCGGCGGATGCTTCGCATGACGAAGCTTTTCTTGAAGTGCGAGCGAATCGTGTTCGGCCACGTCGAGGAAGAATACGCGCGCGCCCTGCTGTGCGAATGCCTCCACGACCGCAGCGCCGATCCCGCTGCCGCCGCCGGTGATAACGACGGTTTTGTCCGCCAGGCTCGGATAGATTGCGTACGACATCAGATATTCCAGTGTTGACTTGTCAGAACCCAAACGGGCGGCGAGCCGCAGATGGCTCGCCGCCCTGACCTGCCGCTTTGCTTCCCGTTACGAGACGACCTCGACCGCGCTCAGCATGCGCCAGTTGCGCGGGAGCGTTCGCGTGGCATTGCCTGCAACCGTGACCGTGCCGCTCAGATGGATGTCGCGGCTCGAACTGCCCACCATCAGATCGAACTTGCCCGGCTCGACGATGCGCTCGCCGCGTGCGTCGGTGAAATTGAACATATCGACGGGCAGCTTCACGTTCACGCGAGTCCGCGCGCCTGCCGCGAGTGGCACGCGTGCAAACGCCTTGAGTTCGCGTACCGGCCGCGCCGTCGACGCGTGCTGATCGCGCACGTAAATCTGCACGACCTCCGTGCCGTCGCGTGAGCCGATGTTCTCAACCGTGAAGCTCAGTTCGACCGTGCCGTCTTCGAGCGGCACTTCGCGTTGCGCCACCGCGAGATCGCCGTAACGGAACTGGGTGTAGCCGAGGCCGAAACCAAACGGATAACGGCTTCCAAAGTGGTAGGCGATCGGTGTGCCCGCGCTCTTGAGGCGATGGTTGTACACATAGGGCACGGCCCCTGCGCTCTTCGGCACGGAGAGCGGCAAACGGCCGCTGAAACCGGCGCGGCCCACCAGCAGATCGGCAAGCGCCTCGGCGCCGCGCTCGCCCGGTGCAAACGCCATGATCTGCGCGGCAATGCGATCTTCGAGGCCGCCCAGATTGTACGGGCGGCCGCCTGTCATCACGACGACCGTAGGCGTGCCGCTCTCGACCACGGCCGTGAGCATTTGCAGTTGCACGCCGGGGAGTTCCAGGCTGTCCGTATCGGAGCCTTCGCCCACCGTACCGGACTGGAACAGGCCCGCCAGATCGCCGACGAACACGACAGCCACGTCCGCCTTGCGCGCGGCTTCGACTGCGGCGGGAATCGCTTCGGTATCCTTGCTGATCAGCTCGTCGCGGCTGGCGTTGCCGCTCAAGTCGAGCGACACGTCGCCCGGGAAAACCGGCGCACCCGCACGGCGGGTCTTGATGATGTCGCAACCCTTGGCATGCTGCACCCGCGCCTCGCCCAGCAGTGCACGCAGAGCGCCCAGCGGCGTGGCGATCGAAGCGACCGACTGCTCGCCCGAGTTGATGAGGTGCACCGGAAAGCTGTAGCCCGCGAGCAGCGCGAGCGGGTCGTCGGCGGTCGGGCCGATCACCGCGATTTTCTCCGCGCCATGGGCGTTCAACGGCAGCACGCCGCCTTCATTGCGCAGCAGCACCGCCGATTCGAGCGCGACCTGATACGCCGTATCGGCCGCCGCCGTGCCCTTCACGTCCACGCGCTCGGGATCCACATACGGATTCTCGAACAGGCCAAGGCGGAACTTCGTGCTCAACACACGAGACACCGCGGTGTCGATCGTCGCTTCGGTGATCTCGCCGCGATCGAGCGCTTCCTTCAGATGGACCGCGCACTCGTGACCCGGCAACTCCACGTCGAGTCCCGAATTGAACGCGAGCGCCGCCGCCGACGCGCTGTCGTGCGCCACCGCATGATGGCTGTAGAGCAGGTCGACGGCAGCATAGTCCGCAACGACGAGCCCCTCGAAGCCCCACTTCTCGCGCAGCGTATCGTGCAACAGCGTGCGGTCCGCATGGCAGGGCACGCCGTCGATATCGTGGTACGCCGGCATGATCGAGCCCGCGTGCGCGAGCTTGACCGCCATTTCGAACGGCAGCAGAAACACGTCATTCAACTCGCGCGGCCCGACATGCACGGGCGCATGATTGCGGGCGCCTTCGCTCGCCGAGTGGCCAACGAAGTGCTTGAGCGTGGCGAGCACGTCGCGCCGCTCGCCCTGCAGACCGTTCACGTAGTGGCACGCGAACACGCCCACTAGATACGGATCTTCGCCGAGCGTTTCCTCGGTGCGGCCCCAGCGCGGATCGCGCGACACGTCGAGCACGGGAGCCAGGCCCTGGTGGCAGCCGATCGAGCGCGCCTGCTCGCCGATGATGCGCCCCACTTCGCCCACGAGTTTCGGGTTCCACGTTGCCGCGTAGTTCAGCGGCGAGGGAAACAGCGTGGCGTCCTTGATCATCAGGCCCACGAGGCATTCCTCGTGCGACATGACGGGAATGCCCAGGCGCGTGTCTTCGACCATCTTGCGCTGCAGCTCGTTGAGCGCGCGCACGCCCTCTTTGGGATCGACCGTGTGGGTGCCGAGCGGACGCGTGATCTGTCCAAGACCGTGTTCGAGAATCTGGTCCACCGTGAAGCTGTTGGCGCTTTGCGCGAAATCGATACTGCGCGCCTTGTGATCGCCGTCGGCCGAGAGCTTGAGCCACGCGGCGTGAAGCTGGGCAATCTTTTCATCGAGCGTCATGCGCGCGAGCAGGTCGGCCACGCGCTGCGCCGTCGGTGCGTCGGAGCGGCGATAAAGCGGAACCTCGGTGGTGTGTTCAAGCGACATTGCTTCACTCCCTGGTATTGCACGAGACGGCGTTTTTTTCTTTCCGTCTGCTTAGTTGTGCTTTTGAAAATGGCGTTGCGCGGGCGCGCGGCGAGAGCCGCGCTCCGCTTAAATGAGACGACGCAGCGCCATATCGTGATCGTCGAACACGTGGCATGCCTCGGCCGGCAGCGCAAGCTTGACCACTTCATCGTGCGTCAACGCGCTGTCGCCGGGCACCTTTGCGATCAATGTCGCCGCGCCCGCGCCCGTCTGCGTCGCATGGATATAGCTGTGCTCGCCCATGTGCTCGACGAGCTTCACGCGACTCGCGAGCGTCTGTTCGTTGCGCGCATCGCCGGCCACCCGCAGATGCTCCGGACGCACACCGAGCGTCACCTTCATGCCGGCGCGCGCACGCGAGCCGTCCACGCGTGCGCGCACGCGCTCGCCGCTTTGCAGGTCGATGTCCACGCCGCCATCGTCGCCGCCCACCACTGTGCCCGCGAAGAAGTTCATTTTCGGCGAGCCGATGAAGCCCGCGACAAAGCGGCTCTTCGGATGGTGATACAGATCGAGCGGCGCCCCCACCTGCGCGACGCTGCCGTGCCGCTCCATGTGATCGCCCGCCTGCAGGAGCACGATGCGATCGGCCAGCGCCATGGCTTCGACCTGATCGTGCGTCACATACACGGCGCTCGCCTCGCTGAACTCGCGATGCAGACGCGCGATTTCGGTGCGCGTCTGCACGCGCAGCGCCGCGTCGAGATTCGACAGCGGCTCGTCGAACAGGAACACGCCCGGCTCGCGCACGATCGCGCGACCGATCGCCACGCGCTGGCGCTGGCCGCCGGAAAGCGCCGCGGGGCGGCGTTCGAGATAGGTATCGAGTTGCAGTGCGGCAGCCGCGCTGCGCACCTTCTTGTCGATGATGGCCTTGTCGATTTTCGCCTGTCGCAGACCGAATGCCATGTTCTCGTACACGCTCATATGCGGATAGAGCGCGTAGTTCTGGAACACCATCGCGACCTTGCGCTTCGCGGGTTCGACCTCGTTCATCCGTTCACCGTCGATGCGCAGTTCGCCGTCGGTAATCGATTCGAGTCCGGCGATCATGCGCAGCAGCGTGGACTTGCCGCAGCCCGACGGGCCGAGGAACACGCAGAATTCGTTCTTGCCGACTTCGAGGTTGGCGTCGCGGATCACCGCGTTGCCGCTCGCGTAGGCCTTCTGTACGTTATTGAGGGAAATGCTTGCCATATCGTTTTATGCGAAGTTCGGTTAGCAGTGCGGATCGGCCCTGAATCAGCCCTTGAGCGAGCCGGCCATCATCCCCTTGATCACGCGCTCCTGACCGAACGCGTAGGCAACGATCAACGGCAGCGACGTGAGCACGAGAACAGACAGCATCGAGGGTATGTTCGACGCGTATTGCCCCATGAAGTCCCAGATTGCGAGGGGCAGCGTACGGTGCTCGGACGTCGACGTGAGCATGTACGCGAAGATGAACTCGTTCCAGAGACCAATGCCGTTGAAGATCGCCACCGTGGCGAGCCCCGGTCCCGAAAGCGGGAAGAAAATACGCCAGAAAATGCGGAACGGACTGCAGCCGTCGAGCTGCGCGGCCTCTTCGAGCTCGCGCGGAATCTGCCGCATGAACTCGGTCAGGATGAAGATCGACACCGGCAGGCTGAGTGCCACATACGGGCCGAGCAGCGAGAACTGCGTATCGTAAAGGCCGAGATTACGCGTGAGCAGATAGATCGGCACCAGCGTGGCATGCAGCGGCACGATCATGCCCGCGACCACGAGACCGAAGAGCAGCTTGTTCAGCCTGAAGCGCATACGTGCAAACACATAGGCTGCCATCGCGCTGATGACGACGATCAGCGCGACCGACACGCCCACCGTGAACAGGCTGTTACGGAAATACGTGAAGAACGGCCCCTTCAGTACGGCCGCGTAATTGCCCCAGAACAGGTGGCTCGGCGGCGCCCACACGGAAGTCGTGAAGGTCTCCTCCTGGCTCTTGAAGCTCGACACCACCATGAAGATGAACGGGACCGTCGTGACAGCCAGCCAGATCAGCGCGAGGATCGGAATCGTCACGCGGGGGAAGCGGAATTTCTTGTTCATGGATCAGACCTCGGTTGCAAAGCGGCGCGTGAAGTACATCGACACCGCCGCCACTGCGATAACGATCAGGAACATCGCCGAGCCGATGGTGCTGCCGTAGCCGAGCTGGAACGAACTGAACACCGTGCGATACATGTAGGTGGCCATCACCTCGGACGAGCCTTCGGGGCCGCCGCCGGTCATGACGAAGACGAGATCGAAGTAACGCAGCGAGCCGAGCACGGAAAGGATCACGGCCGTGCGCACCGTGCCTTGCAGGTGCGGCAGCTTGATGCGCCAGAAGATGGTCCACTCGGAGGCGCCGTCGAGCAGCGCCGCCTCGTTCACTTCGGCCGGCATCGACGAGAGGCCGGCGAGGAACAGAATCATGTAGAAAGGCGCGTTCTGCCAGATGATCACGGCGATGGTCGCGCCCAGCGAGAAATGCGGGTCGCCCAGCCAATCCTTTGCGAGACCATCGAGCCCGAATACCTGCAGCGCCACGTTCAGGGGTCCGAAATTCGGATCGTAGATCTGCTTGAACAGCACGCCGATCGCCACACTCGACATGAGCAGCGGCAGAAAATAGAGCACTTTCAGCACGCGCGAGCCGCGGCCGGCCTTTTCCAGCAGCACGGCGAGCGCGAGCGCGACAGGAAGCTGAATGACGATCGAGGCGAGCGCGAGAATCACGTTGTTCTTGAGCGATTGCCAGAACACCGTGTCATGGGCGAGCCGCGCCCAGTTTGCGAGCCCCGTATAGCGGGCCGTATTGCCGAGGCCATTCCAGTCGAGCAGCGACAGCCGCAAGCTGGAAACGAGCGGATAAAGCAGGAACACGGCCAGCAGCAGCAGCGCCGGCGCAAGAAACACGACCGTGACGAGCGTTTGCGAGGAGAGCTTCAGCCGGCGTTCGGGTGTAGCGGAAAGTGCAATATTCACGAGCTTGTCTGCCGGCCGGCGCCTTGCGGCGCCAGCCGGACTTTTCCTGAGTGCTGGAGATCAACCGCCCTTCTTCGAAGCGGCTTCCATTTGCTGCGCGGCCGCCTCAGGCGTCACCGACAGACCGAACAGCGCCTGCGTCGTGTCCTTGTGCAGTTCGCCCAAGGCCGGCGGCAGGGCCTGGTCGTACCAGAGCTGCACGCTCGGCGCCGCGGCGAGCAGCTGCTGCAGACGCTGCGTGAACGGATCGTCGATCTTGACGTTGTTGACCGGCGGGAGCTTGTGGTCATCCGACGCGCGTGCCTGCATCGCCTGGTCGTCGGTCAGCGCCTGGATCAGCTTGAATGCGGCGTCGGGCGTCTTGCACTCGGTCGAGATGCTCAGGAAGCCATCGCCCACCGTGCCGATCAGGTCGCGCGGGTCGCCCTTGCCGCCCGGCACGCTCGGGAACGGGAAGAAGTCGAGATCCTTCGAGAACGCCGGATCTTCGTTCGCGATCGTCGAAGCTTCCCAGGCGCCCATCAGTTCCATTGCGGCCTTGCCCGAATACAGCAGACGGCGCGAAGCCCCCGAGTCGTAATCGAGACCGTTGATGCCCGGCGCGAACGCGCCAGCCTTCACGAGTTCCTGGATACGCTTGCCGGCTTCGACGAACGCCGGATCTTCGAAGCCCTTGCCCTTGCCTGCGATCGCGTCGCTCACGACTTGCGGACCACCGATACGGTCGACGAGGTACATGTAGTACATCGACCCCGTCCACTTGTTCTTGTTCGCGAGCGAGAACGCTGCCACGCCGTGCGACTTCAGCACGTCCACGACGTGCATCAGTTCATCCCACGTCTTGGGCGGCGTGATGCCGTACTTCTTGAACAATTCCTTGTTGTAGAAGATCACCGCGGCCGCCGCGTTTTCGGCCGCCACACCGTAGGTCTTGCCGCCGTACGTCGTGACGCTCCACGACGACTGCATGAAGCGGTTGCGATACGCCGGGTCCTTGTTCAGGTACGGCGTGAGGTCGACGATCTGACCGGATTTCACATACTCCTGCAGGCCGCCGCCGCCCCAGTTCTCGAACACGCACGGCGGCTGGTTCGCACCGAACGCCACCTTCAGCTTCGTCTTGTAGGCCTCGTTCAGGACGTGCGAATTCTCGACCTTGTAGCCCGGGTCCGCCTTCTCGAAGCGGTCCGAGGCGTCGCGGATGATCTTGCTCGACGACGCATTGGTCTGCTGATCCCATTCCGTGATCGTTTTCGATTCCGCTGCAACGGCGTTCGATACGACTGCAGACAGTGAAAACAGCAGTGCCGTGGCGCCGACAATCGCCCGCGCCTTGGAGAAACCTGGGTACGCCATGTTTGTGTCCCCTCTTATGGAATTTTGAGAGCTATCTGAGTTATCTGCGCGTTTAACGTTAGCCTTAACGTTAATGGATGTTAATCCGAGACCTGAACTACGGCTATGCGGGATTTTCCTGGTGAGCCTCCCACCCGAGCTTGCGCCCTGCGCAAGGTTGGTGCGCGCGGGGGACGGTTGAATAGCGGCGCATCTGCTAGAATAGCCAGCACATAAACGGTATCGCTAACGTGACGAGCGACCCATCCGCGGAGTAACCAGCGAGTCACGAGCGAGTCTTCGCAGACATGACCTCTCGTAAGCCCACACCACGCATGGCAAGGCAAACTCCCACGCTTGAGCACGTCGCCAAGCTTGCCGGGGTGTCGCAGATGACCGCCTCGCGCGCGCTCAACGGACGCCCGGGCGTGTCGCGCGAAACGCGCGATGAAGTGCTGAGAATCGCTTCGGACATCGGCTATGTCGTGAACCGCACCGCCCAGAAACTCTCGGGCGGCCGCAACGGCATCATCGGCATCATCACGCCCACGCTCGACACGCAGTTCTCGAGCGAACTGGTGCTCGGCGCGGGCCGCGCGGCACGCGGCGCGGGCATGGAAATGCTCGTGTACACCGTGTTCGACGAAGACCGCCATACGCATCACGACCTGCTCGGGTTGATCCAGCAATTTTCCGACGGCATTCTCGCCATCCTGCCGCGCGAGTCGCTCTGCCTCGAAGCACTCGCCACGGCCAAAGTGCCCGTGGTGGTGGTCGATCAGCGCGGCACGCTCACTGGCTTTCCTTCGGTATCCGTCGACAATTACGGCGGCGCCTGCCTCGCGGTCGAGCATCTCGCGGAGCTCGGCCACAAGCGCATTGCGTTTCTCGCCGGCGACGAAACCATCGAAGGCGTGCGCGACCGCCAGCGCGGCTATCGCGACACGCTCGCCAAACTCGGCCTGCCGCGCGAAGACGCGCTGATCGCCGCCGGCGATCTCTCGCAAATGATGGCGTTCGACGTCACGTTCGACCTGCTCAATCTCTCCGATCCGCCCACCGCGATCTTCACGGCCAACGACCAGAGCGCGTTCGGCGTGATCGCCGCCGTCAGGGAAGCGGGCCTGCGCGTGCCCGACGACATTTCCGTGATCGGATTCGACGACATTCCCATGTCCGAGCAGTTTCATCCTGCCCTCACTACGATTCGCCAGCCGTTCCAGCAAATGGCGCGTTCGGCCGTCAATACGCTGCTCGCGCAGATCGCCGGCATCGACGCCGCTTCGCAGCGCATCACGCTGCCCGCGGAACTGGTGGTGCGCGACTCGACCGGACCGATGCGAGCGCGGCACCGCCGCTCGCGTCACCAGATCGTTTCGACGTAAGTCGAGGCGCGCACCTTCGCATCGGAGGTCACGAGCGCGCCGCCGTGCGTGCGGGCGGTCGCGACGATCAGCCTCTGATGCGAAGTGAGCGCGGGCGGCAGCGTCGCCGCCCGGAACGCAATTTCGGAATCGACCGGAATCAGGCGCACGCCATCCAGCTTCAGAAACGTGGAGAGCCAGCTACGGGCGTCCATGGTGAGCCCGAGGCTGCCGGCCTTCACGAACTCCGCGATTTCGAGCGCGCTGATGGCCGAAATGAGGATCTCGCCGCCGTCGAGTTCACGGTCGATCGCATCGTGCGCTGCCTGACTCAGCGCTTTCTGCCTGCCGAGCCAGCACACGAGCGCAAGCGTGTCGAGCGTGATCATTACTCTTCCTGCTCGGCGGGAACCGGTGCAAGCGCGTGCTTGAGGTTGAAATGCGTGATCGACGCACGCAGCAGCTCGAGCGGATTCTCCGTCTTGCTGCGATACGGCCGGATTTCAATGGTGGGTTGTCCCCGGTCCGTCACGACGACGGTTTCGCCCAGCGTTTCGACCTGGCGGAACAGCTCGCAGGCGCGGGACTTGAAAATGGCTTTGGATACTCGCTTTTCCATGACGCTCTCCACCCATCAAAATTCTATCGGATTTTTATCGCATCGGGTCGTTGCGCATGCAACGAAATTCCTGCGCTTCGCGCCCCAATGACTCTTTATCGGCGTTGCCCAACGGTTTGCTACCTGAACTACGCTCCGGCAGCGGGGTATCCGGCACTCCCGCAAGAACGGACTGCGGGTTTTTACCGGTAACATGTTTCGCCCGAATCCGCCCCGCGGCCCTTGCGCTTTCATATAATCGATCTGTCTGGCGAATACCCGTCAAGCAGCCCGAGTTGCGATCGAGCGACCCGCGTGGCACGACAACAGGGTGTGTTGCTTGCCGGCGGATATGCGCGAGTAGCGGTGTACGCTTCGCTTGCCGATACGGACGCTGCCGCAGGAAAGCGGAGCGTTGGGGGAGATGATTGCCCTTGCTGCAGACCGTCGATTAAGCAGAAACATAATAACGTTATCCTTAACGTTAATTCATGTTAAATGCCTCGTTCGGGCGCCGCCATGCGTGGTTTACCTGGGCTTGGGGATTTGACGCAGAGTCCGCGTAAACCCAGCCGGAGCCCGGTCTAGCAAGGAAAGAGCGCCTGGCAAGCTGGCAACAGGGTACTGCAAAAAAGTACCGTTCCGGCTAACGTTAAATGTGCGGTAAGAAAAGTCGTAACGCCCATTCGCGACACTCGTAATCATCCCTGCCCCCATATCGTCACATTCGCTAGTCCGGATCATCCGGCGGCTTCGACGAAGGCTCCGCATCGAAATGGACGATGAACGCATGCAGCGGCTCGCGCCGTTTCTCCTGGCGGTTGCATTGCGGCTCGCGTTCCCTGTCCGTCACATCGCGCGTTTCAGCTGACATCGGGGCCTGCCCGGTCAGCGCATTGGCAGCGGACGCGAAATCGGCCTTCGCCCCTTTGTTCGCCATGGCACTCTTCCCCTACGCAAACCGGCACGTCAAACGACGGCTCGAGCGTTTTCTCCCACTTCGGGGCGCTCGAACGCCACCGCCGCGCCCTTCGCATCGAACAGCGTGAGCGCGGACGAGGCCACCTTGATGCCGACGCGCGCGCCCGGCTCGTATTGCGCGTCCTTCTTGTCGAGCTTGAGCGCAATGGCATGCGCCACGCCGTCGAGGCGCGCGTGCAGGATCGACACGTCGCCCAGATGTTCGACCAGCTCCACGCGCGCTGCGATGCCTTCGTCCGCAAGGCCGATGCTCAGGTGTTCGGCGCGCACGCCCAGGGTCAATTCGCCGTTGAGTGCACGATCCGGGCGGCCCGACAACGCGATACGGTGGCTCGCACCCGCAAGCGCGAGGACGGTTTGCAGGCCGTTTTGCGACACGACCGTGGCGCCGAGCATGTTCATTTGCGGCGAGCCGATAAATCCGCCGACAAAGCGGTTCGCGGGCCGGTCGTACAGATCGAGCGGCGCACCCGTCTGCTCGATGTTTCCCTTGTTGAACACCACAATCTGCTCGCCGAGCGTCATCGCCTCGACCTGATCGTGCGTGACGTAAATCATCGTCGTGCCGAGTTCGCGGTGCAGCTTCGCAAGCTCGATACGCATCTGCACGCGCAGCGCCGCATCGAGATTCGACAGCGGCTCGTCGAACAGAAACACACGCGGCTTGCGCACGATCGCGCGGCCAATCGCAACGCGCTGCCGCTGGCCGCCCGAGAGCGCCTTGGGCTTGCGCTCGAGCAGGTGCGTGATTTGCAGGATTTCGGCAGTGCGGCCCACGACCTCGCGCACTTCGCGCTTCGATTTGCCCGAGAGCTTCAGCGAAAAGCCCATGTTCTCCGCAACCGTCATATGCGGGTAGAGCGCGTAGCTCTGGAACACCATCGACACGCCGCGATCCACTGGCTGCAGATCGTTCACGCGAATGCCGTCGATCAGAATGTCGCCGCCGCTCACTTCCTCGAGCCCGGCGATCATGCGCAGCATGGTCGACTTGCCGCAACCCGACGGCCCGACGAATACCGTGAACTGTCCGTCGGGAATATGAAGATCGATGCCCTGAATGATCTGCGGACCTTCGCCATACGTCTTCACGACGTTGCGCAATACGAGTTCGCCCATTGTTACGTCCTCCTTGGTGCTCTTGCTTGTCGTCCCGCGCGAGGTTGGCGTGTCTGCCCTCTTCGCGCGGGTTACGGTGCGGTCTGTGTGCCCGCGTTAGCGCGCGGCCTCGGCGGCGGCATGCTCCGCGATGACCTCGCTATACCAGTGTGCGCTGTCCTTCAGCGTGCGCTTCTGGGTCTCGTAGTCGACGTACACCATGCCGAAGCGCTTGTCGTAGCCGGACGCCCATTCGAAATTGTCCAGCATGCTCCATGCGAAATAGCCGGCTACGTCCACACCCTGTCGCGCGGCCTCGGACAGTGCGGCCAGGTGCAGATCGAGGAAGTGGATGCGGTCGGTGTCCTGCACACGGCCGTTTTCGAGCACGTCTTTCGACGCGCAGCCGTTCTCGGTGATGAAAATCGGCGGCAGCTTGTACTCGGCATTGAGCTTCGTGAGCAGCTCAGTCAGGCCTTCCGGATAGACTTCCCAGTCCATGTCCGTAAAGCCGTGCACGCCCGGCGGACGCTTGTTGCCCGAAGCGCTCGCGAAAATTCGCGTGTAGTAGTTGATGCCGAGGAAGTCGAGCGGCGTGCCGATGATGCCGAAGTCGCCCTCGCGAATCACCTCTTGCGGGCCGTTCGCGCCATACCATTGCAGCGCTTCGGCCGGATACTCGCCCTTGAAGATCGGGTCCATGTACCAGCGCACGAACTTCGCGTATTCGAGCGATGCGGCAACAAGATCCTCGGGCGCGTCGGTCGCCCCGTGTGCCGGCGACTGGTTGAGCACGATGCCGAGCGGCGCCTTCACGCCATCGGCGCGCATGGCCTGAACGGCAAGGCCATGCGAAAGCAGCAGATGATGCGCCACGTGTGCCGCCTTCTTCAGGTCGGCGTTGCCCGGTGCGAAGTAGCCCGTTGCGTTGCCGAGCCATGCGGTACACCAGGGCTCGTTGTGCGTCGCGATCGAAGCCACGCGGTCGCCCAGCACGCTGCCGATCTTGCGGGCGTAGTCGGCGAAACGATACGCCGTATCGCGGCTTTCCCAGCCGTTCTGCTCCGTTTGCAACGCTTGCGGCAAGTCCCAGTGATACAGCGTCGCGAACGGCTGGATGCCGCGCTCGAGCAAGCCATCGACCAGACGCTCGTAGAACGCGAGGCCCTTTTCGTTGTACGCGCCGCGACCATCCGGCTGCACGCGCGGCCACGCAATCGAAAAGCGATAGGCATTGACGCCCATTTGCGCCATCAGATCGAGATCTTCTTCCAAACGATGGTAGTGATCGCAGGCCACGTCGCCGCTCTCGCCTTTCACGACCTTGCCGGGCACGCGGCAGAACGTGTCCCAGATCGACTCGCCACGGCCGTCTTCACGGGCTGCGCCTTCGATCTGATATGAACTGGTGGCCACGCCCCAGACGAAGTCTTCCTTGAATCGAAACGTCGACATAACGATAGGTATCCTGATTAGTCGTACCCGCTTTTGCGTGAGTGGACACGAAATGAATGTAGAGAAACTCAGGCCTTGACGGCGCCGGTCGTCAAACCGTCGATCAAGCGCCGCGAGGTGAAAGCGAACAGCACCAGCAACGGCACCACGGCGACCGCGGAGCCGGCCATCACCGCGCCCCAGTCCGAATTAGTGGGGCTTTGCAAAATGCGCAGCGCGAGGGGAAGCGTATACATCGAAGGCGAACGCAGCACCACGAGCGCCGACAGAAAGTTATTCCAGGCCTGAATGAAGCTGATGAGCCCAAGCGTGCCCAGTGCCGGCCCGAGCAGTGGCAGCACGATGCTCCAGTAGATGCGGAACTCGCCGCAGCCGTCGATGCGCGCCGCCTCGATCAGGTCAGACGGAATGGCTGACGCGATGTACTGGCGCATGAGGAACACGCCGAGCGCGGCAGCCGCGCCGGGCACATACAGCGCGCGTGGCTGATTGATCCAGCCGAGCAGGTTCATCGTCATGAAGGTCGGGATCATGCTGAGGAACGGAGGCACCAGCATGGCCGTGAGCGCAACGGCAAAGAGCGTTTTCTTGAAGCGGAATTCATACATCGCAAACGCGTAGCCGGCCATCGAGGTGACGAGCAGCGTCAGCACGGTCTGGATCGTGGCCGTGTAGAAACTCCAGCCCAGGTTGCGCCAGAACGGAATGTGACGCATGAGCGACGCCATGTTGTCGAGAAACGCGTTGCCGAACCAAAGCGGCGGCGGCATCGAGAAAATCTCGGAACTCGTATGCGTGGCGAAGACGAACATGAACCAGAACGGAGAGAACATCAGCACCGCGCCCGCCAGCACGACGGCGTAACCCGTATAACGCGCCTTGTTTTTCGACAGTTTCATCGCTGTGCCTCTTCTTTCATGCCGCTGCGGTGGAAAATGCGCGTGTTGAGCCACATCAGCGCGGAAATCGTGATAAAGAGCAACCACGCAATCGAACTCGCCGTGCCGAAGTCGCCGTCGTGGAATGCCGTGCGATACATGTATACAGCCGTGGTCAGGCCGGACTGACTCGTCCCCATGCCTTCGTTCGGGAGCAGGATGAACGGCTCTTCGAACAGTTGCAGTCCACCGATGATCGAAAGCGTGACCGCGAAGAAGATCATCGGCTTGAGAAGCGGAATCGTGATGCGCGTGAACTGTTGCCAGCCATTGGCGCCGTCAATGCGCGCCGCTTCGTAAATGTCCTTCGGAATGGTTTGAAGCGCGGACAGATAAAGCACCGTATTCCAGCCCACGTAGCGCCAGAAGACGACGACAGAAACCGCCGGCTTCACGTTCGCCGGGTTATACAGCCACTCGATCGGTTTCGAAGGCACGATCCAGTGCAGCCCCGGAATCTTGCCGATTTCGGCAATGGCGAGATTGATCATGCCGAAGTCGGTCGAATACAGCGACGAGAAGATCAGCGCGATTGCCACGCTCGACGTGATGAAGGGCAGAAAATACAGCCCGACCACAAAATTGCGCCAGCGGCGAAATGCGGTTTGCAGAAAGAACGCCAGCGGCAGCGCAATGAGGTGCTGCGGCACGCCGGACATGACCGCCATCGAAGCCGTGTTGTAGAGCGATTTCCAGTACCACGGGTCAGTCAGCGTGAACGTAAAGTTCGACAGGCCCACCCACTTCATGCTCGCCAGTCCCGCTGTCGCGTCCCAGCTCTGGAACGAGAGATACAGCGAAAACAGCAGCGGAAAGGCCAGGAACACCGCGAACAGCAGGAAAAACGGTGCGAGAAACAGGTACGGCGCGATCTTGACCGGATTGAGCCGCGGTTTGCCATGAGCGTGGGCGAGCGGCGCGAGCGTATCGCGCACGAGCCCTTCCCGGGAGACCTGTTCAGTTGTGGGCAGAGGAGAGTTCATCGATAGTTCCGTCCATTCGGGCGTGGCCGGCCGGGGCGACCGGCCACGCTGTTGCAGCGGGCTTCAAAGCGCGGCGATGCGTGCCGCGCCGTTTCATCAGAACCGCTTAACGGCGGATACGATGCGTGATCTCAGCCTGTGCTTCCTGCAGCGCCTGGTGGATGTCCTCGTTGCTGTCGACCACCTTGTCGAGCGCCGAGTGGACCGCCTCTTCGGCAACCTGGTCATACTTGCTGCGCTGGATCGCCGGGATGTGCGAGGCCGCATCGCGCCAGATCAGGCGAGCCTTCTCGTCGCCGAGGAACGCCACGGGCTGCGCGAAGAAGTCGTCGTGCTGCGCGGAAAGCAGCGCCGGGAAGGCGTCGATCGAGCGGAACGAAGCGAGCTGCTCGTCCGGACGCGTCGTCAGGAACTTGATGAATTCCCACGACAGCTGCTTTTGCGTAGCCTTCACCGGAATCGACCAGAACGTGCCGCCGAACGATGCATAAGCGCCGTCGGGCAGATTCGTTGCGCGCCACAGGCCCTTCGTATCCGGTGCGATCCACGACGAGAGGTGGCCGCCGAGCCATGCGCCCATCATTTGCGTGGCGACCGTGCCGCGCTTGAAGCTTTCGGCCCACTCGTTCGACCACGGCGTGATCTTCGCGTCGAGACCGAGATCGCGTGCTTTCTTCGCCAGCTCGAATGCCTTCACGAAACGCGGCGACGTCACGACCGGATTGCCGGCCTTGTCGAAGTACACGCCGTCGCCTTCCTTCAGGTCGGCGCGAATATAGATGTCTTCGATATCGCGCGACGACGCCATCAGATACGCGCCCGTCGCCTTCTTGATCTTCTGCCCGGCCGCGAGATACGACTCCCACGACTTGGTCAGGTCGGCTTCGGTCACGCCCGCCTTGTCGAGAATGTCCTTGCGGTAGAACAGCGTGCCCGGGCCGATATCGCCCGGCATGCCCACAATCTGGCCGTCCTGCGTGGTCGCCTGCGCGAACGTGTAGTTGATGAACTGGCTCTTGTACTGGCCGGCGCTATAGGGCGGCTTGGCCAGGTTTTCGAGACCACCGCCCGCTGCAAAGCGGCCAATGAAGCCGACTTCGACGGCCATCACGTCGGGCAGGTCCGAGCTCGTTGCGAGCGCGGTGGTCATGGCGTTGTGGTGATCGGCGATCGCAAGCGACGACACCTTGATGTCGACGTCCGGATGCAGCTTCTTCCAAGCGGGAATCGCGTCCTTGATTTCCTGGTCGAGCTTCGGAAACACCGCGACATTCAGCGTGGTGTTGGCATGCGCAGCCACGGTAGCCAGGCTGAGCAAAACTGCAGCGGCAGTGCCTGAAAAACGGAAATTCATTACATGTCTCCTGGTGAAACGTTTGTGAGTGACGTTCAATTGCTCCCCTGCTGCTACGAACTACTTCCCCTGTTGTATTGATTCGCAGTGCTTGACGCCCTGCTTTCCGCGCTTCCGGTGTTTGAAAGCGCTTTCACCGCAAAACTAAAAAAACGGCCCGATCTGGACGCGAACCTTATGCACCCTTGTCGCCCGGGCTCAACGACGGCCCGATGCGACGCGTCGTCTCGCGCGTCACCAGCGTGAGCGGAATGGGGCTCAGCGCGATGGGCTGCTTACGGATCATCTGCACGATGCCTTGCGCGGCGAGGCGGCCGATTTCATAGGTCGGCTGGCGCACCGTCGTGAGAGGCGGCGTCATGTACGAAGAAGTCGGCAGATCGTCGAAGCCGACCAGCGACACGTCTTCGGGCACGCGCACGCCGCGGCGGAACATCGCGAGACGCGCGCCGTACGCGGTCTGGTCGTTCGCGCAGAACACCGCGCTCAACGACGGCCGGCGCACCAACAGCCGCTCCATGGCCGCGAGCCCGCCTGTTTCAAGGTAATCGCCCTGCTCGACCAGATCGGCGTCGAAGCCGATGCCCGCCTCTTCCAGCGCGATACGGTAACCGTCGAGACGCTCGATCGCGTCCTCGTGACTGCTCGGGCCGGCAATGAACGCGATCTCGCGGTGGCCCTGCTCGATCAGATGACGGGTCGCGTCGCGCGCGCCCTGCAGGTTGTCGATCGGCAGGCCCGCCAGCGCCGTGCCGTTTTGCACCGAACGTCCAAGCACCAGCATGGGCGCGTAGCGCGAGTATTCAGTGAGCGTCGGCTCGTCGAGTTGAGCGTGCAACAGAATGATGCCGTCGACGCGGCGCGCGATGAATTCTTCGAGGCGCGCTTTTTCGTCGACCACATTCCAGCGGCTGCTCACGAAAATCGGCGTGAAGCCTGGCTCGGAAAGCGCCTCTTCGATACCGCGCAGCCACTCGGCGTAAAACGGACTCGACACGGCCTGCGTCAGTACGCCGATGGTTTCGGTCCGGCCGCTCGCAAGACTGCGCGCCAGCACGTTGGGCCGATAGTTGAACCGCGCGATCGCCTCTTCCACCGCGCGCTGCTTTTCGGGGAGAACACGCGCGGTGCCGTTCAGGATGCGCGACACCGTGCTCGGAGACACGCCGGCAGCGCGCGCAATTTCTTCCAGCGTCACGTTGGGACCCGGAGTGGGTCCGCTCTGGACACTGGGCGCGCCGGGTGCTTCCTTGGTGTCATCGGTCATGAGTTCCGCCTGAACATTTTCATGAAAGCGCTTTCAAACACTGAAAAAAGCGCTTGCAGATACGTATTCGAAGTGACTAACAGAAACGAACTACAGAAAAGAACCGCAGAAAAAGCAGCCGGTGCGACCAGGGTGGAGGAGAGATCGCACCAGCCTCTCTATGAAAGAGAATTAAGCAGTACCTAACACAAAGAGATCACAACAACTACAGGTCACACGAAGTCAAATCAGAACATGTGCATGATGCCCGCGAACACACCGGTCTGGCTGTGACCGTAGTTCGGGTTGTCGTTCGACGACGTGCCCGTCGTCGCGTCGAAGTTGTTGTTGCCGTACGAACCATTGCCGAGGTTGATGTTCGACGTCGAGCTGTTGTGTACGTAGCCCGCTTCCGCGTACAGGAACGTGCGTTTCGAGAGGTTGTACGTCGTGCCGAGCGTGAACAGCGTGGCGTTGCCGTTGCCGTTGTTCGCGTTCGCGTGGAACACAGCAGCCGTGATCGCCGAAGCGTCGTTCACCTGCCAGCCAGCGCCGATCCATTCGTGGTCCACCGCCGTCGGTGCGCGCACGCCAGCCGGCTGCGACGCATCGGTCACGCCCACGCTTGCGTTGGTGGCGCTCGGTGCGCTCAGGTGCTGGTAGCCGGCATAAATCTTCACCGGACCGATCACGTACGTGCCGCCGGCGAGAATCGAGCGCGAAGCCGAATACACGTTGTTGAACGAACCGTCTGCGCCGCGAACTTCGTCATAGATCACGCGGAAGTCGCCGCTGCCCCACGTATAGATGCCTTCGATCGCGTTCGTGCGGCCCTGGCCCGTCGGCACGCCCTGTGCGTTGACCGGCGCCGAGTTCCAGCTCGTGTTGTTGGTCAGCGAATACTGGCCCTTGAACACGAGGCCGCCGAACAGCGTGGGCGAATCATATTCGGCGCCGTTGGTCGTGCTGGCCCAGTTGCGGCCGCGCACCAGCGTCGAGATGGCGTAACGCTGCATCAGCTGCGGGTCCGCGCCCCAGCTGTCCTGCGAAAGTTCGCCGGCGCCGAGATTACCCATCTTGAACAGACCGAAACGGTCGTTGCTGAAACCCACCGTGGCGTGACGACCGAACAGGTTGCCCGCCGAAGCCCCCGTCATCGTATTGAGCTGGCCTTCCAGCTGGAACACCGCCTTCGTGCCGCCGCCGAGATCCTCCGAACCCAGCAGGCCGAACCAGGAGCAACCCCAGTCGCCGCTCTGTGCCGAGAACTTGTTACCGCCCGGGAGGCCGGTTTCGTACTGCACGCCGTTGTCGATACGGCCATACAGTGTGACGCTGCTTTGCGCGTGCGCCATCGTCGTCGCAGCTGCCATCACCGACAATGCAATAAGCTTCTTTTTCATTAGCTATCCTATATATATTTTGGTGTCTCCAAACCGCGCAGGTCGCGTGCGCTCTACACGTTCCCTACCAGGCTGCCTCACTGAAATGTTCCGAATCACATTTCGAGGCGATTATAGGGACGCCCCTGCCCCGTGTATCGAACCGGGAGTCCAGGGAAAACTCTGTTACCGATAACAGTTGCGCGCCGCGCGGCCCCGGAGTAGGCCCCCGCTTTGTGACCATTCCGTTATGGTCACAAAGCTCGCAACTCCGTTTGCGGTCGTGAGGGAAAATATGCGCAGCGAGGGAAATGTACCGAACACCCGTGCTACCTCGGCCAAATTGCGCTTGACAGCGCTTTCAAAAGCGATGCTCTGACGTTGTGAAGTTGCAACGACGACGCGAGAATTTTTTGTCCGTTGTGTCCGCAGCGTTGCAGATCTGCTGACAGCGCTGTCACCAGCAGGCCTCAGCAATAGCGACTATGATCAAGGTATACCCTGCCGGGCAACGAGTTGAGATTCTCCGGTAAGCACATTCAGCGCGGGACGTCGAATCGGTCCCGCGGGCTTTCCGGCTTCAGACCATCGCGCCACGCAAAACCCCGCGCCTCGACTCCCGCTGTTCCCCGCCACGTCGCACGGCGACGTCCCGTCCGAACGCAATGCACCAGCACGCACCAGCGCAACTTTCGCCGGGCGACGGCACCGCCGTTCCCTACCCGGCTGGCAAAACCCTCGACGCGCCATCGCGGTGACCACTACGCCGCGCACTGCGCGGGCTGGTTTGCCCTCTGACTTCCGCGGCCCTGCGTTGAAGAGGACCGGAAGACTTGCTGCCGGAGTTGACCGGCACTTCTGCCACACTGCAAGGAGGTATCGTGAAAGCCATCATCACTTCCACGCTCGCATTACTGATTTCCAGCACCATGGTGCCGGCCGTTCAGGCTCAAGACTCGGGGGCAAACGACTCGCAACTCGCGCACAACGTCCGGGTCGCTTTCGCGCGCAATGGCGTCAACACTTCTCATGTATTTGTCTTTGCTCGAGGAGGCACCGTCACGCTGCTCGGATGGGTAGACGCGCACGAGCAGGTCGCGCTGGCCGAGCGCAGCGCGGCTTCGGTCGAAGGCGTGCAATCGGTGGACAGTTGGCTTGCGCGTGGACGCTGAAATGCGCGAGTTTGAATGAAACGGCGCGCGCACGACGTTTATTTCGTACGCGCGCCGTACGCTATTCGTTTTTTGTTTATTGATCGCGCCGCGCAATCATTCGTTTGATCCAGCCGCCGCGCCCATAGTCGGTCTGCTGGAGAAACACGGCAATCACGATGATCAGGCCTTTGAGGACCAGCTGGGTATTGCTGTCGATATCGTTGAGCAACAGGATGTTGCCGAGAAAGCCGAATATGAGCACGCCCGCCACCGTGCCCGATATGCGCCCAACTCCGCCGGCCAGACTCGTCCCGCCAATCACAACGGCCGCAATCGCGTCGAGTTCCCAGCCGGTCCCGGCATCGGCCTTCCCCTGGCGGTACTGCGCCGCATAGAGCACGCCAACCAGCGCCGAGAGCAGGCCTGAAATGGCGTAGGCCATCAGCTTGTAGCGATTGACGTCAAGCCCGGAAACCACGGCGCATTTCTCGTTGCCGCCTATCGCATACAGATATTTTCCGAACACCGTGCGATTCATCACGAAGCTGAATGCGAGCGCGATCACGAGAAAGAAAAGCGCGGGAACCGGAATCAGATTGAACAGCAGCGCGCGCAGATTCTCGATATCGGCGGTCGCGTTCGTGCCGCTGTAAATCGAATAGACAGCGGTGTCCTGCCCCGCGATCAGCCGCGCGGCGCCGAGCACGCCGACCATCGCCGCGAGCGTGACGATGAACGGCTGCATGCGCCCGCGCGTGATGATCCATCCGTTGATGCTGCCCACCGTGAAGCCCGCTAGCGGCACGATCCAGAGCACGCCTGCAAGCGGCATGCGGTGCGCTGCGTGCAACGCGATATACAGGCACGCCAGCGCCGCGCACAGCAGCGCAATGGCGCCGCGCACCGCGCGTGCGGCGCCAGCATGCGCGCCATGCGAACGTTGCGGCCTGCGCCACGCACCGAGCACGATGAACACGATCGAGAACACGGCAATCGCATTGAGCACGAGCGAGGCATCAGTCGCCCGGTTCCACCCCTCCGTGGTCAGCAGCATGGCGGTCAGCACGCTGCCCAGCCCCATGATCGCCCCGACGGAAAGATCGATGCCCGCGGTGATGATCACGAGCGTCATGCCGATCGACATCACGCCGACGTTGGCGACCTCGCGAAACACATCGGAGATATTGGCGCTGGAAAGAAAGATGTTGCTGCCATCGGTCGAGTGAGGCGAGGTGAACGCGCCCACCACGAGCAGCAGGATCAGCCCCAGGTAGTACTTCAGGTGCGTCATGAGCGTGCTGAGTTGACGCCTGCGCGTTGGCGCATCCGGCTCGGCGACATGGTCCTGCACATGCAGCATGGTCAGTCTCCAGTCAGTATCGATTCAAGGCGAAGCGAGATTGATCAGCAGGTCGCCGGAAAAATCGCTGCGAGGCACGACCTGTTTGGCGCGCCCTTCGCACAGCACGAGAATGCGGTCGCACAGCAAGGTCAATTCGTCGATTTCGGAGCTGGCGATCAGCACGGTCACGCCCGAGCGCGCCGCGTCGAGTATCTGGCGGTAGATCTCCGCCTTGGCGGCGACGTCCACGCCGCGCGTCGGTTCGTCGAGCAGCAGGATGCGCGGCTTCGTCATCAGCCACTTGCCGATGATGAGCTTTTGCTGATTGCCGCCCGACAGACTATTGGCGCTTTGCGCGAGGCTGCGATGCTTGACCCGCGAGGCCCGTGCCTGTTCGGCGGCCCAGCCGCACAGCCTGCGCCGCCGGTAGAACGGAAAGCCGGGCACGCGCGGCAACGACGGCAGCACGAAATTCGCTTCCAGCGACTGGTCGAGCACGAGGCCATCCTTCTTGCGGTCTTCGGTCACGAAGGCGAGGCCAGATTCCGCAGCTTCGTTTGGCGATTTGAATGACCGGTGCTGCCCCGCAATGGCAATCGCACCCTCCTGCCGGTAGGCCGAAATCCCGTAGATGGCTTCGAGCACTTCGGTCTTGCCCGCGCCGAGCAGACCCGAGAGGCCGAACACTTCGCCCTCGCGCACCGCAAACGACACGTCGCGCACCATCGCGCGCGACGGTCCCCACAGCGAGAGATTGCGCACCTCCACACTCGTGCTGCGAGCGCGCGGCGCTTCGTCCGCGCCGCGCTCGGGCGGCGCGAAGTCCTTGCCGATCATCATCGAGACGAGCGCCGTCGAGGACTCCACCTGCGCGACCGGCAGCGTCGAGATGCGCCGGCCGTCGCGCAGCACGGTCACGCGGTCGGCCACGGCGAAGACTTCCCCCAGCCGGTGGCTGATCAACACGATGCCCATGCCGCGTTCGCGCAGTTGCCGCGTGAGCGTGAGGAGCGCCTGGGTCTCCGCGTCGGAGAGCGCCGAGGTCGGCTCGTCCATGATCAGCACCCGTGCTTCGGCCACCAGCGACTTGGCAATTTCCACCAGTTGCTTTTCGCCCACCCGCAGCGCGCCGACCAGCGTATCGGGACTCGCACGAAAACCCAATTGGCCAAGTACGTTGCGCGCAGCCGTGCGCATGGCGCGCCGGTCGGGAAAGCCCCAGCGTGTGCGCGGTTCCTTGCCGAGGAATATGTTGTCGACCGCTGAAAGCGTATCGACGAGGTTCAGTTCCTGATGAATGACCGCGATCCCTGCATCGATCGCGTCGTTGACGCTCGCGAGGCGCGTGGGCACTCCCCGCACGCGTATCGTGCCGCTGTCCGGCGCATAGAGGCCGCCCAGCATCTTCATCAGGCTCGATTTGCCCGCGCCGTTCTCGCCGACAAGCGCATGCACCTCCCCCGCCACGACATCGAAGTCGACGCTCGACAACACGGCGCTGCCGTTGAACGAAATCGACAGGCCTGCCGCCTCGATGAGCGGCGCGGTGGCAATGGCATTCATTCAGGAGTGGCTAGCAATATACGCCTTGGCGTTGTCGGCAAAAATGCCCTGGGTCGGCAACGTGACCTTCTTCGGGATCTTTTCGCCGTGCAGCAGCTTGAGCGCCTGGCGTATGCCTTCGGCGCCGGGCGTGGGGTACATGAACGTTCCGGCAAGCAGGCCTTGCGAGACCCAGGTCGCGCCCTCCTGTGGCAAGCCGTCGATGCCCACGAACTTGATGCTCTTGTCGCGCCCCGCATCTTTGGCCGCGAGATAGGCGCCGTAGGCCATGGGATCGTTGTGCCCGTAGACCACATCGATTTTCGGATTCACGCGCAACACCGTCTTCATGTACTCGTAGGCCTTGTCCTGCTTCCAGTCGCAGTCCACGCGTTCGCCTATGAGCTTGATGCCCGACTCCTTGCCGATCACGCTCGCCGCACCGTCGTGGCGGTCGTGCGCCGGTTGCGCACCGAAGCCGCCCCAGACCTCGACGAGATTGCCCTGCGCATGACCCGGGCCACCCATCAGCTTGACGATGAATGCGCCGGCTTCGCGGCCGATCTGCACGTTGTCGCCGCCGATGAACTGCGTATAGGATTCGCCGTTCACCTCGCGGTCGAGCACGAACACGGGAATGCCCGCCTTATAGGCCTTTTCCACCACGCCGGTCAGCCCCGCCGACTCCTTCGGCGAAATGAAGATCGCATCCATTTTCTGGGCAATGAAATTCTCCATGTCGGCATTCTGCTTGTCGGTGCGGTCGCCGGCGTCGGCAATGATCAGATCGACCTCGGGATGCTTCGCGGCCTCGGCTTTCATGTCCTTGTTGAACTGTACGCGCCAGGGCTCGACCGTGGTCACCTGCGAGAAGCCGAAGCGGTACTTCTTCTGCTGCCCGAACGCGGGCGCGCTGAGCGTCCCGAGAAGACCCGCTGCACCGGCAAGCGGCGCGGCGACCAGACCCGCAATCAGAATGCGTCGTTGACTGTCCATTGCCCTGTCTCCTTTGTTGTCTGAACCGGGCGGCGCGTGGCCGGCCTCGGGTGCTGCAAAAAATAAAACGTTATAGCGGCGGCGCGGCGGAAGCACGCGCCGCTTCGCCCCATTCGTCATACCGCACCGGGCCCGTGCTGTCGCGCACGCGCAGGTCGGCACGCATGCGCAAGTGCACGATCTCCGGGTTTTCGCCCAGCAACTGCTTGTGCAGGAGATGCCAGATACCGCGGGCTATCGCCTCGGCGGGTTGACGAATCGAACTGATGCCGGGACGCAGCACCGACATCCACGGCGCGTCGTCGAAGGAAAGCAGCGAGATGTCGTCCGGTAACTGCAGGCCCGCATCGCGGATCGCCCGCAGCGCGCCGAGCGTCGCGACGTTCGCGCCCGTGAAGAGCGCCGTGGGGCGCTCGCGCGCGGCGAGCACGCCAAGCGTCGTCGCGTGGCTTTCGGTATCGCTCATGCCGCACACCACGACGTTGGCGTGCTGCGCCAGCCCGGCGCGCTGCATCGCGTCCTGGTAGCCCTGGGCCCGCTCGCGGCTGTTTACGAGGTCGAGCGCATTGACGATGAACGTGATGCGGCGGTGACCGAGCGCGATCAGATGCGCGGTGCCGTCCATCGCCGCGCGATGACTGTCGGTCGTGACCGTGTTGGCGGGAAAACTGCTGTCCACGCGATCGGCCATGACGAGCGGCACGTCGCATTCGCGCAGTTCGCTGATCGCGTGCTCGTAGCCGTGGCATGGAATGATGATCATGCCCGCCACCTGGCGCGAGAGGACGAAGCGGATGCGTTCCGCTTCGCGCTCCGGGTTTTCCTGGGCATGCGCGAGGATGAGCCGGTAACCGGATTCGAGGGCATGGTCTTCGAGCGCGCAGACCAGTTCGATGAAGAACGAATTGGTCAGGTCGGGCACGACAAAGCCGATCGACGTGGAGCGGCAACTGCGCAATTCGGCGGCCAGACTGTTGCGCCGGTATCCGAGCTTGCGGGCCGCTTCCCAGACCTGGCGCTGGCGCGCTTCGCTCACGTTTGCGGCGCCCGCGAGCACCTTCGACGCCGTGCCCAGCGAGACTCCCGCCGCATTCGCGACGTCCTTGAGTGTACTGGCACTTTTCTTGCGGTCGTCCATGCTGGTCTGTCCGCCCGACGAGATGCGCTGAGGTTACCCGCCCGAACTGAAACGTTTCATAGAGTAGGAAATGGTTTTTCAGGCTTCAAGGGAGGGTTTTTCCGGGTCGCCGGGAGAGAGAGCGCGGACTAGCGGTAATTCACGAAGTTGATGATGTCGTTGAGGAACCACGGAAGAATCAGTTGCGTGTCGGGATCGCTAACGCCCACGGTGAGCCTCGGCGGCTTCGAGGTGGGGGAACCGGGCTTCGCGCCATCGGGGGTGTGCAGCATGTAGCTGTTGGTGTCGGCAGCGGGCGGCGACGACGGCGAAGCACAACCGGCAACGAGTAAGGCGAGGAACGCTGCGCAGCACAAGCGCTTCATGATAGGCAATCTCCAGCCACGTGATCTCGAGAAGCCCAAGCGTACCATTGGCCCCGCCGCAATCGCGCGGAGCTGTGCACACACCTTGCTTGCCAGACAGTCAATCAATCAATAGCCGAATTGAGTTCGTTAAGAACCAGAATATTTGTCGCATGCATCTCCCTGTTTTATGCAAAAGCGAATAAATCAAATGCGGCCGCAACCCGTGATCCTCGGCTTCGTTTTGACCTCCATTGACACGTATCAACGGGAACAACGCTTATTGACCCATGCACCTACGCGATCGAATGAGCACGAGATATTCTCTGCCGACTTATCCAGGCCACTATGGGAAGAGTCTTCCATGAGAATCAATCGCTTCGTTTTTGTTCCCACCGCAATAGTGATCGCGGGAACGGCACTTCCGGTTCTTGCGCAGCAAACCGTCGTGTACCCGTCGAAAGGCCAAAGCGCCCAGCAGCAAAGTTCCGATGAAGGCGCCTGCTATGCGTGGGCAAAACAGAAAACAGGAATTGACCCAGCGGTCGTGGCAAACGCCGCGCCGCAAGCTCAAGCGCCGAATGGCCAACGTGTCCGGGGCGCCGCCGGAGGCGCGGCCATTGGTGCCGCCGCTGGTGCAATGGGGGGCGACGCCGGCCACGGCGCGGCCATCGGCGCCGTGGCCGGCACGGTTGCCGGGGGCGTAGCGCACCGGCGCCAGGGGCGTGCCGCGGCGGCGCAGAACGCACAGATGGAATCGGCGCAACAACAGGCGCTCGCCAGCTATCGCCAGGCGTGGGAGGCTTGCATGCAGGGCCGGGGCTACTCGCTGCGTTAAGCGCCGACGATATCGAAGAGAAACCAAGAGAAGAATCGCGACGATGTAACGGCCACGTAGCACGAAATGAATACGTGCAACGCGGCCCTCCCGAAAGCGAGAGGTGCGCTTAGCGGAAGCCGTAAACGAGAACCTTCTTCCCTTCGAATTGTTCCTGCACACCTTGATCGCAATTCGGCGGACACGTCGTGCCGTCGGCGGTAGGACCGGACGCGGGCGAATACGCCTTGTAGACAACGGATTCGATGAGCGTCCCGTCGTCGGAAACCACGATTTGCAGGTCGGTCTCGACGCCGGCCAGCACCGGTCCGCCGCTGCCATAAACCAGTTTCATGATCCCCGTGCAATCGGAGTTCACGGTGTACGTCCCGCTCTGGTACGGGTTGAAGGCAGTCTGCCCGCCTTTCGGCAAGCCATTGATCATGCCGAAGTCGGTGCGAGTGAATTTACCTGAGCCGTCGAACGTCACGATGGCCACGTCATCGAGTGTCGATGGCGAGGCAAACAGGTGCAGCTTGTTGTTGCTGTCCAGCAAGCCAAGAATTTCTCCATGACCGTGAAATCCGTAAGCTCCCCTTAACGTTGCGTTCGAGCAACGGCCACCGTCGGCCTGCGCGACGCCACTGAGCGAGAGAAGTGCAAAGGCTGTTGCCGACAAAATTCTTGAATGCTTGATCTTCATGGTCATCTCCTTGTCACCATAGCAGGCGTCTGGCGCTCATAACGCGCAGCGGGCCGAAAGCAGTCGTCGACGGAGACCCCGGCTCGTGCCGACTAGCGCTCCGCTCCCTAAGCCTATGGAACCGCGCACGCTTGCGCCTCCATCATTTGATGGAGAGAGCGAGGCAGTGGGAGATTTCGTGTGCAAACAAATTCGATGAGAACGGCGTTACGGCTTCACTGCGTAACGCACCAGTTCGATTGCGTTCGTCGCGGGCGCGCCCCTTCCGGCCAGACGGCCCTGAAACTCTTCGCGCACCACGCGCTTGACGCTCGGGGCATACCAGAGCGTCTCCTCCATCGACCCGCCGCCCGGGCCATACTGCGGCTGCCAGACACCGCTCATCGTGATCTTGATCGCGGAGAAAGTGCCCGCCTTCGTGTTGACCGTCTCCACGCCGGCCACTTCACATTGGGCCCGGCGCTGCACCCTCATGCCCGAAGGGGCAGTGGCCATGCAGTCCGCCTCATAGCGCGCGCCGGCCCGCAGCGGAAAATGCAGCGCGATCCCGCAGGCACGCCCGTCGGCGCCATTGGGAATCACATTGGCTTCGGAGGTGAGTTCCAGGCGCGTGCCGCCGGGGCCGATCAGAAGCGATGCGCTGCCATCGGCGTGGCGGACGTCACGGTTTGCGTGAAGGTTCGCCCCTTACCGGACAACGGGTCGGACCGCTCGAAGGTCCAGTTGTCGCCCACCTTGTAATGCGGCGCATCCTGAGGCAGCACGACGGCAGCGGCGTCGAGCGCGAAACTGGTCGGGGCGCCTGCCCCCGCCGCCAGCACGCCCACGACGCCGACCACTGCAGCGCGACAGATTCGCGGCCTCATTGGCCCTGTTTCTGCAGATATTGCCGCACGTCGCTCATCGACACCCTGCCCGTATGCGCCGTGTCGATCTGATCGAAATGCTGCGCGATAAACCCGAGCCCGCTGCTTTGCGCCTGCGCTTTCGTGATCGAAGCGCCGTTGCTCAATGCGGAATTCGCGCCGAGGCGTGCCTCCACCCGCTGTTGCGCCTGTTGCTGCAATTGTGTACCGGTGGAGGGTGTGAGCGGCGCTGGCCGGCTCGACGGGAAGAATGGGCCATCGACACCGTGGCCGCCCTTCGGAAGCTGAACGGGCGCCACCGCTTGCGTTGCCGCCTGGGCATGGCCTATTGTGACCGCCGCCATCGCGCAAAGCATGAGCGGAGCAACGCACGACAGCTTTTTGAATGTAGACATGATCGCTCGCCTTCAATGAGTGAGGAGCGGGCCTCAATCGACTGTCGATAATCGATGCTCGACGAAGCCCCCGGCCTGTGACGTTATTGACCCGCTGCCGCGACTGCCGTGGAAGTCGGCGTACCCGCGGGACTCTCGTCGGGCCACGGCTGCGGAAGCGTCCAGAGCGAAAGCGCCAATGGGATGGGTTGACCACCATAGTAGCTCACGAGATCGGCCTTCATCTTCGGGCGCGCTACGTCGTCCAGATAAATCATGTGTCCGCCCTGGAAGAAGTTGACCTGCAGGTTCGGGCTCAAACCGGCCACCGTTTGCAGACGCGCAAGCTGCTTCTCCGTATTGAAGAACGGCGTAGCGAGATCGTGAAAGCCGTTCTCCGCAAGCACCTTCAGCTGCGGATTGAGCTGGATCGCGCCGAGCAGGTCGGGCAGCGTATCGGGCAACGGCTGACCGTCGTGCGAGAAGTCCCAGACTCCGATGATGTTGTCGTTCAGCGGCATATACGTCGCATTCGGCGCCGTGTAGCCGAGATAATCCGGCATCTGCGTGGCGAGTGCGGTCGTGAACGGCTGCGAGATGAGGATGTCCGACGGGTCGCCGTCACTCTGCAAACGCGGATCCGAATTCGGCAGCGACACGCGCCCATCGTAACGGCCGATCGTCGTGCCCGGGATCAGTTCGTTATTGAACGGGTTCACGTTGAAATAGCCATTGAGCGCCTGCAATGTGAGGCTCGAAGGCCAGCGCCACGAATCCAGCGTCTTCTGGGGCGGAAAGACCGGCTTGCCCAGCGCGCCGGGAATACCGAGTTGACTCAGCACCCACGATTGCGCGTATTTGCGGAAATGCTGGTACTGGCCCGTCGCGAAGATCTCCGACTGCAACGCGAAGAGGCCTTGATCGATCAGGGGCGGCGAAACCAGATTGAAGTAGGCGGCCACCTCGGCGTAGCCGGGGTAATAGCCCGCGAGTGTATCGGTATCGAGCACCAGGCCGGCCGTCGAATCCGTGATGGCCGTCGCTTCGATCGCATCGGCAAAGTAGTTCAGGATAGACGACTGAAGCACGATGCCGGTCAATTGCACGCCCGCCGCCTCGAGCGCGAGCGCAAGCATGTCGGTGCGCGGCGTGCCATACGATTCGCCGTAGAGATAGATCGGCGAACTACTGCGGTTATTCACGGCCAGATAGCGCTTGATGAAATCGCGCATTACGTTGACATCCGGATCACAGCCCCAGAACTTCTGGTTGGTGTTCGGCAGAATCGCCTCCGAGAGCCCCGTGCCCGGCGGGTCGATGAACACCATGTCCGTCGTATCGATCAGGCTCTCAGCATTGTTGACGAGCGGAAAGTTCGGCCAGTTGGTGAGCAGCGGATCGGGGGTCGCGACACGCGTTGGCGCAAACGAGCCGAGACGCAGCCAGATCGACGACGAACCGGGTCCGCCGTTATAGATGAACGTCACTGGCCGCGGCGAACCGTTCGTGGCCGGCGCGGTATAGGCGACATAGGACATCGTCGCCTCCGCATTGCCGCTTGCGTCCGAAGCGGTCAGATGGCCGGTTGTCGTCGTGTAGTTGAGCGTCGTTTTGCCTGAGGTCCACTGGTAATGCATGATCGCGGCTTTTTCGGCGACCTGCGACGCGGCAAGGCCATCGTTGGCGTTCGGCGAGTAGGCGATCGGGTCCGTATAGGGCTGGTTGGCGTCTGGCGAGTTCGGCGTTTGCGCGGCGGCTTTCGCGCTCGCCGACACCTGGTTCATTGCGCTCGCGGCAGACGATGACGGGCTATCGCCACCGCCGCAACCCGCGAGCATCAACACGCCAATGGCGATTGCGCCTGCATGGCGCAGCTGGCACCGGCTGCGGCTCGAGCCCATGCTGGGTTTACTGTCCGGATGCATTGTTATACCCCTTCGAATGATGACGTCACACTACGCGGGGACCGCGTTCGCCGGTAATAACGCCTTGAAAAAGGCATTGAAATTCAAATGCAATTACCGGCAGGAAGCGGCTGACATTTAACTTTCCATTCCTGACAAAGTCGGTTCAGTTCAAGCGCCATTTATTTACTATGGATGCCTAAATAATCCATAGAGCATGGGGCGAAACCGTTGAGTTTCGCCGACGAGATTGCGCTGGAAATATATTGTAATGAAAGATGGCAGAGGAAAAATAGGAGGCGCCGCAGTACTTTGTCAAGGGATAGTTTCTGAACCTATGCGCGATGATTCGTTGCGCACGCAGCAATTGCTTTGCGCATGAAACGGTCGCGTGCATGCGGGTCGGCGATGCGAGATCTCGCTGCAACGCGACCGCGAGCGCAGGAAGAACGGATGCCCGACAATTCTCTACAGGTTGTCTGAATGATTGCAATCCGTGGTTTGCGCGCGTCGGCCGACGCACCCAATTGGGGACATACTTCTCGTGCGGTGCGAGACGGTTAAAAAGCACGTCCGCACATTTAGCTACTCTTATAAATAAAACCCTGCACGGTAAAAAATTCCGCAACTCGATCTTCGCCAGAACACAGCCAACGCGCGTATGTGCGCTGGGCAACAACGGAGATTGACGCGCTGTGCGAAATCAACCATATTTTGACCAGACGGCTGCGCTCGGTCCGGCCCCGTCGCTTTCCTTCGCATGCAGATCGTGAGTTCCGCGAGGCCTCGCCCATCGCTTCAACGACGATTCTGAGCATGCCGAAATGGCATTGCCATAACGGTGGGACGACATCATGTCCGCTCAGATTGGTCCCGACCATAATTTCCCCGCGGCGTGCAAGCGTTGCGGCGGACTGCTGTACGAAAACTTCGAGTTCTGCCCTTACTGCGGCACGGATTGTCCACTCGACAAAGTCGCGCTGGGCACCCATCCGAAAGCCACGTTGACACCCCTCGGCGCCACGGCGGCGGCGCCCCCCGCGCCCGCGGCCGCGAAACTCGTGCAGACGGGCGTACCCGCGACTGACGGGCCGTCGCTGAACACCGACTACCAGCCCGGCGCGCAGCACGCCTTAGCGCTTACACACGGGTTGCGGTTTTCGCACATGGGGCAATGGATCTTTCCGAGGGGCCTGTTCGTTTTCGCTCTCATACTTGCGTTCGCGTACGGCACGTATCTGCTGTTCGGTACCAACCGCCAGCGGGAAGGCACAGCCAGCGAACAGACCCTGCACTCTTCGGGCGGTTCGGTTTCGACCAATGCGTCTGCGCAACAGTCCGATGAGACGCCCCCTGCCGCCGGCAGGCAGACCCGCGAGCAGCCGCAATCGCCCCCGCGCAATGCGCACCCCGCGCCGCAATTCGCGGACGTGGCCGACGGTCTGCGTGTCGCGCGGACCAGCCTTGCGGAAAACAACCTGTTCGACGCGAAAGCCGCGGCCAATGCCGTGCTCGCGCGCGACGGGGGCAACGAGGAGGCGCGCGCGCTACAAAGCGAGATCGCGGCGCACGAGCAGCGGCGCGATAGCGCCTTGCAAAACGCGGACCGCTGCGTCGCGCAGCGTGCCTGGGCCTGCGTGCAGCAACAGGCTTCGGAAGCGCTCGCGATCGATTCGAGCAGTCAAGCTGCGCAATCGTTGATGGAACGCGCCATCGTATCGACGGCGTGGAAACCGCTCAGCCCGCCCAACGGCGCCCCGCAAGTGAACGCGGCAGCGGCGTTGCCGCGCGGCGCGAACACCGTGCGGCTGCCGTCGTCGCAGGACTGGAATACGAGCGCATCGCCGCCCCCACTGCCCGGCGCGATGAACACAGCGAATGCCACGAATGCCGCGAACGTCGCGACGGCCGCCAGTCCCGCCGGCGGCGACAACAGCGTCGACGCCCAGGAGCGCGCGATCGTGCAAAACGGCTGGAAGCGCGCCGCGCCGCCGGGCGCCACGCATTGAACAGGATTCCATAACATATCGAAGTCTGCCGTACATCGCAAACAAGGCGGGAGAGAGACCATGCTGAAAACGACTCTAGCGGGAGTGGCGGCGCTGACCGCCCTGCTTTTCTCAGTGCTCGCCGTCGCCGCCGAGGTCGACGCGCACTACCGCATCGTGACTGGCCCGGAGCGCGGGACGTACATTCAGATCGGCCAGGACCTGGCGAAATGGGTCGCGCAGCCGGCGGGCATCGACCTCGAAGTGATCCCATCGAAAGGCTCGGCCGAAAACGTGCAGCGCATGCGTTTCGAGCCCGGCGTGAAGCTCGCGCTCGTGCAGTCCGACGTCTACCAGGCCTACGTCGACATGGCCAATTCCGGCAACGAAGAGGCCGGCACGCTGATACGGCCACTGCGGCTCATCATGCCGCTCTACGACGAAGAGATTTACTTCGTGGTACGTAGCGACTCGCCGATGAAGACGATCAACGAGATCAAGGACAAGGTGATCAGCGTCGGCCTGATCGGCAGCGGCACCGCGCAGTCGGCGACGACGCTGTACCGCCTCATGTTCGGCCAGCCGATTCCCGAACAGAACGCGCAGCATCTGAGCAACGAAGATGCGCTGGCCGCACTCATCGTCAAGAAGATCGATGTGGCGATCATCGTCGCCGGGCAGCCCGCCAAGCTCTTTACCGACATGAACCCCGAGCTGCTGCAGCAGATCCGCTTCCTGCGCGTCGATCCGAACGCGCCAGAAACGGCGCGCGCAAAGCAAACCTACTATCCCGCGACGATCCACGTGTCGAGCTACCCGAACTGGCTCAAGGAAGAAGTGCCGACGTGGACGGTCAAGGCCTTTCTCGTCACCTATGACTACAACCTGCGCGATACGGTCGGCAACCTGAAGCGCTTTGCCGATTCGCTCTGCGAGAACTTCGACAACCTGCAGGAGCACGGCCATCCGAAGTGGAAGCAGGTGAAGCTCGAGCTGCCGGGGCTTGGCAAAGGCTGGCAATACTATCCGCCCGTCGAGCGGCGCCTGAAGGCGTGTTTCGCGCATCGGGCCGCGATGAAGGCCCCCACGGGTTCGACCGCGGCGCAAGGCGCCCCCGCCGCGCAACGAGCCGATGGGCGGCCATGTTCGGATCAGGAGCGCCTGCTCCTGCTCTGCAAATAATCCCGCAAGGAATCCGCCAGCCGAACGCGGTCCCCACCGCGCGTGAACAGCAAGCAAGTGGGCCCTTCCATCGCCAGTACGAGGTGGAAGGCGATCCCCTTGTGCCCGCATGCAATCTCTCCTGGTATCTGCTTTCAGGATGTCCTAATGTCCATGGGTGCCGAGATGCCGGCACGTCGAAACGGTCTTCCCGATGCAGTGCGTCCTACCCTAACAACAAACAAGGAAACACCCATGAGAGATACCCCGTTCGCAGTCCGGCGTAAAACGGCACGCCTGCGTGCCGCAATCGCCGTCGCAGCCGCGGCGCTCGTGCCCGGCGCACACGCTGCCGAAAGTAACGCCAGTCACCCGGCATTCAACCGGCTGCCGTCGTTCGTGGTGGCGAGCAGTCTGCAAACCACCAGCTACGATGGCGTCAGCGAGGATCTGTTGACCGCCGGGCTCGGCAAAACCGGGCTTGCCGGGGCGCAACCGGCCATCGCGAACCCCGCGGCCCCGACGGCCGCGGAACTGCGCCGGCTCGCGATCTGGTCGAACTATCGCGCGCTCGTCGATATCAGCGCGAACGGCGGTTATGGCCGCTTCTGGGGGCCCAACGTCGATCTTTACGGCAACGACACGCTGGGTGAAGGAAAAATTGCCGGCACCGAATATCTCGCGTTTGCCGACGACGGCAGCGGCGGCCAGAATGTCAGCCTGCTCGTGCAGGTGCCAACCAGCTTCGATCCGGCGAACCCGTGCATCGTGACAGCCACGTCGTCGGGTTCGCGCGGCGTGTACGGCGCGATCTCGGCGGCCGGCGAGTGGGGACTCAAGCGCGGCTGCGCGGTCGCCTATACCGACAAGGGCACAGGCAACGGCGCAGAAGAACTGATGAGCGGCCTCGTCACGTTGATCGATGGCGTCACGGCCAACGCCGCAACGGCGGGACGCACGAGCATTTTCACCGCGAACGTGCCGGCGGGCGCGCTCGCCGCCTACAACCAGAAGTTTCCGAACCGTTATGCGTTCAAGCACGCGTATTCGCAGCTGAACCCCGAAGCGGACTGGGGCAAGGACACACTCGAGGCGGTCCAGTTCGCGTACTGGGTGCTCAACCAGCAGTTCGCGCCGCGCGTCGACGCATCGAATCGCGGCGTACGCTACGCGCCCGGCGACATCACGACGATCGCGGCTTCCGTGAGCAACGGCGGCGGCGCGTCGCTCGCAGCAGCCGAAGAGGACACGGGCAAGTGGATCACGGCGGTGGTGGTCGGCGAACCGCAGATCAACGTGCGCATGCCCGGTGACGCGCAAGTCAAGGAAGGCGGTCAGCGCATTGCCGCGGCCGGCAAACCGCTGGCCGACTACATGACGCTCGCGAACCTGCTGCAACCCTGCGCGGCGCTCGCGGACGCCGCCGCCGGCGCGCCCTATCTCACGGCGCTGCCCGTGGCGACCACGACCGCGATTCGCCAGGCGCGCTGCACCTCGCTCGCGGCGGCAGGCTACATCCACGGCGGCGACACGCAGGCGCAGGCGAACGACGCGCTCGCGCGCCTGCATGAGGCCGGCTATGAAGCGGACTCCGATCTGCTGCACGCGCCGATGTGGGATTCACAGGCCGTGCCGGCCGTTGCGGTGACCTACGCCGATGCCTACACACGGTCGAGCGTGCTCGACAACCTGTGCGGATTCAGCTTCGGCACGACGAACGCTTCGACGGGCGCCGCGGGCGTTGCGCCGGCCGTCTCGCCGATGCTGACCATCTTTGGCGTGGGCAACGGCGTGCCGCCGACCAACGGCGTCAATCTCGTCTACAACGTCACGCCGCCAGGCGGCGCCGACCATCGGCTCGCCACGCCCGATGCCAGCTTCGCGGGCGCGGCATGTCTGCGCGCGTTCTGGACGAAGGGCGATCCGCGCATGCGCCAGAGCGTCCAGGCGATCAGCGTGAACGCGAACCTGCACGGCAAGCCCGCGATCATCGTGCAAGGCCGCAGCGACGCGCTCGTGCCGATCAATCATGCTTCGCGCGCGTATCTTGCGGCAAACAGCGAGCGGGAAGGTTCGCGCAGCCACGTGTCGCTGTACGAGGTGATCAACGGACAACACTTCGATGCGTTCCTCGCCGTGCCGGGCTTCGATACGCACTTCGTGCCGGTGCACTACTACAACATCGCGGCGCTCAATCTGATGTGGAGTCATCTGAAGAATGGCACGCCGCTGCCGCCTTCCCAGGTCATCCGCACGATCCCGCGCGGCGGCAGCCCGGGCGCCGCGCCGCCGCTGGGTCTTGCGAACCTGCCGGCCATCGTGGAGAACCCGGGCAGCAATGCGATTCGCGCGAACGACGGCGTCGTGAACGTGCCGCATTGAGGCGCGAAGCACGCCGGCGCGGCAGCCGCATCACACCAGCAGTTGCCGCGCCAGCACTTCCCTCGCTTGTGCCACGGTGTCCCGTTCGCCGGGATGCGGCGGCACGAGCGAGAACACCGCGTCGGGCAGGACCGGCAGCCGGTGCTTCGGGCCGAGCCGCACGAGGCCCTCGCCGATTGCCGATGCGCACAGGCATCCCACGCCCAGACCGGCTGCGAGCATGGACTGCAGCCCGGCCACGCCCGACGCGCTGTGAACGAGCACGTAGGGTATGTCGCTTTCTTCGAGCGAGCGCACCGCGACCTGGTGCATCATGCAGTCGCCCGGCAGCAGCACGAGCGGCAACGCTTGCGGCAATTGCTCGGCGAGCGTCGGCGACGCGACCCAGTAGAGCGGTTCGCGCAGCAACTCCCAGCGCGCGTCCGCGTCGGTGGCCGCAGGCCGGAACGGGCCGCTCGACAGGTGCATGACCACGCCGAGATCGACCTGCCGCTTCGCATACGCGACCTCGATATCGGCGCTCTTCATCGCGCTCACATGCAAGCTCAGCTGCGGATAGCAGTCGCGCAGCCGCACGAGCAAACCGGCCACCTCGTTGGTGCGGAAGTACTCGGTGATCGCCACGCGCAGCTCGCCCTTGATGGCCTGGCCGCGCACGTCGTCGAAGGCGGCTTCGTTGAGCGCCACGAGGCGCCGCGCATGTTCGAGCAGACGTGTGCCCGCGGGCGTAAGCTCCACGCCACGCTTGCTGCGCACGAAAAGCGGCATGCCTGCGCGCGCCTCGAGCTTGCGCACCTGCTCGCTGATCGTGGATTGCGAAAGATGCAGCAGCGGCGCCGCCGCCGAAAGGCTGCCCACGTTCGCCACCGCCGCGAACGTCTTCAACTGGTCGAATTCGAAGCCACGCATGACATTCCACTATCCATCGAATAAGTCGATGGATAGTACCATCAATTTCCGCTTTTCCGTAAGATCGAGGTGGACCACAATGTCGACTGAACGCTCACGCTGCGCGTCCATTGGATAGCGCAGCCTGACGAAATCCGGCCCTTTATCGCTGAGCACACCCATGTCTGACAATACGTACGCCGCCTGCGCCGTCACGCCCCGCGCCGCCGCCGATGCCGGCCACGGCCATCACGGCTGGGCGCTGGTCGTCTTGCTGGTGGGCGCGATTCTGCCGCCGCTCGACTACTTCATCGTGAACCTCGCGCTGCCCGCCATCCGCGACGGACTCGGCGCGAACGCGTCCGAACTCCAGCTGGTCGTCTCGGCCTACGCGTGCGCGAATGCCGTCATGCTGATCACGGGCGGGCGCCTCGGCGACCTGTACGGCCGCAAGCGCATCTTCATGGTGGGCATGGCGGGGTTCGTCGTCGCCTCCACGTTCTGCGGCCTCGCCACCAGCGGCACGGCGCTCGTCGCCGGACGCATCCTGCAAGGCCTGTTCGCCGCGACCCTCGCGCCGCAGGTGCTGGCCACGATCCGCAGCGTATTCACGCCGCACGAGCAGGTGCGCGTGATGGGGCTTTACGCCTTCGTTTTCGGCGTGGCCGCCGTGATCGGCCAGCTGGGCGGCGGCGCGCTCATCAGCCTGCACCCGTTCGGTCTGGGCTGGCGCGCGATCTTTCTCGTCAACCTGCCTATCGGCGTGTTCGCGCTCGTCGGCAGCTGGCGCTTCATCCCGGAAAGCCGCCCGCCGCGCGGCAAGCGCATCGACGTGCCGGGCACCCTGCTGCTGTCGCTGTTTCTGCTGATGCTCGTTTATCCGCTCACGCGCGGACGCGAGTCGGGCTGGCCGCTGTGGATGCTCGCCTGCCTCGCCGGCTCGCTGCCCATGCTCGGCCTGCTGCTGCGCGTGGAGTGGCGCAGCCTCGTCAATGGCAGGGATCCGCTGCTCGACGTGCGCCTTTTCCGCAATCCGGTCATTGCGGTCGGTCTCGTGCTGGCGTTCCTCTTCTATACGATGAGCGCGTTCTTCCTGACCTACGGCATTTATCTGCAAGGCGGCCTGCATTGGACGCCGCTCGCCTCGGGACTCGCGATCCTGCCGTTCGGCATCGGCTTCCTTTCCAGCCCGCTGTTGATGCCGCGCCTCGTGCACCGGTTCGGCGGCTACCGCGTGCTGACGCTGGGCTTCGTGATGCTCGCGGGCGGACTCGCTATTGCGGCTGCGCTCGCGGGCGTGGCGGAGCCCGGCGCCGGGTTCTACCTCGGACTCGCGGCGATCGGCATCGGCCAGGGGCTCGTTTTGCCTTCCGTCGTGCGCATCGTGCTGGCCGAAGTGGAGCCCGAGCGCGCGGGCATCGCCTCGGGCATGGTCACGGCGACGCTGCAGATCGGCGCCGCCGTCGGCGCGGCGACGCTAGGCGGCCTGTTCTTCTCGACGCTCGGCGCGGCGCCCGGCGCCATCGACTACGCCCATGCGTTCAGGACGACGATGTTCGCACTCGTCGCGATCCTGCTGCCCTGCGCGCTGCTCTCCACCGCGCTGGGACCGCTGCATCGGCGCACGCATGCGAAGGGTCCCGGCACGTAAGCCAATGCGAGGAAGCGGCGGGCTGCGCCTGCACGTTGAGCGCAGCCAACGCCGCGGCAGCGCCGACAATAACGGCGAGCTTTTGAATACCCATGGTGGTCATGTTGCTTCGTTTTAGTTGTCGGGCGCACGTGTTGTTGACGAGGCCGACCTGCGCATACAGCGCCGTGCGCTTCGAGAGGAAGAACTGAGAGCCGATCGCGCCCATCACCGAGTGCCCCCCGGAGTTCACGCGGTCCTGCTGGTAGTACACGCCGGCATTCAGATCGAGGTACGACAGCGGGAAATAATCGAAGCCGCCGCTATAGATGTTCCAGCTCGAGATGAAGCGCCGCAGGATCCGTGAGTTGAAGCTCCACGAGTCATTTCCCGACATGGACGTCTACGTCGTGCAAAGGCGCGAACGCCCGCTCACCTCGGCGGCCTCGCGCTTTCCCTCCTGCATCGAGGAAACGGCGATGCAGTGAAGGGCTTTCGTTTATATTGGATGCCTAACTAAATTTTCCGCCTCACTGCCCCTGGTCACCCACGGGAGGAAATACATTCCAGTAACCGTCGTCGTGCTGAAAGAAGAACAGCGCGTGAAATCCCGTTGTCTGGCGCGTCTCTACGCACACGTAGCGCGCCCTGCCCGAAGGGGTATGGCCAAACGCGGTGACATGCACCGGCGAGGTCGGTGCGAGCCATTTTTCGACCTGATAACGCAATGACTGCGTCTTCGTGCGTCTCATCTGGTCCTCCCAGAGATCGGTTAGTTTTGCAGCCTTTTCGCCGGAAACCGCGAAAACACCCTGCATAAACCGAACGTTCTTGATGCAGGGCGCAATTCTTACCGCGTCGCATCAAGTGTTTGAGAAAGCACTTTAACTATAGCCAGAAAAGCCTTTCGCAACATCGATTTCAGCAAGATAGCAACAAAACAACAGAAACCGGGAAACGCGCGTCCGGCCGCATCGGGCGACCCTGGCTGATGCGCCGCACCAGGCTGTGAAATGAATGGAAACGTATGCGACGTGTGAGGCGCGTGGTCCCGGCGTATCCTGATTCCATGGCAACTCGCAACCGGGATCTTTTGACTGGCGATCGAAATGATGAGACACGCGTACGTTGCGATTTACATCTTGTTGTTGATAGCCGTTGTCGTCGGCGTGGATATTATTTTCCTCAAAAATCTGTTCTGGCTACGACTGGCCGTGAACATCGGCATTGTCGTGGTGTTTGCCGCCGTCTACTTCGCACTATTAAAGAATCTGTAAGCCAGCGATCATGGGTAAAGGGCGCAGACCCTGCACCGCGCCCCAGACACCCGCGGCACACACGACCGCCCCCACGAAGACCACGAGCCACAAATAAAGCCCGCGGGGCCGATACCGTTGCGGGAGCGCGGTGAGGCTCAGGGCGACGAGCAACCCCAACACGAGCGGCAACATCAGCGTATTGACCACCTGCGCCGCAACGTTCAGGGAAACGAGGTCGGGCGCGAGCCAGACAGCCCAGGCACTGCCTGCAACGGCCAGCGCATACGCGCCGTAGAACCAGGGCGCGCGGTCGGGACGGTCCTCGAGCGAGGCACGGTACCCGAACACATCGCCGAGCCCCCATGCCAGCGCGAGAGAACTCACGATGGCTGCCACCAGCGCCGCACCGAGCACGCCCGCGCCAAATAGCAGACGGCCTGCAAACGGGCCCGTTACGGCAACGAGCGCATCGCTGATTTCGCCGATGCTGTCGAGGGAGCGCGGCTCGCCATGCGCCGACAACGTCGCCGCAGCAGCGACGAGCACCGCTGCCGTCAGCAATTGCGTGAGGACCGCACCGACCGCCGTCTCGACTCTGGCGGACGTGAAGTCCTTCGCCGTGAGGCTGTCCGCGACCGCCGCCTGCTGATAGAACACCATCCACGGATTGAACGTCGCGCCAATGAGCGCCGCCGCCAGATAGCCGGCCTCACGGCCGCCCGCCGCCAGGTGAGTCATCTGCGGGACCATGACCTGGAGTTTGTGGCGCGCACTCCATGCGACGGCGAAGAACGTCAGGTCGAATGCGCCGATGGCAATGGCGATCCGGTCCACGCGCTTGTGCGAGCCCGTGAGCACGATTCCGGTCAACAGGATGACGGCGAGCGGCAGCGTGACGGCACGCGACACGCCATACATTTCCCCCACGCCCGCAACGCCCGTGAACTCCGTCACGAGCGACCCCAGCACGGCCACGACCAGCCCCGACGCGGCCAGCGCCGCCCAAACCGGTCCGAAGCGCGAGCGGATGAGTTCGCCATAACCGCGCCCGGTAAATATGCCGAGGCGAACGGTCAGTTCCTGAACCATGTAGAGCAGCGGGACCAGCGCAAGCAGCACGGGCAAGAGCCGCAGCCCCGTTTGCGCGCCGGCCTGCGCGGCCGTCACGACGTTGCCGGCGTCGCAGTCGGCCAGCATCACGAGGAGCCCAGGGCCCCACAGGGTGAGCCGCCGCAGACCTCGCGAAACGGTTTCCTTGAGCGTCGGGAGACGGGTCATGCGTTCTGAAAGGATGCGCCTGTAGTATCTGTCGCGCGATTGTAGCGTGCGAGTCGGGACCCGCTGTTCCTGCGCGCAATCGACCACACTTTGGGGATACGACATGACGACGACCTGGCTCCTTCTGGGTTGCGGCTTTGATGGGGGCCTTCTGATTGCAATCTGGGGGATCCGGAGCCTCAGGCAACCGGACGCCCATCACAATCGCGCGGACATTGCAGACGTAGCGCCTGCCTGCCGATCGCAGCCTTGAGGCCGCGTCACCCCCATCAGCCGCAAGACCAGGCCTGACGTTTGTGCTCCGCAGCCCGTCCCGCGGGACGTTGAATTTCATTTTCCTTACCCATGGCCTCCATATCCGCGCGTTCATCCAGTCAAACTACAGACGTCCCTCCCGCCCTGATTCTGGGTGCCATAGGCGTGGTTTTCGGCGACATCGGAACCAGCCCGCTCTACACCTTGCGCGAATGCCTGAAAGCCGCCGGCGGAATTAGCCAGACCAACGTATTCGGGATCGTGTCGCTGATCCTCTGGTCGATCATCATTGTCGTGACGCTCAAGTATGTGAGCTTCGTCATGCGTGCGGACAACGACGGCGAAGGCGGCATTCTCGCGCTCACGGCACTGGCCGCTCGCGTGGCGCCCGTGCGTCTGCGCACCGTGCTTCTGACGCTCGGCGTGTTCGGCGCCGCGATGTTTTATGGCGACTCGATGATCACGCCAGCGATTTCGGTCATCTCGGCAGTGGAAGGCGTCGAACTCGTGGATCCTCATCTGGCCACGTGGGTCGTGCCTATCTCACTCGTTATCCTGACCGGCCTGTTCAAGCTTCAAAAACACGGCACGGCCACGGTCGGAAAAGTCTTTGGACCGGTCATGATCGTCTGGTTCCTGACGCTCGCCGTGCTTGGCGTCGCTCATATCGCGCACAACCCCGGCATATTGCGCGGCGCATTGCCATCTTACGCATTGAGCTTCGTGGCGCACGCACCCGGTACGGCGTTCGTCGTCCTCGGTTCCGTGTTCCTTGCCTTGACGGGCGGCGAAGCGCTCTATGCGGACATGGGGCACTTCGGCAAGACGCCGATCCGGCTCGCGTGGCTGCTGCTCGTGCTGCCAAGCCTCGTTCTCAACTACTTTGGCCAGGCCGCGCTCGTGCTGTCGACGCCTTCGGCGCTCACGCAGCCATTCTTCTCCCAGGCGCCGGGTTGGGCACTGCTTCCGTTGGTGCTGCTGGCAACAGCCGCGACGATCATCGCGTCGCAAGCCGTCATTTCCGGCGCGTTTTCCATGACGAAGCAGGCTGTCCAGCTTGGGTTGCTGCCGCGCATCCCCGTCATCCACACTTCGACGCACGAAGTCGGTCAGGTCTACGTACCGTTCATCAACATCTCGCTCTATGCGGCGGTCGTATTCCTCGTCGTGTTCTTCCGCTCTTCCGATAACCTCGCGGCCGCCTATGGCATTGCCGTCGCCTCGACGATGCTGCTCACGACGCTGCTCATGTACTTCGTCACCCACTGCCTGTGGAACTGGAAACCGGTCGCAACGCTGGCGGTGATCGGGCCGCTGGCCGTCGTGGATGCGATATTCGTCGCGAGCAATGCGAGCAAGGTCCTCGACGGCGGATGGTTTCCGCTGCTGGCAGGCGGCGTGCTGTTCACCATCATGACGACATGGCATCGCGGGCGGGAAATGGTCGTCGAGCGTGTGAAAAGCGACAACCTGCCGCTTCCGGCATTCATTCACTCGTTGTGCGACGGATCGCACCCGCCTCCCCGCGTGGGCGGAACGGCGGTGTTTCCGGGCGGCGTACCCGGCATGACGCCGAGCGCGTTCATGCACAATCTCAAGCATAACGGCGTGATGCACGAGACCAATATCTTTCTGGCCGGTACGACCGAGAACGTTCCACACGTACCCGAAAGCGAGAAAGTCTCGGTTAGCGATCTTGGGCATGGTTGCTACGCGGTCGCGGCGCATCACGGCTTCATGGAAATGCCCAACGTGCCGGCAGTGCTCCTGCTCGTGCAGAAGCAGATACCCACATGGCAGTACGAGCCCGCAGCCACGTCGTTCTTCCTGGCCCGCGACACGATCCTCGCAACGGCAGAGAGCAAAGGCATGTCGCTATGGCGCGAGAAGCTGTTCGCGTTCATGGCGCGCAACGCAGCGCAGGCGGCCGAGTACTACAGCCTGCCCGCGAACCGGGTTGTCGAGATGGGTGGACAGATCAACCTCTGAGGCACAATCCGGCGGATCACTGGAAAAAACGACGCATGGCGAATGACGACCGCACCACGATAGTTGCCAGACGAACGCCGGAATCCGCGGCCATGACCGCCAACCTCAAGCGGGCGATGGCGATTACCGCCAGGATCAACCGGTTGACCTTCGACGATGCCGATGAAGTCCGAGCCTTGTTCAGTGAACTCGTCGGCAAGAAGGTCGACGACAGCTTCCTGTTGATCCCGCCGTTCTACACGAGCGGCGGGGTCGAGATCCGCGTCGGGCGCAACGTCTTCGTCAACCAGAATTGCACTTTCTATGACCTGGGCGGCCTCGACATTGCCGACGATGTGATGATCGGCCCGAACGTGAGCCTCATCACGTCCGGCCATCCCGTCGAACCTTCCCGGCGGCGCGAGGGCATCATCGCAAAGCCCATCGTGATCGAGAGGAACGTCTGGATCGCCGCCGGCGCGACCATCATCGGCGGCGTAACCGTCGGCGAGAACTCGGTGGTGGCGGCAGGGTCCGTGGTCACGAAAGACGTTCCCCCGAATACGCTCGTCGGTGGAAATCCGGCGCGCGTCATTCGTTCGATTGCGGAATAAGAACTGCCCCCGCATTTTGAAAATCCGCTGTAACGGCGGAATCGTCGCGAACGCACTCGCGCAACTATGAATAGCTCAATTGCTTGTTTGTAGTGAGATAAGCGATCGGCAAGAATGGCCCTGGCAAACTTTGGTCAGGACCACGATATGTCGAACGCGCCCAGCCTTCAACTCGATTCCGCCACGCTCGTCGAAGAATACGACCGGCTCGGCATTCGCCAGTTTCATCACGGTCTGCAACTGCTCGACGTGCTCGGCTTGCGCGAAGGCGAACGCGTGCTCGACGTGGGTTGCGGTACGGGCCGTCTCACCGGATCGGCGGCGCAGCGCGTGGGCGCACACGGCGAGGTGCTCGGCCTCGATCCGTTGCCGCTGCGCGTGCAACGCGCGCTCGAACGCGCGCAGGGCCGATTCGCCGCGCGCGTCGGCCGCGCCGAAGCGCTGGAAACGGTGCCCGCTGCGCACTACGACGTGGTGTATTTCAACAGTGTGATTCACTGGATCCCCGATCAGGCGCAGGCGCTACGCGAAGCGTGGCGTGTGCTCAAGCCAGGCGGCCGGATCGGCTTCACGACCATGCCCGAAGAAGCCCCACACGATCTGCATGTCGTGCTGCATGCACTATTTGCAGGCGAGCCCGAATGGCAGCGCGCCGGAATCGGCGCGCCGAACAAGCTCACGCGCGAGCGCTCGGCAGCCCTGCTCCGGGGCGCCGGCTTCGAGGTGACGCACAACGAGATTCGCGCCTTCGGCGACACCTTCGACAACGTCGACGATGTGCTTGCCTTCAGCCGGTCCAGTTCGTTTGGCAATTTCCTCTCCTCGCTCACGCCTGAAGACATCGCTCACGTGCGCGCAGGGCTCGCGAGTGCGCTCGAAGCGCATCGCAGCGCACGCGGCTATGCACTCGCGCGGCGCATGATCATTGCGACGGCGCACAAGCCGCTCGCGCATTGAATCCTTGCCTTCCGTTCCGTAGCGAACGCCAACCACAGTCGAGGAGCACACATGAGCGCAGCACCGCGACGCCAGGGACAATTGAGCCTCGGCGCCTTCCTGATGGAGACGGGCCACCATATCGCCGCGTGGCGTCATCCCGATGCGCACGCCGCCGGCGGCCTCGATTTCGCGCACTACGCCGAGCTGGCGCAAACGGCCGAGCGCGCCAAATTCGACGCCGTCTTTTTCGCCGATAGCGTGAGCGTGCGCGACACGCATGTGCCTTCGCTCTCGCGCACCGCACGCGCCGATCATTTCGAGCCGATCACGCTGCTCTCGGCGCTCTCGGTGGTCACGAAACACATCGGGCTCATCGCCACGGTGTCGACCTCGTTCAACGAGCCCTATAACGTGGCCCGCAAGTTCGCCTCGCTCGACTATCTGAGCGGCGGCCGCTCGGGCTGGAATCTCGTGACGTCGAGCACCGAAACCGAAGCGCACAACTTCAGCCTCGACAAGCATCTCGATCACGCCGTGCGTTACGAGCGCGCGAAAGAGTTCTACGACGTGGTCTCCGGGCTTTGGGACAGCTGGGAAGACGACGCCTTCATTCGCGACAAGGCGAGCGGCATCTACTTCGATCCGCAGAAGCTTCACACGCTGGACTATGGCGGCAAGCACTTCAAGGTACGCGGCCCGCTCAACGTCGCGCGTTCGCCGCAAGGCTGGCCGGTCGTCGTACAGGCAGGCGCCTCGGAGGCGGGCAGGGAACTCGCGGCGCAAACTGCCGAAGTCATTTTCGTCGCGCATCAAACACTCGATGAAGCGAAGGAGTTCTATCGCGACGTGAAGGGGCGGCTCGCGCGTTTCGGCCGCCGCCCCGAGCATCTCAGGATCATGCCGGGCATTTTCCCCGTGATCGGACGCACGCAGGAAGAAGCGCAGGAGAAGTTCGACGCGCTGCAGGCGCTGATCCATCCGAGCGTGGGATTGCAACTGCTCGCGAACATGTCAGGCGGCCTCGACCTCTCGCAGTATCCCGTGGACGGCCCCGTGCCCGACCTGCCGGAAACCAACGGCGGCAAGAGCCGGCAACGCCTGCTGCTCGATCTCGCGCGGCGCGACAACCTCACGATACGCGATCTTTATCTGCGCATTGCGGGCGCGCGCGGGCATCAACAGGTGATCGGCACGCCGCAAAGCATTGCCGACCAGCTTCAGCAATGGTACGAGGAAGAAGGCGCCGACGGCTTCAATATCATGTCGCCGTGGCTGCCCGGCGGCCTCACCGAATTCGTGCAGTACGTGGTGCCCGAATTGCAGCGTCGCGGACTCTTTCGCACGGAATATACGGGGTGCACGCTGCGCGAGCATCTTGGCTTGCCTCGTCCCGCGAACCGCTTCGCCACGCAGCGGGAAGACGCATTGCGCGTCGCGTCCTGATTCTGTCCGTCGCCAATCCACATTTCATTTCAGGCCGAAATATTCGCACCGAAGATGCCCGCATACTGTCGATACACGCGCTATCCCTGGCGCGTGGAACCGTCATCTCACCTCGTCTGCGTGAAACCGGGCGCCCAGCATGCAAATATCGACCGCGAGCAAATCGGCCGGACTCGACCTGCTTTTGCTCCTCGCACTGTCAACGCTTTGGGGAGCGTCCTATACGTTCATTAGAGTCGGCGTGACGACCATCCCGCCGCTCACGCTCATCGCCGCGAGAACGTCGATTGCCGGAACGCTCCTTCTGCTCTGGATGCTGTGGCAGCGCATTACGATACCGCGAGACCCGGCCGTGTGGCGTCGCTTCGCCGTGCAGGCACTCCTGAATAGCGTGATTCCCTTTACCTTGATCGCATGGGCCGAGCGCTCGGTGGAAGCCGGTCTGGCGACCATCCTCAATTCGACTTCACCTGTCATGGCGTTCCTCGGCACGTGGCTAATCACGCGCCACGAACAGGTCACCGCGCGCAAGTTGTTCGGCGTCGCCGCGGGCCTGGCCGGTATATGCCTCGTGGTCGGCGTGAGCGCATTCGAAGGACTCGGCAGGCAACTCGTCGCGCAGCTGGCGATCGTCGCCGCGACGATCTGCTATGCCGGCGCGGCGATCTACGGACGATCGTTCAAGGGACTCTCGCCAGTCGCACCCGCTGCGGGATCGCTAGTCGTGGGCGCGGTCCTGCTGGTCCCCGTGAGCCTGCTCGTCGACCGCCCGTGGACGCTTCATCCGTCGTTGCAATCGATCACAGCGCTGATCGGACTCGCCGTTTCTTCCACGGCGATCGCGTTCGTCATCTACTTCCGGCTCGTCCAGACGCTCGGCTCGGTCGGCACGACGGCGCAGGCCTATTTGCGCGTGCCGATCGGCGTGGCGATCGGCATTGCGTGGCTCGGCGAATCGCTCTCGACCTCGGCGTGGCTGGGACTCGGTTGCGTCGTTGCCGGTGTCGTCGCGATGACGCTGCCATCGGCCAGCCAATGCCGCGCGAGCGGCCACAGGCTGCGCTCGAATCGCGAGTGAAAAAACGCGAAGTGCCCGATGCTGCGCTCGCCAATTGAGGCGGGCGCGATGCGTACGTGTGTCGACTGGCTCTGTGTGAAATAGCGTAGCGTGCGTTCGATCGCGCGGATCGTGCCGAACGGGTCATCGGGGAAGCTGACGGCGAGAATCGGCGCATGCATGTCGCCAAAACGAGCGACGATGCCGGCGCGCTGTTCGGGCGTGCGCGCAAGCGACCCTTTGCTGAGCGTGTCTTCAAAGCGGGCGCGGCCCCGGCTCCAGATCTTCGCGACGCCGCGCGGCGTGTCCTCCATCCATCCGAACCATGATGCGGGGAAATAACCCATCAGGCCGGTCAAAACCGGCATCACGACATGCCATTTCCAGAGCATGAGCGGCATGCTGCGCGGCGCGTAATCGCGCCAATACGCGTACTGCGTGCCGACGGTGAAGACGCGGCGAATGAGACGATTCGACGGCGCGAGCCCGATCAGGAAGCCGCCGATGCTATGCCCGACGACGTCGATCGGTTGTCCCGGGAACATGCTTCGCGCGTAGCGCAGCACCGCTTCGAAATCGCGTTCGCCCCATTCCAGCCAGCTCGCGTCGAGCGTTGCGAGCGCAACGGGCTGCGAGCCGCCAATGCCACGGTAGTCGTAGACCAGCACGTCGAAACCCTGCTGGTGCAGCCATGCGGCAAAGCGGAAATAGTAGTGGCAGCGCACCGACGTGGCCGAATTGACGATGACCACCGGACGCGACGCGTCCGCGTTCAGCCGGGCATGACGACGCCACACATAAGCGCGAAGCGTAAAGCCATCGGCGGCGGTGATGCCGACGGCGAGAGGACGCGCCCCGCCCGGATCGCCTGAATCCATGAACGTGCTCCATGAAGAAACCTGAGTGTCGATTTCACTTGACCTTGGCCGCCCGTTCAATCAATCTTTGCGCTGCTTTCGCATGAGGAAAACGCATGTCGGCGCCGCTCGTGAAACTCCCTCCTCTCGACCTCATTCGCGGTTTCGTCGCGGTGGGCCGGCGCATGAGCATCACGCTCGCCGCCGACGACTTGTGCGTGACCCAATCCGCCGTGAGCCGCCAGATCGCTGCGCTCGAAGAGGCGCTCGGCGTGCGCCTTTTCAACCGCGGCTATCGTTCGATCTCGCTCACAGCGGAGGGCGAGCGCCTGCTGCGCGTTGCGGACAGCGCGGTGCAGCAGATGCAGGAAATCGTCGGCGCGCTGGCCGCGCGAGAGACGCGCCAGCCCGTGACGATTACCGCCAGCATCGGCATTGCCGGCCTGTGGCTGCTGCCGCGTATCGGCGAGCTGCAACGCCTGCTTCCCGATATCGATCTGCGCCTTGCGACCTCCGAGAAAGTGCTTGATCTGCGCGCCGAAGGCATCGACCTCGCTCTGCGTTACGCGCCGGCCCGCATTGCGCCGGAGGCGGCGAATCGCGCGGTACATCTGTACGACGAATATGTATTGCCGGTCGCGCATCCTTCGTTGAATGTGAAGAAGCTCGACGCGGCCACGCTCGCGCGCCACGTGCTGCTCGAATTCGAGGGCGTGCGCCGCCCGATGCTGCGCTGGGCAGATCATCTGGGCGCACGCGGCCTCGCCAGCGCGCCGCTTCGCGGCGTGCTGCGTTTCAACCAGTACGACCAGGTCATTCAGGCCGCCATTGCCGGCCGCGGTATCGCACTCGGGCGCCTCGCCCTCGTGCAGCCGCTGCTTGCCGACGGCAGGCTCGCCGCGATCGGCAATGCGCCCGCCGAGGGCCCGACTGGCTATGCCTACTGGCTGCATCAGGCCGACGAAGCACCGCGCGACGACGTGCGCGCCGTCATCGGCTGGATCGTCGACCAGGCTCGCCAAAGCCAAATCGCATGAGCAAAGCGCATGCGAAGCGTGCCAAAAACTCGCTTGAGCCAACTCGCCGTCCTGCGCTCTACTAGACGCAATACGGCGCAACTGCGAAGCGCCCAGTGCGAGGAGGCGAACGATGAGCGGGATCGACGATGCATGGCGCCGCCGCTGGCTGCTCGTGATCGCAGGTGGCGTATTGATGGGCGCGGCGCTCGGCGTGCGCAACGTGCAAGGGCTTTTCCTGTTGCCCGTCACGCTCGAGCGCGGCTGGTCGCGCGAGACCTTCGGCCTCGCGCTCGCGCTGCAAAACCTGCTGTGGGGCGTTGCGCAACCGCTCACGGGCATGATCTCCGACCGCTTCGGCTCCGCGCGCGTGATCTTCGCGGGCGCCCTGCTCTACGCGCTTGGACTCGCGATGATGGCACTGAGCGCGACGCCAGGCATCTACACGTTTGGCGTGGGCGTGGTGCTCGGCGTTGCACTGTCCGGAACCGCGTTCGGCGCCGTCTATGGCGCGCTCTCGCGGCTCTTCGCAGCCGACCAGCGTAGCTGGGCGCTGAGCGTGGCGGGCATGTTCGGCGGCCTGGGCCAGTTCTGCGTCGTGCCGCTCACGCAAGGGATGATCGGCAGATTCGGCTGGGTCACCGCCATTCTCGTGCTCGCCGCCGTCGTGCTCGCCAGCGCGCCGCTCGCGGCATGGCTGCGCGATCGTCCGGCGGAGCGCAGCGGTGCGATCGATACGCACGAGACCCTGCGCCGTGCGATTGGCAAAGCGTTCGCGCATCGCGGGTTCTGGCTGCTCAATCTGGGCTTTTTGTCGTGCGGCTTCCAGCTTGCGTTCATCGGCGCGCACCTGCCGGCATATTTGCTCGACAAAGGCATGAGCGCGCGCGAAGCGAGTCTGGCGCTCGCGCTGATCGCGCTGGCCAACACCGCGGGCACGTTTTTATGCGGTTACGCGGGGGGATTTTTGCGCCGCAAGTATCTGCTCTCGGCAATCTACTTCGCACGGGCGGGCGTGATGGCGCTGTTCCTCGCCTTGCCGCTCTCGCCCCTCACGCTCTATGTATTCGCGTTCGCGATGGGGTTCATGTGGCTCGGCACCGTGCCGCTGACGAGCGGGATCGTTTCGCAGATGTTTGGCGTCCGCAATATCTCGACGCTCTTCGGCTTCGTGTTTCTCGGGCATCAGATCGGCAGTTTCTTCGGCGTCTGGCTGGGCGGCGTGGTGTTTGACGCGACGCATAGCTACAGCCTGCTCTGGCAGGGCTCGATTGCGCTCGGCATCATCGCTGGGTTGATGCACTTGCCGATCGACGACGAGCGGGTCGTGCAGCGCGCCATGATCGCGGGCCAGCCTTCGTGAGCGAGGCGTTGGCCGTGCGCATCGTGCAGGTCATGCTGGCCGTTTCATTCGGAGCGCTTATTGTCTGGACGTTCGTCGAGTATCTCGCGCCCTCGACGATAGTTGCCTTGCTCTCTGGCGCCGCGTTTTGCCGATGATCGAGCCGCTTTTGGCCTGCTGGTGGCCGCTTACTTGATCAACTGCAGTATGTCGCGGAATCGCGGGTGCTGGCTCGAGCGCAGCCATTCGAACGCGACCATCTCGACCGTCGCCACTTCGGCGCCCGCCTTGTTCAGCCGCGCAATGGCCGCCTCTTTGTCGACGGCTTTGCGCGAACCCATCGCATCGATAACGAGAGTGACCGATAGGCCGCGACGCAGCAAACCGATTGCCGTTTGCAATACGCAGACATGCGCCTCGCATCCCGCGACGATGACTCGGGTTCGCCCTTCAGGCAGCGCTTCAAACAGACCATCGGCGGTAGCGTCGAAATGGTGCTTTGCAACAGTCATCGAGCACAGATCTTTTATTTCCTGCGCGTTTTCGCCGAGTGCGCCCGGATTCTGTTCTGTCCCGATGACCGGAACATCGAGACCTCGAGCAATCCGCCCGAGCCTGAGGGCTTGCGCGGTAACGGATGCGCCGTCGTGAATCGCAGGCATCAGTCTCGTTTGCAAGTCGATCAGAACTACGATCGATTCAGAAGGGCTATGCAGCATCACGAATCCTTTTCGCAGATTGCAGTGCGCAAAAGTGGCACCTGTCAGGGATATTACTAAGTATGCGACAAATGGTCGCCATGCGACTCTATGTCCCAATGCCATTCCCCATGGAGCCAGGCATGCAAGCAGAGACGCTAAAGAAAGCAAGAGCCGCCACTTTTCTCACCCGGTCGGCGCTGTGTCTGATGCTGTTGCCAGTTGCCTGTCTCGTCTGGGCGCTCCAGGCGTATCCGCCACAAGAAGCGATTTGGGTTTGCTTCTCGCTGGCAATCTATATCTGGCCATTCGCCGGAGTCCTGTTTGTGATCTCGGCGGGATTCCACGTCGGCACCCACGGTCGCCGGCTCGAAAAGGACGCCGGATTCCGCGAGGCGCATGGGCACTAACTAGCCCGCGCGCCGTTCCGCCAGACGATCTGCTGTCGTTGCCCGTATAGAAGCCTGCTGGAATCAGCAGGCTTCTGAAGCGCGGGATCTGCGAGGGCATTAGCACCTGAGCGATGCCCGTGGTCAGCAGTGGGTAGGCCAGCCCCGTCAACAGCATGAAAAACACTGCCGACACCAGCGCCGGTCGCATCAACGCCCGCAGCGACGGCGCGGGTGACGCGGCGCCTTGCGCGGGTTCAGCGACCGCGCGCGCACTCTGCACATTCGAATTCATTCGGCATCCTTAGAACAAGTGTCCATTGGTCAGCATCAGATGCTCGACCACGGGGCCGAGCGCGAGCGCCGGGAAGAAGGTCAGACCACCTACGAGCACCACCACGAACACGAGCAGCGCCGTGAATAGCGGCGTCGCGGTCGGCAGCGTGCCGGGCCCTTCCGGCACGGTCTTCTTCATCGCGAGGGAGCCCGCCACCGCGAGCATGGGCAGCAGCGTGAAATAGCGGCCGAACAGCATCGCGAAGGCAATCGTCGTATTGAAGAACGGCGTGTTCGAATTCAGGCCCGCGAACGCGGAACCGTTGTTCGCCGTGCCCGAGGCTGATTCCCTCCGCGCTGACCTACACGTTCGGCAGCATGCTGCTGCGCCGCCGCCAGGGTTGGGCGTTCTTTGCCGCGTTCAGCGCGATGTTCGTGGTTTGCGTGGCGCTGATCTATGGGGCGGAGCACGGCGGCAATCCGAACTTCGCACGGTTGCACGCGGACCAGCAGGCGAGTCAACGGCAGGCCGGCGGCAACATGGAAGGCAAGGAGCTGCGTTTTGGCATCGCCCAGACGAGCATGTTCGTCGGCGTGACGCAGCATGCAGAGCATGTGCAGTGTGTTGGTGAGCGGCGTCGGGTTTTCGAACGGATGCGCCGCGTTCATGCCGAAGAAGCCGCCGCCGTTGGTGCCGATATGCTTGATCGACTCGAGGCTGGCGACCGGCCCCAGCACGATGTGCTGCTGCGCGCCTTCGAGCGTCGTCGCGACCGTCTCGCTCGCGAGGGTCTGCGGCATGCCCTGCCAGACATAGACCAGCGCCATGAGCAGGGAAAGCGGCAGCAGCACGCGATAGAGCACGCGCGTGAAGTCGACCCAGTAGTTGCCGATATCCGCGACGCTGCGGCGACCAAGGCCGCGTATGAAACCCGCGGCGGCGGCCACACCGGCTGTGGCGCTGACCATCATCAGAAACGTGATGACAGCCATCTGCGAAAAGTTCGAGAGACTGCTTTCGCCGGAATACGACTGCCAGTTCGTGTTGGTGATAAACGACGCCGCCGTATTGCGTTAAGAGCCCAACATCGGCCGCGCGCGATGGCAACGTCAGGCGCGCAATGTGCTTCGACCTATTGCGCCTGGTGAAAGGCGGGTTGATCGCACTTTCGCCAATGGCGTTGTTTGCACTGCACCCAGGCCGAAATCACAAGGAGAGGAACGATGACCCTGCTCATCTATCTGATCGGATGGATCATTTTTATCGGCGGCGTGGCGTGGGCATTGATGGCGCTGCATGTTGCGCTGCACATCATCGAGATCGTGGCGGTGATACTGCTCGGCGTCGCGGTGATCACGGGCGCCACGCGCGCGCGCAATCGCGACCGGTCGACGTAGCCATAGAGGGTCGAGTCACGGGACTGCGCAGCCCGACTACGCCTCACACGGCCATGCCAAGATCGGCAAAACTCGTGACTTTCGCCTCGCAAGCGCGCGCAAGCTGCAAATCGTGGCTCGAAAAGAAGACCGCGCTGTCTTTGGCCAGATTCCTGAACAGATCGATGAGAACCGCGCGCGCGGCGGCGTCGAGTCCGTTGCCCGGCTCGTCAGCAATGACGACGGCGGGCTCGCCCAGCATCGTCGCCGTCAGGAATATTTTCTTGCGGGTGCCGAGCGACATCTGCTCGAAGCGCTTCTCGAGGTGCGGAGCGAGGCCGAAGCGGTGCGCAAGATCGAGCGTGCGGGCGTCGACGACTGTCTTCTTTGTCGACGCCACGAGTTCGAGAAACGCCCGGCCCGTCTGGAACGGATACGCCATGCAGTCGTCGGGCACATAGGCCAGCGCGGATTTCGCCTTGAGCGCATCGGTACGCAGCGAATGACCGTCGAGCCAGACCTCCCCTTCGTCGGCGTCGATCGCGCCGGCAAGGATGCCGAGCAGCGTGGACTTGCCGCTGCCGTTTTCATCGCAGAGGGCCACGCATCCAGCGCCGCTGGCGTGATGCAGTCCCTGAAAGATAACGCGCTCGCCAAAGCGTTTGCTGAGGTTTTCGAATCGAAGCATGGTGGAATCAATCAAGTGAACAATGGCCAGACGACAGCGACCAGACCGCGGCCGACATCGTACCGAGCAGGACGGATTGTCGGGGCGCGTACCGTTGCGGGAGATACAGCAAGGCGATAAGCGGGGTTCCCTTAACGCAGTCGCGAAATCGTGCACGAGGTGGTGGACTCGATATCGTGCCACGCCGGCTGCGGTGCAACAACCGCACTCCTCTTTCGTCGGCACGCCCGCATCGATTATTTAAAATAACCAACAAATAACTTTCATATTTATTTCTTTACCGTCTTTCGATTTTTTATCCAGTCAACTATGGCGGGATCTAAATGCAATGTTATATCATTTCATTTAGATCCCGCGACAAGGCGAAGCTTTGTGAGGTACGCGCGGAAAACAATAACGCTTCCAGACCGCATCATGATCCACCGCACACTCATCGCCCGCGCGGCGCTAGTCTCGTTCGCCATGATCACGGCCAGTCAGGCGCAGGCCGCAGACGCCGACACCACACTCAACGGCACAGTGAAGGACACGACCGGGAAGCCGGTGGATCATGCCGCTGTCGTGCTCCAGGATGCGAGCGGCACTCAGGCAGGACAGACCACGACCGATGCGACCGGACACTTCGAACTCCTTCACGTCGCCACGGGCACTTATGCCGTGACCGTAACGGCGCCCGGTTTCGCCGCCGCTTCGCAGATCGCGACCACGGCGCCGGCGAGTCCGGCCAGCGTGGCCGTGGTTCTGGGCAAGGGCGACATGCTCGACGTGCAGGTCAATGCGAAGCGGCTCAACGAGGCACGCAACGGCCTGCTGCCGGAGACGGGCAGCAGCATCTACCGGATCACCCAGGCCGACATCCAGGCCATGCCGCAGGGCGAAAACACGCCGCTGAACCAGGTGCTGCTGCAGGCCCCCGGCGTCGCGAACGACTCATACGGCCAACTGCATGTACGGGGCGACCACGCCGACCTGCAATACCGGATCAACGGCATTCTGATTCCCGAGCCGATCAGCGGTTTCGGGCAATCGCTCGATACGCGCATCATCGACCAGGTCAATCTCCTGACCGGCGCGCTGCCGGCCGAATACGGCTACCGCACAGCCGGCATCGTGGATATCCGCACCAAATCGGGCGATCTCGGCAACGGCGGCTCGATCGATGTCTATGGCGGCAGCCACCAGACCATCCAGACGAGCGCCGATGTCTACGGCAGCAAGGGCGATTTCAGCTATTTCTTCAGCGGCTCGCTGGGCGAAAACAATCTCGGCATCGAGGCGCCCACCGCCTCGCCGAGCCCGATTCACGATCACACGCGCCAGGGCAATGCCTTCGGGTATATGTCGTACATCATCAACCCGCTCACGCGCGTGAGCGTGATGTTCGGCACGACAGCCAACCAGTTCGAGATCCCGAATACGCCCGGCCTCACGCCAAACTTCATGCTCGCCGGCGTGCCGACGTTCGATTCCGCCGACCTGAACGAAACCCAGTCGGAGCTGAACAACTTCGCGGTCGTCGCGCTGCAGGGGACCAACGGCGGCGCCCTCGACTATCAGGTTGCGCTTTTCACGCGCTATACGCGCACCCAGTTCAACCCGGACCCGGTCGGCGACCTGATCTTCAACGGCGTCGCCTCGCAGGACTTCCACAGCGATACCGCCAACGGCCTGCAGGCCGATACCACGTACCGGCTGAACGACCACCACACGCTGCGCGCCGGCGTGCTCTTTCAGCAGGAGCATGCGAACTTCCTGGACAACGTGACCGTTTTCCCCGCCGACGCCAATGGCAATCAGACCTCGGATGTGCCCTTTACGCTTTCCGATTCGAGCAGCAAGACGGGCTACCTGTACAGCGCGTATCTGCAGGACGAGTGGAAAATCAACGACAGGCTGACCCTGAACTACGGCCTGCGCTATGACGGCATGGACGAATACGTGCAGGCAAACCAGTTGAGTCCGCGCATTGGCGCGGTGTTCAAGCTGACGCCCACCACGACATTTCATGCCGGCTACGCGCGTTACTTCACGCCGCCTTCGTTCGAACTGGTTTCCAGCTCCACCATCAGCCGCTTCAATGGCACGACTAATCAAAGCGAGGTCACGCAGAACGATCCGGTGCAGCCCGAGCGCGCCGATTACTTCGATCTTGGCGTGACCCAGCAGATCGGCACGGATCTCACGCTGGGGCTGGACGCGTATTACAAGAAGGCGCACAACCTGCTCGACCTCGGCCAGTTTGGCGCGGCGCTCATCTATACGCCGTTCAACTACCAGTACGGGCGTGTTTACGGCGTCGAATTCACGGCCAACTACAAGCATGAAAACGTGTCGGCGTATCTGAACCTCGCCTACAGCCGCGCGATGGGCAAGAACGTCACTTCCGGCCAGTTCAATTTCGGCGCGGACGAACTGGCCTATATCAGCAACAACTGGGTATTCCTCGATCACGACCAGCGCGTGACTGCGTCCTTCGGCGGCGCCTACAACTGGCATCGCACCACCTTCACGATGGACGGCACGGCAGGCAGCGGCCTGCGCAACGGCTTTGCCAATACCGGCAAGATGCCCTTCTATGCACAGATCAATCTGGCCGTCATCGAGCATTTCAACCTGCCCGTGGTCGGCAAGATGGATGGGCGTGTCGTGGTGATCAACGCTTTCGGCAGAACCTACGCGTTGCGCGACGGTTCCGGCATCGGCGTGTTCGCGCCTCAGTACGGTCCCTATCGCGCGTTCTATGCAGGCCTGACCAAATACTTTTGACAGAACCAGATAACCGGGTGCTTCCATGCAAGACTGGACAGGAATCGTGCAAGCCGCGCGGGTCGGCGGGTGGGTCGTTTATCCGCTCACGCTGCTCGCCATCGTTGCGCTCGTCATCACGCTCGATCGCGCTTGGGTGTTCTGGCGCTTCGCGGTCATTCCCGCCGCCCCGCAGGCGCAAGCCCACGCAGCCGACGAGCCCGATCGCACCGCCGCGCTTCTGCGACTCCCCCCGCAGCACGCACTGCGCAGGCTGCTCGAACCGTTGATCGGTCACGCGGCAAAGCCCGCATGGTGGATCGAGGCCAGAGCGGGCGCGCTCGCACTCGACGTGCAGCGCGACATGTCGAGAGGGCTGTGGGTGCTCGAAACAATCGTGACAGCCGCACCGCTGCTCGGCCTGCTGGGGACGATCGTCGGCATGATGCATGCGTTCCGGCTGATCGGAAATAGCGGCCTCGTCAATCCCGGCGGGGTGACCGGCGGCGTGGCGCAGGCGCTGGTGGCGACCGCCATCGGCCTCGTGATCGCACTGGTCTCGCTGTTCGCCTTCAACTATTTTTCAAGGCGTATCGACCGGCTCATGGACGAACTCGAAGCGATCGTCAGCACGTGGCTCAACAACGTGAGACTCGCACAGGAACACGAGGCGCAAACGTCATGAAGCTGCGCCGTTCCAGGGCATCGAAGCGCGGTCGCATCGAGATCATTCCGATGATCGATGTGATGTTCTTCCTGCTCGCTACTTTCATGCTCGCGTCGCTCACGATGCAGCGGCTCGACGCAGTCAAACTCGATCTGCCGCGCGGCACGGCGCAACCGCTTGCCGCGCAGCAGCCCCTCACGCTCAGCGTAAGCCGCAGCGGACAGATCGCGGTGAACCGCCAGGACGTGCCGCTGAATGACGTAGCGGGAACGATAAAGCGGCTGCTCGCTGCCGATGGAAACGTCGTCGTCGCCGCGGATGCCGGTGCTCCGAACGGGCTGGTCGTGCAGGCCATGCTGCAGGCCCGTCTGGGCGGAGCCGGCCATTTCCTCATTGCGGTCCACCGTGACCAGCCGTAGCATCGCGCGCTTCGTCAGGCTGCTTGACGCGCGCGGCCCGCGAGGCGTAGCCGGATGCGTCGTGGCGCTTGCGATGTGGACCGCATTCGTCAGTATCTTCGTGGCCGGTCTTGCGGAAAATCCGGAACCCGTCCGTCCGTTGACGCTCGATGCCCGCATAGTAGAGATCATTACGCCGGCGCCGCCTCATCCGCCTACCACGGTCGCACGCCCTGCTCCGAACATCGCAACACCATCACGCCCTGTGCACGTGGTTCGGCCGATAAATCGGCCTGCGGCACCGGCTCCCACGCCGCTGCCTGCGCATACCGAATCTCCATTGCCTGCGGCTGCAGCTGCGGCTGCCGCTGCGCCGCCGGCCAGCACAACAGCCCATGCCAGCGCCGAAAGCGCATCGGCTAGCTCCGCCCTGTCCGGCACCCGCTCCGCAGCGTCCGGCGATACCACCGCACATCCGCTCATCCAGCCGCTGCCGGTGCTTCCCGATGAGCTGCGCGAGTCTGCGTATCAGGCCATCGCGCTAGCTCGCTTCACTATTCATCCGGACGGTTCGGTCGACGTCGCGCTCGTCAGACCCACCCAGAACCCGCGCCTGAACCAGCTGCTGCTGGAGACGCTTCGAAACTGGCATTTTTTCCCTGCAATGAAGCAGGGGCATCCGGTCGAAAGCGAACAGGACATCCGCGTCCATTTCAATATCGAGTGAGTCCGGCAGCGCGGCTGCCGACATATACTCGTCGTGCCGCGTCGAAAAACGCCTCGAAAGCCTCGACGGCTCGAGTCTGGTGCGACCCCTTAAATCTGCCGCAATAGTGACTTCGTGATTTGAAATGAGCGATAGCGTGGAGTACAAACGGCTCGTCGACCTTCCTGGACTGGTTCTTGGCACCGGTCGTTTCAAGGCGTTCAATTTCAACCGGCACTACCATCTTGACTATCACGTCGGGCTCGTGACCGAAGGGATTCAGCGCCAATGCGTGAACGGAGAGGCCGTGTTGCTCGGGCCAGGTCGCATCTCCTTGATGCCGCCCGGCGAGATGCATGACGGCGCTGCAGAAAGCGGCCATGCTTATACACTGAAGACCTTCAGGCTGTCCCAGGACCTGCTGCAAGACGCCATGACCGAGGTAACGGACCCGGATCGCGAGCCCGAGCTGAAAGCCATGATGATCGAGGATCCGACGCTGGCCGCGCGCTTGTTGCAGATCCACGATGCGATGCGATCGTCGCCGGATGCTTCCTCGCTGTCCGTGCAGTCGGAATGGCTTTCCCTGCTTTATGTCCTGTTTAAGCGGTCGGGAGCCATCAAGCCGGTGGCCGTAAAAGGCACGCTCTCGCCAATGCATTGGCAACGGCTCAAAGACTATTGCCTGTTCCATCTAGCCGAAAAAATCACGCTCGACGAATTGGCCACCTTGTGCGGTCTGGGGCGCTTTCATTTTTCGCGTCGATTCAAGCAGACGGTCGGCATGACGCCTCACGCCTGGCTGCTGCGTCTGCGACTGGAACACGCGTGCGCCTTGCTGGGACGCGGTAAGCCAACCATTGCCGAAGTCGCCCAGGGCGTCGGGTTCCACGATCAAAGCCATTTCAACAGGGCGTTCCGTCACGCGTTCGGCGTGGCCCCGTCCGCATACTGAGCCGATGGGCCTTCGATCGCCTCGCGCGTCAATTTCTTACAAGCCAGCCCCCCCTTCCTCTTTAGGATCAGCAGAAGTTCGGCAACGGTTGGTCCGATCGCAAACCTGGAAGCCCATCGCAATGAATCTGCACTTTGAAACCCCTTTGGTGGAATCGCGCGCCTTGAGCGTCCCTGGTGAACAATCCGTGTGGCTGAAGCTCGACGCCTTGCAGCCATGTGGATCATTCAAGATCCGGGGCATCGGCCATGCTTGCGCTGTCCAACAAAGCCGCGGCGCGCAGCGTTTCGTTTCCTCGTCCGGGGGGAATGCGGGTCTTGCCGTGGCTTATGCGGGCCGGCGCCTGGGCATTCCAGTGCTTGTCGTGGTGCCGGAAACGACGACGGAGCGCGCCAAAGAGTTGCTGCGCCGCGAAGGTGCCGAGGTCGTCGTGCACGGCGGTTCCTGGCAAGAGGCAAACCAGTTCGCGCAGACTTTGCTGGGCGCGACGGACGCGTTTCTGCATCCCTTCGACGATCCGCTGCTGTGGCACGGCCATGCCTCGATGATCGATGAAGTGGCCCAGGCCCGCTTCAAGCCGGACGCCGTCGTACTTTCCGTCGGCGGGGGCGGTCTGCTTGCTGGCGTGGTGGAAGGTCTGCAGCGCAATCGTTGGCACGACGTGCCGGTGTTGGCCGTCGAAACCGATGGCGCCGCTTCGCTCCATGCCGCTGTCGAGGCGGGTCATACGGTGGCGTTGCCCTGTATCTCCAGCGTCGCCACTTCGCTCGGCGCGAAGCGAGTGTGCGAGCAGGCATTGCGCTGCGTGCGCGAGCACCCTGTCCACAGCCTCGTCGTATCGGATTCCAGCGCACTCGCGGCCTGCGAGCGTTTTCTCGCGGATCACCGCATTCTGGTCGAACCGGCTTGCGGCGCAGCGCTGTCTGTCGCCTACGACAGGCATCCGGCATTGGCCAGATACAAGAGGATTCTGGTTGTCGTATGCGGCGGCGCGACGGCCACCATCGATCAAATACGCGCGTGGGCTAGCGAGGCAGAAAGCCGATGACCTTGTGCCCGCAACGGCGGAAACGGTAGAATCTTCTCCGCTGAAAATAGAGTGGCAGGTTGGTATCTCCTGCGCCCAGTTGTTGGGTTCTAATTCCGCCGCGGCGTCAACCTTACTTTCACCAAGTTGAGGGGACACGCTGTGGAGAAGACGCTGCGCCCCCCCTCAGAATGAGGAGTCTGCACAGATGCGCAGCAATACAAAAGACCCGTCAACCGGAGCCGGAGCGCTGTTCAGCGGATTGACCTTCGACCGCGAAGCGCTGACCTGCCTGCTTCGGGAATGCGGCGACGAACCGACGTTCGAGCATTGCAGTTTCGACAGCGAAGATCTCTCCGGTCTCGATCTCGGCGCCGCCCGATTCACACAGTGCACCTTCGAGCACACCCTCCTCGAGCACAGCGAACTCGCAAGAAGCCGCTGGTTGGCTTGCAAATGCGCAGCCGCAAGATTTCGCTACGCCAATCTGGGTGACGCGCGTTTCTACCGCAGCGATCTGAACAATACCGATTGGACAGGCTCGAAGCTCGCCTCAGCGGCGTTTGCCGAGGTGAAGCTCACGGGCGCGCGCTTTGTCGACGCCCGCACGCTAGGGCTTAGCTTTCACGATTCGCTGCTCGTCGGCGCAGACCTGAAGGGACTCTCCTTCCGGAAACAAACGCTCGAGGCGCTCAATTTTTCCGACGCGCACCTGTCCGACTGCGACTTTCGCGACGCCGTGTTCGAAGGCGGCAGCCTGAGCAACGCACAGTTACGCAACAGCCGCTTTGACGGCGCAGACCTACGCTCCGTAGACCTAAGCGGTTTTCGACTCTCCGATGTGCTGCAGCATCTCAAAGGCACGATACTCTCCGTCGATCAAGCCGTGATGCTGGTTGGAGACTGCGGCGTGCGCGTGTTGTAGTTCGGCGAGGGGCAGCACGCGCTGGCCTTCGCTTGCGATCGCCACGGCAACGCCAGCCGGGAACTCCCATTGCGCTACGAAGAAACGCAACTTACAGGAGCCCGACATGCACTGGCGTCATTTAGCGCTTGGTTCGCTCATAGCCGCGGCATTCTCATTACCCATTGCGTGGGGTGCGAATGACGACCAGCACATGAATCGGCCGAACGACCTTCGTACTGCCACCCCGATCAAGCACCTGGTCGTGATCTATGGCGAGAATGTCTCGTTCGATCACTACTTTGCGACCTATCCGCATGCGGCGAATCCCTCCGACGAACCGGCGTTCAACGCACTGCCCGGTACGCCCAGGGTGAATGGCCTCTCAGGGTCCCTCCTCTCCAGAAATCCGAATGCCACGAATCCGGCCAACGGCGCGGGCGCAGCGAACCCGTTCCGCATCGACCGTACGCAGGCGGCCACCGCCGACCAGGATCACGCCTATGCGGCAGAACAGCAAGCCTACGACAACGGCGCGGTCGACCTGTTCCCGAAGTACACGGGTAAAGGGACGAGCAACAGCGCCAGTGAGTCTGGAAGCAATCGCGAGGTGATGGGCTATTACGACGGCAACACGGTCACTGCGCTGTGGAACTACGCGCAGCGCTTCGCGATGAGCGACAACGCCTGGTCGTCGACCTATGGCCCCTCGACGCCGGGCGCCCTGGAGGTGGTCTCGGGTCAGACCAACGGCATGAGACCCGTGCTGACGACGAAAAAGCCTTCGGCTCCGGGCTCCTACTACGTGAACGACGGACAGGGCGGCTTCACGCTGATCGACGACGTCGATCCCGCCTTCGACAAATGCTCGAGCAAGCGCGACACCGTCATGATGACGGGGAGGAATATCGGCGACCTCTTGAATGCGCGCAATATTTCGTGGGGCGGCTTCATGGGTGGCTTCAATCTCGAGACCGTGAACAGCAACGGCACGACCGCGTGCAGGCGCAGCACGCTATCGGAAGTCGTCGGTTCGGCCACTGTGGACTACGTGCCGCACCACAACTGGTTCCAGTACTACGCGTCGACGTCGAATCCAAAGCATTTGCGTCCGGGTTCTATCGAGGCGATCGGGCACACCCTGGAAAACGATGGACGGACCCCGGACCCCGCCAATCATCAGTACGATTCCGACGACTTCTTTGGCGCTGTGAGCGCAGGGAATTTTCCGGCCGTGAGCTTCCTCAAGGCCCCGTCGTTCCAGGACGGTCACGCTGGCTATTCGGATCCACTCGACGAGCAGGCTTTCGTCGCGAAGGTCGTCAACTTCCTGCAGCGCCAGCCGGACTGGACCCGCACCGCCATCGTCGTGACGTGGGATGACTCGGATGGCTGGTACGACCACGCTTATGCATTGCCAACGAGCGCGTCATACGATTCGTTCGCCGACCACCTCAACGGCCAGGGAAAATGCGGTACCGGCTCCGCGCAGGACGGCGTGAACGGCAAACCTGTGAACGGCCGCTGCGGCCCGGGTGCACGCATTCCGTTTCTCGTCATTTCGCCCTGGGCGAAGGAGAATTACGTCGACCATACGTTGATCGACCAGTCTTCGGTCGTTCGCTTCATCGAGGACAACTGGCTCGACGGAGAACGTATCGGCGGCGGATCGTTCGACAGCAAGGCAGGCAGCATCATGGGCATGTTCGATTTCAGCCGCCGTGGCGACGAACTCGCTCAGCGCAAGCTGTTTCTCGATCCGCAGACGGGGCTGCCAGTCGACCAGCCTGCGAAGGTCTGGCGCCAGGCAGCTCGGAATTCGAGACCTCCCACCATTGCAGTTTTGATTTTGATTCAATGCAAGGGTAAACGATGCAGTGCGCGCCATTTCTACACTGGCTTCTTGTAGATATGTCAACGCGCCTCTGCCCTTCTTTTCTCCGATTTTTCGGCCTCTTGATAGTTCATATGGTTGATTTGGAATCCAAATCTGTCTTACCTTCATTTGCTCGCTGCTACGCGGCCGCCCCCGCGCGCCACCAGCGCTATGGTTGATTGTGGCTTCGGTCACAGCGTGAGATAAAACCGTGGCGCCATGTGTCAAACGAATAACGCCCTCGTCTTTACACAGACCCTTGCAAATTTTTCTGGCGCAGGAGAGGGAACGACGATTGCACCACAAGCAATGCGCGTTGCCGTGAACGCCGATTGCCAGATGACCCACAGAGACCCAGACGGCTTTTGGAGTTGCGCAACGCGATGCCGGACATTTGCATGAGCGGGGGCTCTTCTATGTCGAACCGACACGAGACCTCTCCTGCCGAGACGGGGGAGGTCCTGGTACTGGTGGGCGCGGCCTTCGCTGTGCTTGGCGGCTGGCTCGTCGCAATGGGTTCCACGCCCTACTACGTCGTCACCGGCCTCGCGCTGATCGGCTCGGGTACCCTCATGGTGCGAAGCCGCTCGGCAGGCGTCTGGAGCATCTTTTTCACGCTCGTCGCGGCACTTGTCTGGTCGATCTCCGAAGTCGGGCGCAACGGCTGGAAGCCCATGCCACGCCTGCTGTTGCTTGCTCTGCTCGGCATCTGGTTCTACCTCAACATCGTCGTCGCCAATTCGATGATCGCGCGTCCCGTACGCGTTGTGGCCAGCGTCGCGGCAATCGTCTATGCACTCACAATCGTCGGCATGTTCTCGCCCAAAGTGCCCGTGTCGGTGGCGCAACACCTTCGCTACGGACCACTATCGCCGCCCCACAACAACAGCGCGTCGTCCGATCAGGGCAACTAGCACCGCCCGACATTTTTGCCGGGACGATATAAGAATTGATTTCGATTCAACCGGCGAGATCATGATGCGCGTTCTTTCAGGCTTCATTAGACGAGTGGGGAACACCAGTTGCTTGAAGGCAGGTCCAGAAGTCACAGAGGTAGGTCATCGTGCTCATACAATTTCCAGATGAAGATGCCTTCTACCATTCGAGCGGCACAGTCCGGTATCGCGCCGTCGTCGACGGCACGCCGGTCATGTGCGAAATATCCCCGGAGGCCCTTGAAGACTATTTTCATGCGCGCGCCGGTCGCGCTGGCCTGTTAGCGGCCTTCGCCGTACATAGGAAGGATATCGAATCAATTACAAGACACATTCTTCCACACCGGATCTCTTCCGGACGCTGCCAGCTTTTCTTGCGTGACTGCCTGCGCAAGCCAGCTACGATCGAAGCAGACGTCACGCACAACAGGGGAATCGTGGAAGTTGCACGACGCGATGTAGCGGTAATCGCGAGTGCATGCATAACCCCGGACATGAACGTACTCGAGGCCGGAAGTGCGTTGACGTGAGGGCGCGCTCTGCGATGCAAGGCCCTTGAATGCGAATGCCGCCAATGAGTCCTTGACGCACTGCAGTGTGATCGAAGGCACGCCATATGCGCACGTTCGAAGTTGCATCGCAGCAGCTCATCGCTGCGAACTGCTTTCACCGTGTGCGCTGGCTTGATAAGAAGATGAACAACGCCTTGCGTATGTGGCACGGAGGCGGTTGAGGATTCTGTTCGAGACCGCCCTTCTCACGAATTCATCAGCGGGATGCCACAACAATGAACAGCTTCGATACCGTCATTCTGGGAGCCCTCACTCAACTGCAGCTTCCTCCCCAGGTCAATTGCGCCATTGGGGTAATTGCCGACTTCTATACGTTCAAGGGCTATTTGTTGATCCCGCTGTTGTGGTGGATCTGGTTCCAGCCGCACGAGCGGCGCGGCTGGCGCCGCGAGATCGTACTCGCCACGTTGGCAAGCGGCCTGATTGCGCTAGCGGTGGGACGCCTCCTTGCGCACGCTCTGCCGTACCGGGAACGGCCGCTATTCACACCGGGCTTGAATCTGCATTTCGCCTCGTCGCCCGTGCAGCTCGCCGGGCTGATGCACTGGAGCTCCTTTCCGAGCGATCACGCCATGCTGTGGACGGCGGTGGCGATGGGGATCTTCCTCGTCTGGCGAGGCATCGGCATACTCGCGTTCTTGTCTGTCGCGGCATTCGTCTGCTTTCCGCGGGCCTATCTGGGTTATCACTACCCGACGGATTTGCTCGTCGGCGCCTTGATCGGCATTGTGATTACCTGGATCATGACGCGCAGAGCCGTGAGAAGGCGCACTGTCAAACCCTTAATGCGCTATGTCATGCGCTACCCCGGGCCGATTGCGGCGCTCGGTTTTCTGCTCTGTTTCGAGCTGGTCACGCAGTTCGACGATCTTCTGCGGCTCGCCCATTCGGTACTGCACACGGTGACTTGACGGATGCCGGCGTCGAACCCACGCCAATCCTGGTTGCAGGCTTTCCCGCCACCGCCTTCGCGATGGTGATGGCGACCGGTATCGTCTCGATCGCAGCGCATCTACTGGACTACGACATTATTGGATGGTACGTTATCCGCGCGCGGTGCATGCCGATATCGTCGATCACGGCCGCGGACCAGGCTTTCTCACGGTCGTTGCAGCGACGGCTGTGCTCGGCAGCCAACTTTCGGTCTATCACGTCCTGCCAGGCACCGTGCTCGTCGCCTTCGTCGCGTGGATGCTGGCTTTGTTCGGAGTGCTACGAGATGTAATGAGGTCGGTCGAGGGAAGATGATGAAACTAGCAGTCAACTACTGCGAATCACTGCGAGCATGTGTCGTGATCTGCACGAAATCGGCCACGATATGCCCTGCGCCATAATGCGCTTCCATCTGCTTCAACTGCTGCCCCACCGCCGCAAGGTAAGCCGAGCGAGCCTCCGAGGCCGGGCGCAGGCCATCGAACAACGGCGCCGGCGTGATCAGCAAAACGATCATCTCCGTGCCGAACGGCTTGTCCACTAACCAGTATCCCGATCCCCCGACCGTCGCCGAGAAGCCGGCCGGCGCCTGGTTGTCGCGCTCGACATTGCTGGGAACCAGATGCACGACACTGCCGTCGAGCGCGAAGTAATCCACGTTGACGTATGAGTCGTAGTGCGGCGTGGTGATATCGACGATGAGCGGCATGCCCTGCGTCAGGTGCGCATCGAGTGGCCGGGTATGGATCGTCGCGCCGCCGCCGGCCAGATGGTTGGCGCGCCAATACGGCGCGAACGCGCTCACGACTTCGCAGTTGTGGTTCTCCACCGCAGTCACTTCGAGTTTCGCGGCCTGCCCGCCGGGCGTTTGCGCGAGCGCGTCGTGAACGTGCGCCATGTTCTCGCCCGTATTGGCGAAGCCGCGCACCTGGACCACGTGCTCGGGCAGCGACGCCGCAAGCGCCGAGCACGGAATGCGTGCGAGGGTCGTGTTCAGCGCGGCGATCGACGCCGCGTCGGCCACTGGCGCGCTCGATGCCGGAGCCGCTGCAACCGCGCTCGCGGCAGGCACGCTCGCGACAACCGCCGCTGGCGCTGCGGCAATCACCGGCGAGGCCGGCGCCTCCGAGGCCGCCTTCGTCGCGCTAGCGGGTGCCATGGCGGCCATGGAGGGCCTGGCGCCAGTTTGCCCGTGGCCGGAAAGCACGCGATACCCCACCCATAACCCCGCAGCGACGACGACCGCGCCCACGCCGATGGCGCCGACCCGCGCGCCCGGGAACGCCGGTGCATGCGGGAGCACGCCCATGCCCTCGAGAAACTGATTGACGCTCGCGGTGCGCGAGGCGCGGTCAAACGAAAGCGCCGCGCTCAAGGTGCGCCATTGGCCACGATCGAGCCCAGGCGGCCGCTCGGCGCGCATCCTGTCGCTGCGTGCCTGGGTGGCCGATTTGCGGTTGAACGGATGCTTGCCCGTGAGCAGTTCGTAGCTCACACAGGCGAGCGCGTAGACATCGTCGCGCGGGTCCGGCTCCCGATGCTCGAACATCTCCGGGCTCGCATAGGCCGGCGTGATGCCGCCGAGCGTCGCGGGATCGAACACGGTGACGTCGGGATCTTCTTCGGGTCGCTGGAACACGCGCGCAATGCCGAAGTCGATCACTTTCACATCGCCGCCGTCGGTGAGGAAAACGTTGGCGGGCTTGAAGTCGCAATGCACGAAGCCGCGCTCGTGCGCGTAGGCCAGCGCCTGCCCCATCCCGGCAATGATGGGCCGCGCCTTTTCGAACGGCATACCCGCGAAATCGGGCGCGCGCAGCAGTTTGCTGAGCGGCTTGCCCGACAGATATTCCATCGTGAGGTAGACGAGCGGCCCGTCGCGGTCGAAGTCGTACACCGTGACGATATTGCGGTGCGCGAGCGTCTGCGCCTTGCGGGCCTCGCGCTGCAGCGCGATCAGCGAAGTCGGCTGGCCGCGGAACTGCACGTTCAGCACCTTGATCGCGATATAAGGTTTGCGGTCCGAAGCTTCCAGCTTGCGCAAATCGAGCGCCTTGTAGACGGTGCCCATGCCGCCCACGCCCAGACACTCTTCGAGCACGAAGCGTCCGTTGAGGGTGTCGCCGATCCCCTTCAGGTGTTCCGCGTCGTCGCCCATGGTGGCGGATCGCGCAGCGGCAAGGGCTTCGTGAATGCGAGTGGAGTCGTCGACGGCCGCCGCGTTGTCCTGGCTGTGTTCGATGCGGCGCAGGACCTCGGCATACACGGCATCGGGCAGCGGATGGACGGTTTGCGTCGCGTCCACCGCTTCGCGCAGGCGAGCGCAATTGGCCGCGTCGACCGCGAGCACGTGGTCGATCTCGGCGAAGAACGCCTCGCGTGAGAGCGCCCCGCTCTGGAATGTCTGGATCAGCTGCGCAAGGCTCATCATTCGTATGCCTTCAACTCAGCTTCAGGATGGCCGAGGCGCATTGCGTCACACGTTCCCGGCGCACGATCGCGCCGCGTGTGGCTGCTGCCGCGATCCCCGTCGAGTCCGCTGCAACGCGGTCCCGTCATCTTTAAAGCATACAGAGTCGCCGCCGGATCTGCGCGCACCGTGATCTCAGCCGGCGCACGCGCTTGCAACCATGCAACAAGGTCTGATGAGAGATTAATCTGCGGCAACGCCCAGCGCAATCGGTGCCTGAGCCTGGCCTGTGGCTCGCACGTGTTGCCGCGAATCCAACGGCCGCGCCGCGCGCTGTTGGGCTCGCCCCATCAGCGTTTTTGCGCGGCAGCACTGCCGGCTGTCCTGCCCCCACCCGGCGGCTTGCCGCAAAGCCCCGTCACACAAGGCGTCGAGCGGTTTGTGGCGTGCGCGCGAAGCCGCTGGCACACCCTGTGCGTTAAGAGAAGCGAGCCCGCAAGATACTGCAGCTCAATCGCCAACTACCCGTACTGCCCTCCTGGAGAACTGTCATGAGCAAGCTGATGATCGCCGACCTGAGCGTCGCGCAAGAACTCGACCGCACAGCAATGAGCGCCGTTCGCGGCGGCGGCGGCCTGAGCCTCTGGCCCGGCTACTACCCGGCGCCGTCGTTCAAGTACGACACGACGAACTTCAACGCCCAGCAGTTGATCGGCCAGACAAACACCATCGAGAACAACGTGGGCAACGACGTCGCCTTCGCGCAGAACATCCACGCGACGGTCAACCCGGTGCAGACGGCCCACAACACGATCAACTTCTGATCGTCCCGCCAGCGGCTCGGCCGCGCCCTGCTTTCATGCGCGCGCCGCGCCCGCCCGGGTTCATCCGCCCTATTCATCAGCAACTGGAGGCTCATCATGAGTTCCCTCGTTATCCGCGAGCTGGCTCCCGGAACGGCACTCGACCGCCGCGCCATGACAGCCGTACGCGGCGGCAACAGCAACTCCTACGGTGGCTACGGCCCGATTGCCAACATCACCGTCTCGCCGAACATCGTGCAGAACATCTCGCAGGTTCAGGTGGTCGACGTCGCCGCGCTCAACAACATCGGTTATATCGGCGCAGGCTTCGGGCCGCTGAATCTCAAGGTCAATCCCGCGCAATACGCGAACACCGGCGTGACGTTCTAGCCGCCGCCGCGAAGGGAAAATGCAGACGGCGCCGTGAGGCGCCGCCTGCTTGTTTACGTGCGCCGCGCGCCACCGCCTATACTCAAACGACACCCCTCTAGCCCAATCCGCTCTCGTGGAGCAGACCATGAGCATTATCGTCATCAAGGACCTTCCGGAAAGCGTGGAACTGGACAGGCAGGCAATGGCCGCGATCGTGGGCGGCGCCCGCGTCGCTTCGCAGCGCACGCTACTCGTGCCGCGGCCATTTATCGGCGTGCGTGTGGAGATCGAAGGCTCGCCCGCCCAGCGAGGGCCGGCAACCCTCCCCACGGCGCGGCCCCGCCCGACACTGCTGCGCTGAATTCAAGCAGCGCGCGCGGTCATGGCCGCACGCGTGCTGGCAGGCGGAAATACGCACCATGTGCCGTCGTCGTGACGGAAGAAGAAGATTGCAATCGTGCGCGCGGGATGCACCGCTTCTACGCAGACATAGCGCAGCCGTTGCTCCTGCGTGCGGCTGAAACGCACCACGCGGGCCGGCACGCGCGCGTTGGGTGCTAGCCACTTGTCGACGAGGGTGCGCAGCGAGGTTTCGGCGGAATTCATGATGGTCTCCGATGCAAGTGGCGAGGCGTGTCGTATTGGTCTCGACCGGATACGGCGTTCACACCGCGTGCGCGGCGTACGCGTCGCGGAGGGCCTGCACGCGGCGCGCGTGAACCAGCGCGCGCACCACGCGCAAGCCGGCCAGCGGATGGGCGATGCAGGTGCGGACCTGGTCGCTGCGGCCCTTGCCGTCCACGCACCAGGTGCAGAAGTGTTCACAGTTGTTGCTGAGCAGGCGGTAGCGGTCTTCGCCGAGACGCGAGCGCGCACGCGCCACGGCTTCGCGGCCCACGAAGGCCGCGCACGGATGCGCGACGACAGCGACTTCGTAGCCGGCCGCGAAACGCTCGAGCGTGACCTCTTCGATCGGACCGCGATGCAGCGACACGCACAAACCGGCGTAATGGACGACGCGCCCGCCACCGACATAGATACCGTGATGGCTGTAGCCCGCGCGACGCGACACGAGATGCGCGCCGAGCGGCGGTTCGTCTGCGTGCAACGTCGGTTGGAGGTCGGGGCTCATGGCTGCATCCGTCTGGCTGGTTGCCGGCTTCCGGTGCTGCTCGACGGTTTGCCGGTTGCCAACTACCCTGCATCAGATATGCCAGGCGCCCGATCACGGTTTTATAAGGCGTAGCGGGAGAACATGCGTGCTGGAGGCGCCCGTGTGTCGCCGGATCGCCAACTCGGGAGCTTCGATTGTGTCGGTGCCGAACCATCAGTTCGCCGCCAAACCGGCTCACGAAGCGCGATTGCATTTGTGTCGGAATCCTGATGACGACGGGAAACCAACGTGTTGGCGAGCGCACGACCATTGCACTGAGGACTTGTGAGACGCGGGCTGGCGCGGATCGCGCTGCGCAAGCGCTACGACATATGGGGCAAGCTTCACGGGGAGATGGCGCGCGAGCGCCACGTATCGCCGAAAAATGGCATGCTGCTTGCAAGGTATGGTCGGAACGCCGCGCGCCCGCGGCCATCATCTTGACGGAGACCTGTCATGACCTCGCTCGCCATCACCGACCTTCACCTGCAGTGCGATCTTGACCGCAAGGCCATGTCGTTTATCCGGGGCGCAGGCGCACCGTGGGTATTCGGCTGGATACAGCCTTACGAGCCCGCGCAGCCTTCGCCGCTCGGACCGATCATCAACCTCTACCAGACCAACAACACGTTCTACGCGAATCAGGTCGTCAATCAGTACCAGACGCTCGACGTGACCAATTCGGCGTCGAACTCGAACGTTGCGGTAAACGTGGGCCAGAACGGCAGGAACAACGGACTCGTCGCGTAGCCTATGGAGGCTCGATCGTGACAGGCGGATTGCTATGGAGCTCGGCATCGCGCACGGACGTAGGCCGTGTGCGGGCGCTCAATGAGGATGCATGTCTCGATCAGCCCCAGCGGGGCTTGTGGGCAGTGGCCGACGGCATGGGCGGGCACACAGCGGGCGATCTGGCCAGCGGCATGATCGTGCGTGCGCTCGGGGCGCTTGTGGTGCCCAACGCGCTCACCAGTTTCTCGGCTACGGCGCGCGGCACGCTACAGACGGTGAACCACCAGTTGCGCGAAGAAGCGGCGCGACGCGGGGTTCGCATGATAGGCAGCACTGTTGCCGTGCTGATGGCGAAGGGGCGCGAGTTTGCATGGTTATGGGCGGGCGACAGCCGCATCTATCTCTACCGCGACGCGCAGCTCGAAGCGCTCACGACTGACCATAGTTACGTGGCGGAGCTACAGGCGCAGGGGCATTTGAGCGCCGAAGCGGCGCGCCACCATCCATCACAGCATTTGATAACTCGGGCCGTCGGCGCGGCAGACTGGCTTGATCTGGACGAAGGCCGCATCGTCGTGCGCGACGGAGACCTCTTTTTGCTGTGCAGCGACGGCCTGAGCAATGAAGTGCAGGCGCCCGAGATGGTACGGGCGCTTGAGGCTGGCGATTGCCAGCACGTGACTGATTTGCTCGTTGAGATGGCCTTGCAGGCCGGGGGGCGCGATAACATCACGGCTGTGGTCGTGAGGGTGGATGATCCGGTTGCGTCGGATCGGACGCTGGTTAATCCTGCTGTTGGGCGTTAGCTTTTGGTTTTTGTTTTTTTGCTTTTTGCTTTTTGCTTTTTGGCTTTTGGCCTTTCCTTGTTTCCGCGTCGGTACGCCAGCGTTGCCCCTGTGTGGGGCGGCACCTCCTTTCTTTGCCGCGGTCATGACGCCCAGAAGCTCTTTGCACTTTGCAGTTCGCACGCGGCCAGACGTCGGTCCGGCTCGCGCGGATGACGTGCGAACCGGCGCGAACACCGGCGAACGGTTCGCACAGAACCCGCCATGTGCGGCACGGCGCGAGCGGCGCGACGTTTCGGCGCAGGCGCGGTGGCGAATCGCTGGGCCGTAGCAAAAAAGGCGCCGAACGACGCCCACGAGAAAAAGCCCGATGGCACCATCGGAGAGCAGCGGGCGGCCGGACGCACGAGAAGATCGCGAAGCGCCCGGGCGTCAGCCCGTGCAGATCGGCGCGAGCCCGTTGCGAGGCGCTTGACGCGCGCCTGTCCACGTCTGTCGCCCTGTGAGGTGGCGCTTCTGGGTAGAGCCGTCCGGGCAACAGATCCTGCTGCAGCGGTGGTCTTTCCGACCGGAATGACAGCGTCTTGTACCTGGCAATCCTTGACGATTTATCTGGCTGTTCATGCGAGCCCGCGCAAGGATCGGGCGATTGAGCATTGCTGGCCGGCTCCGTTCAGTGTAACTCTTGCATTCCAACGACTTCCTCGTAACGAGAGCTAGAGAGAGCGCATGAATGCTGTGAAACGAACCATCGCGGAAGCACTTCTTCCGCATCAAGCTCTTCATCATCCCGCACTTCCAGGTGGAAGGCATGGACATCGGCCTGTCGCTGGTCTCGCAGATGCCGAAGGCCAAGGGGTGAACTCGGCGCTGATCTGACGTTTTCTGTGCAAGCCGCCGGGGTACCCGTGGGTGCCTCGGCGGTGCTTTTGCGTTTCGCGTATCCGGGAGGTTTTCGATGTCGTGGCTCATGCCGTTACAGGCTTATGAATTGAAGCTGGCGCCGCATCCGGCGCCGTTCTCGATAGTGAAATTTGCTGGCCATGACCGGATCAGCCAGCTCTACGAGTACGAGATCGAATTCACAAGCCCGATAGCGGGTATTGCGATGGATCAGGTGCTCGGGCGGCCGGCCCGGTTCATCGTCGATCCAGTCGACCCGAACATGGGTCACCTGCAGCGTATGTTTGGCGAGAACGCTGCGAAGTTCAGCAAGAAGCCGCCCGCACAGACCGTCCACGGCATCATCACGAAGTTCGATGAGCACGAGACCTCCGCCGACGAGACGCGTTACCGCGTGAGGCTCGAGCCTGCGATCGCGGATCTCAACCGGGGCAGGACAAGCCGGCTGTTCCAGAAGCAGTCGGTCGA
>NZ_JAPMAL010000030.1:0-125363 GCF_026343935.1 Paraburkholderia sp. CNPSo 3076 | reverse complement strand
CCGCCGCCCTGCGGTCGATTACTCCCGCCGCCGGACGGCCGCCCACCGCCTTGCCCCTGCGGCCGGCCACCGCCTTGGCCAGGCGGACGGGCATTCCCTTGGCCAGGCGGACGGGCGTTGCCTTGTCCGGGCGGCCGCGCATTCCCTTGTCCGGGCGGCCGCGCGTTGTTGTTGCCAGAGCCCGCGCCCGGTGGCCGGTTTCCCTGTCCGGCGTTGTTGTTGGGTGGGCGATTCCCGCCGCCCTGGTTAGGCGGCCGTGCGCCGCTGGGCGGACGACCGACGGGCGGCCGCGGCCGCACGGGCGGCGGCGGCATGGGCCGCGGCCCTGGATGGCGCGCCCAGCGCGATTGATTGGAGTACCACGGCCGGTCGCGATAGTGCAGGCCCCAGTACGCGCCGAGCGAGAATGTCACGATCGGCAGACCGATGCGCGGGCCATAGCCCATCACCGGCACGCGCTGTCCTTGCCACGGATAGCTGATGAAGGTGCCGTAGACCCAGCCGCGCAGGCCCGGAAAGCCGATGTCGCACCAGCTGAAGCCGGCGACGCAGCCCCATACCGTCACTGCCACGCCACCCGGAATCTGGGCGACGATAGGAAAGTCGGCCGCGGGTCCTGCGTAGATGTTGACGGTCTGATTCGTGAATGCCTGCGACTGGGCGTGCGCGGGCGGCGAAGCCACGAATATGCCGGCTAGCGCGGCGAGCACGAGACCGAGAAACTGCTTGCGCATTGCTGCCTCCCCCTGGGTGGCGCCACCCGGACATTCATTGAGATAGCAACCATAACGGTAGCAGATAAGCCTTTTAGGGCGCGTCCAGGCATGTAACGGCTTATTTCGTGCGGGCGCACAATCACCGGTCAGGCGCGGCGTTCAGCTCGCGTTCGGCGCGCATTTGGCAAATTGCCGGCGCGGCGCACGCATTATGCCGCGCTGTGCAAAAATCGCGGCCTCGGTTCGCAAAGAAGAAAACAGCCGGCCGATTCCGTATCAGCAGACGAGGAGCAGACCACCGTGATTCAGCGTATTTCCCATTTCTTTACCGGCGTAGTGCATCGGATCCTGCCGGACCCGCTCATCTTCGCCATTCTCCTCACCGTCGTGACCTTCGTGCTGGCGTTCGCGCTCACGCCGCAGCCGCCCGAAGCGCTCGTCTTGATGTGGGGTTCGGGCTTCTGGAACCTGCTCGCGTTCGCGATGCAGATGGTCCTGATTCTCGTGACCGGCCACGCGCTCGCCAGCTCCGGCCCGGTCAAGCGCATGCTGGTCGCGCTGGCGAGTTGCGCGCGTACGCCGGGCCACGGCGTGATGCTGGTGGCATTCGTGGGTGCGATTGCCTGCGCGATCAACTGGGGCTTCGGTCTCGTGCTCGGCGCGATGTTCTCGCGCGAAGTGGCGCGGCGCGTGCGCGGCGCGGACTACCGGCTGCTCGTCGCCGCCGCGTACATGGGCTTTCTCACGTGGCACGGCGGCCTTTCCGGCTCGGTGCCGCTCGTCGCGGCCACGAAGGGCAACCCCATGGAAAAGGCCGTCGGCCTGATCCCGGTCTCGCAGACCATCTTCACGGGCTATAACGCGTTCATCACGCTCGGACTGATCGTGCTGCTGCCGATACTCGTGCGTCTCATGATGCCGAAGCCCGAAGATGTCGTCTCGGTCGACCCCGCGCTGCTCGAAGATCCGCCGAGCGTCGAGCGCAAGCTCGGGCCCGACGCGACCTTCGCCGAGCGCATCGAGGAAAGCCGCGCGCTCTCGCTGCTGGTGGCGGCGCTGTGCTTCGTGTTCCTCGGCTTCCGGTTTCACACCAAGGGCTTCGCGCTCGACATCGACACTGTGAACCTCGTGTTCCTCGCCGCAGGCCTCGTGCTGCACAAGACGCCGATGGCCTACGCGCGCGCCGTGGCCGGCGCCGCGAGGGGCGCCTCGGGCATCATGATCCAGTTCCCGTTCTACGCGGGCATTCAGGCGCTCATGGACCACTCGGGTCTGGCGGGCGTCATCACGAAGTGGTTCGTCGATATCGCGAACGTGCACACGTTTCCGCTGCTCGTCTTTCTCAGCTCGGCGGTGATCAACTTCGCGGTGCCTTCGGGCGGCGGCCACTGGGTCGTGCAGGGGCCGTTCGTGATGCCGGCGGCGCAGGCGCTCGGCGCGGACCTCGGCAAGTCGGCGATGGCGATCGCTTATGGCGAGGCGTGGACCAACATGGCGCAGCCGTTCTGGGCGCTGCCCGCGCTCGCGATTGCGGGCCTCGGTGTGCGCGACATCATGGGTTACTGCGTGACCACGTTGCTGTTCTCGGGCGTGGTATTCGTCGCGGGGATGTATCTCTTCTGAGCGTGAAACGGGCGGCGTCCGAGCGCCGTCCGCTCATTTGTGCGTTGCGTGCTTCGCCAGATAGTCGCGCAGCACGATCGCGTGATTGCGCTCTGTGTCGTGGGAGCCATAGAGCAGGGTGATGTGCCCGTTCGCGGCCGCTTCGGCGAGCGGCCGCCAGGCGTCGGGATTGGCATTCAGTTCGGCCAGATAGCGCTTCCTGAATTCGCTCCACTGCTCCGGGTCCTTGTGGAACCATTGGCGCAGTTCGGTGCTCGGCGCCACCTCCTTCAGCCACTCCACGTTCGCGAGCTTTTCCTTGCTCAGGCCGCGCGGCCACAGCCGGTCCACCAGAAAGCAGTGGTGTCCGTGCCCGGGCAACGGTTCGTAGACGCGCTGGATGTCGATTGCCGGTTTCGTCATCGTCGGCTCCTTTTTAGTGGTTTGCGCGTGGCGGCCCTCGGGTGCCAGCAATGCCTGCACGCGCTCCTGCAGCGCGGGCAGGACGTCGAGTTCGAACCACGGGTGGCGCTTGAACCATGCCTGGTTGCGCGGCGACGGATGCGGCAGCGGCACGAAATTGGGTGCGTAGTCGCGCCAGGCCGCCACCGTTTCGGTGAGCGAGCCACGGCGCTCGCTGCCCAGAAAATAGCGCTGGGCATACTGGCCGACGAGCAGGGTCAGGCGCACGCCGCGCAACTGCTCGACGAGCCGCGCGTGCCACAGCGGGGCACATTCCGGGCGCGGCGGGTTGTCTCCGCCGCCGCCGCGGCCGGGGTAGCAAAAGCCCATCGGCACGAGCGCGACCTGGGCGGCGTCGTAGAACGTTTCGCTGTCGATGCCGAGCCACGCGCGCAGCCGTTTGCCGCTCGCGTCGTCCCACGGCACGCCCGAGGCGTGGACCTTGGCGCCCGGCGCCTGGCCGACGATCAGCAGGCTTGCCGTATCGCTCGCCTGCAGCACGGGGCGCGGCCCGAGCGGCAGCGCGTCGGCGCAGGCGTGGCAGGCGCGGATTTCGGCGAGTAGCGCGGGAAGCGCGCCCGAGAGCGAAAGCGGCCCCCGCAGCGGATGGACAGTCGACACGGCAAGGCGGGGAAGCGTGAAGGGAGATCCAGTCTACCAAACGCCCTGGTGCGCCGCTGCGACCGGCCCGCTTCGTGCCGGTCGGAGGGCGATTGATGGGCGATTCAGGCATGATTCCAGCGCGCTTGAACCCCATTGCGCGCTGCGTCATTCTCGCGCGGCCATTTGCGCTTTTCCTGTAATCTCGCCCGTGGTCTGTCTGGAACGGAGCCGCAATGCCTGCCGAAGCCGAGACGTCAACCCGCACGACCCCCACCGAGCCCTTGCTCGTCGATCTCGCACTGCAAGGCGGCGGCTCCCATGGCGCATACACGTGGGGCGTGCTGGACCGCCTGCTCGAAGAGCCATGGCTGCAGATCGAAGGCATTTCGGGCACGTCGGCGGGCGCGATGAACGCCGCCGTGCTCGCGAGCGGCCACGCGCGCGATGGCGCGGCCGGCGCGCGCGAGGCGCTCGAGCGCTTCTGGCGCCGCGTGTCCGACGCCGCGCGCTTCAGCCCGTTCCGGCGCGGCCCCGTAGACATCCTGCTCGGGCGCTGGACGCTCGACCATTCGCCCTTGTTCGTCGCGCTCGACATGATGGCGCGTGTCGTCTCTCCGTACGATCTGAATCCGGGCCGCGTGAACCCATTGGGCACGATCCTCGCCGACACCATCGACTTCGAGGCGTTGCGCCATTCGCGCATCAAGCTCTTCATCACGGCCACGCGTGTCTCCAACGGCCAGGCGCGCGTGTTCCGCAACGCCGACCTCACACCCGACGCGCTGCTCGCCTCGGCCTGCCTGCCCACGCTCTTTCAGGCCGTCGAGATAGACGGCGAAGCCTACTGGGACGGCGGTTACGCGGGCAATCCCACCATTACGCCGCTGATTCGCGAGACCGATTCGATCGATACGATCCTCGTGCAAGTGAATCCCGTGGAGCGCGCGGGCACGCCGCGCTCGGCGCGCGACATCATCAACCGCGTGAACGAGATCGCGTTCAATTCCCCGCTCATCAAGGAACTGCGCATGATGGCGCTGCTGCACAAGGTCGCCGACGCGGGCAGCGAGGAGGGCCGCCGCTGGGCGGATATGCGCCTACATCGCGTGCATAGCGCGAAGCTCGTCACGCTGGGCTCGTCGTCGAAGCTCAACGCCGAGTGGTCGTTCATCACGATGCTGCGCGACGAAGGCCGCCGCGCCGCCGATGAATTCCTCGCGCAGCACGGTGCGCAACTCGGCGAGGCGTCCACGTTCAATTTCGAAGCGCTGCTCGAAGGGGTATTGCAATGAGCGCGGGCACACTCGTTATCGGCCTCGGAGGCATGCTCGCGAGTCTCGCGCTCCTGATCTGGCTCGCGTATCGCGGCTGGAGCGTGCTGCTGCTCGCGCCGCTGTGCGCCATGCTGGCCGCGCTCATTTCCGGCGAGCCGGTGCTCGCGCATTGGACGCAAACATTCATGTCGAGCACGGGCCGATTTCTCGCCCAGTTCTTTCCGCTCTTTCTGCTCGGCTCGCTGTTCGGCAAGCTGATGGAAGATAGCGGCTCGGTGGATGCCGTGGCGCGCCTCATGATCGACAAACTCGGCACGCGCCACGCGCTCGTGGCCGTGGTGCTGGGCGGCGCGCTCGTCACCTATGGCGGCGTGAGCCTGTTCGTCGCGTTCTTCGTGCTCGCCCCCATGGCGCAGGCGCTGTTTCGCTCCGCCGATATCCCGCGCCGCCTGATGCCCGCTGCGATCATGCTCGGCACGGCGACTTTCACGATGTCGGCGCTGCCCGGCACGCCCGCGCTGCAAAACGCCATTCCCATGCCGTTCTTCGGCACGACGCCGTTCGCGGCGCCGGGTCTTGGCGTGATCGCGAGCCTCGTGATGGCGGGCTTCGGCCTCTGGTGGCTCGGGCGCGCGGCGACGGCGGCGCGGCGCAACGGCGAGGGCTTCGTCGAGCCTGACAACGGTGGCGCCGATGACGAAGATCGCGCCACGTCCTCGCTCGTGCGCGAGCGCGCGAGCCTCGCGCAAGCCTTCGATCCCGCCGAGATCGGCAACGGCGCGGCGGCATCGGACCATGCCGGACCGCCGTCGCCCTTCGCCGCGCTCGCGCCGCTCGTGGTCGTCGTGGCGATGAACTTCGTGATGAACGTCGTGGTGTTCCCGCGCATCGACGCCTCGTATCTCGCCGAACCGCGCTGGGGTTCGACCACGCTTTCGGCGGTGGCGGGCGTGTGGGGTGTCTCGGTTGCGCTCGCGCTCGGCATTATCGTGCTGGTGGCGCTCAATCGCGGGCGGCTCGCCGCGCTGCGCGAAAGCGTCGATGCGGGCGCCAACGCGTCGGTGTTGCCGGTGCTGAGCGTGGGCAGCCTCGTGGGCTACGGCGCCGTGATCGCCGCATTGCCCGCGTTCGAGGCCGTGCGCGACTGGGTGCTCGGCATCGGCGGCGGCCCGCTCGTCTCGCTCGCCGTCGCTACGAACCTGCTCGCCGGGCTGACGGGCTCGGCGTCGGGCGGGTTGACCATCGCGCTCGACGCGCTCGGCGGCACCTACATGCAGCTCGCCGCCCAGCATGGCATCAATCCCGCGTTGCTGCACCGCGTGGCCGTGATGTCGTCCGGCACGCTCGACAGCCTGCCGCACAACGGCGCCGTGGTCACGCTGCTGGCCGTGTGCGGCTCGACGCATCGCGAAAGCTACCGCGACCTCGTGGTGGTGAGCATCGTCGGCGCGCTCATCGCACTCGGCGTGGTGATCGTGCTCGGATCGTTGTTCGGCAGTTTCTGAGCGTCGTTCCTGCGCGAGACACGCCGCGGGGCAGCGATCCGCCAACGCGCGTAGACTCTCGCGAAGCAGCGGCCCTTCGCAAGGAGGCTTCATGAAATTGCTTGCTGTCCACCCGAGCGGACTGATGTACACGCGCGTGTTCCTGCGGCTCGAGCCGCTGGGTCTCGAATCCGTGGCCGGCACGGCGCGCGAGGCGGGCCATGAGGTGCGCCTGCTCGATCTGCAGGTCGAGACACACCGCGACCTCATGCGCATGGTGCGCGACTGGCAGCCCGAGGCGCTCTGCTTTTCGGGCAACTATCTGGCCAACATTCCCGAGATCATCGACCTGTCGAAGGCGGTGAAGGCCGCGCTGCCCTCGTGCTTCGTGTTCGTGGGCGGGCACAGCGTGTCGTTCACCGCGCACGATCTGCTGCGCCATGCCGAAGGCGCGATCGATTGCGTGCTGCGCGGCGAGGGCGAAGCTTCGGTCAACGAACTGCTCGAAGCGGTGTCGCGCGGCGCCGACCTGCTCGCGGTGCCGGGCGTCGTGACGAGCCACGGATCGGGGCCGCCGCCACGCTTCGTCGAGAATCTCGATCCGGTGCGGCCCGCGCGCGACCTGCTGCGCCATCGCCGCAAGTATTTCATCGGCACGCTCGATCCCTGCGCCTCCATCGAATTCGCGCGCGGCTGCCCGTGGGACTGCACGTTCTGCAGCGCATGGACGTTCTATGGACGCAGCTACCGCACGCGCAGTCCCGAAGTCGTCGTGGACGAACTGGCGGCGCTTCGCGAACCGGGCGTGTTCATCGTCGACGATGTGGCATTCGTGCACGCCGAACACGGCATGGCGATCGGCGAGGCGATCAAGCGACGCGGCATCGACAAGCACTACTACCTGGAAACGCGTGGCGACGTGCTTCTGCGCAACAAGGACGTGTTCCGCCTGTGGAAGTCCATTGGCCTGAAGTACATGTTCCTCGGTCTGGAGGCGATCGACGAGGAGGGGCTCAAGGCGTTTCGCAAACGGATCAGTCTCGACCGGAATTTCGAGGCGCTCGAGTTCGCGCGTTCGTTGGGGATTACGGTTGCGATCAATCTGATTGCCGATCCGGACTGGGACCGCGAACGCTTCGAGACGATCCGCCAGTGGTGCCTGGAGATTCCCGAGATCGTCAATATCAGCGTGAATACGCCGTACCCGGGGACGGAGAACTGGCAGCGCGAGGCGCGGCGCCTCACCAGCCTCGACTATCGTCTCTATGACATCCAGCACGCCGTCGTGCCGACGAAGCTTCCGTTGCCCGAGTTCTACGCGGAACTCGTACGCACGCAGCAGGTTCTCAATCGCAAGCACATGGGCTGGACCGCGCTGCGCGGCGCGGCGGGGCAGGCGACGCACCTGCTGTTGCACGGCCAGACCAATTTCGTGCGCATGCTGTGGCGCTTCAACTCGGTGTTCGATCCGCGCCTGCAGATGGCCGATCACGCGCGTGAAGTCCACTACGAGATGACGCCGCCACCCGGCACGAGTGGCGCGCCGCAGGTCGATATGAAAACCGTCTACATTCATGGTCCCTCCGGCCGCAAGGGCCGCAAGATCGACGACGCCACGGAGAAGTTCGTCGACGAGACGCGCATGGGTCTCGGCTGATTGTCCGGCCTGCGCCGTCACGATGCATACCGGTTGCGCACGCGTCCTGGCGTGGGGGTTGGACGCGCGCGCGTTGCGGGTTCACAATCCACCGGTTGCATCAAGACGAAAAAGATATGGAATTCCGGCAACTACGCTACTTTCTCGCCGTCGCGGAGTATCTGCATTTCAGCGAGGCGGCAGCCTTTCTCGGCATTGCGCAGCCGCCGCTCAGCCAGCAGATCCTCAAGCTCGAAAAGGAAATCGGCACGCGGCTCTTCATCCGCCACTCGCGGCGCGTGGAGCTGACCGAGGCCGGGCGGCTCTTTCGCGAGCGCGCACAACGCCTCATCGACGACGCGGATCTGGCGCTCGCGGAGGCGCAAAACGCGGGGCGTGGCGAGAGCGGGAGGCTCGTGCTCGGCTTCGCCGGTTCCACGGTGTTCCATCCGCTCGTTGCGACCGTGCTGCAGCGCTTTCGCAGCGCATATCCCGGTGTCATGATCGGGTGTGAGGAGAGCAACAGCTCGGTGCTGCTGGAACGCGTGAGCGAAGCGAAGGTGGACGCCGCGTTCGTGCGCCTGCCGCTCGATTGCCGCGGCCTCGCCACGCAGGCGCTCGTGCAAGAGGACGTCCTCGCCGTGCTGCCGCCGCGCCATCGCCTCGCGCGCCGCCGCAGCCTCGATCTCGGCGATCTCGCGGGCGACCCGCTGATCCTGTTTCCGCGCCCGATCGGCCCCGATCTCTACGACTCGATCATCAGCGCGTGCCACGCCGCGGGCTTCAATCCCGTGATCAGCATGGAGTCGCCGCAGATTTCCTCGACCGTCAACATGGCGGCGGCGGGCTTCGGCGTCACGCTCATTCCTTCGTCGATGCGCCAGATCCAGGCCAAGGGCGTGACGTACCACGATCTCAAGGGCGGCACGCTGCACACGACCATCGCGCTCGTGCACCGTCCGCGCGAAAGGGCGCCCACGGTGCAGAACTTCGTGCGCATCGTGCGCGATGCGTCGCGGCAAGCGCCGCAGGGCTGACTCTCCGGTTCCAAAGGTCGATCCATATCTTTCTCGTCTTGATTGTGCGTGGTCGCGATATTGGACGTAATGGATCGCGGGTTCTATCCTTCCGCGATCATCGTTTTCTGCAGGAGTCGTTCGCATGTCCACCACGAACCCGAGCGCCGCCCGCGAGCCGCTTGTCGCGTCGTTGCGCGCCGTCGTCGGCCGCCAGCACGTACTGACCGGCGACGAAGCCACGCGGCGCTACCGCAAGGGTTTCCGCTTCGGCGAGGGGAAGGTGGCGGCGGTCGTGCGGCCCGGCACGCTCGTCGAGCAGTGGCGGGTACTGCAGGCTTGCGTGGCCGCGAACGCGATCGTCATCTCGCAGGCTTCGAACACGGGCCTCACGGGCGGTTCCACGCCCGACGGCGACGACTACGACCGCGAGGTCGTGATCGTGAGCATGACGCGCATGCGCAAGGTCTATGTGATCGACGGCGGCAAGCAGGTGGTCTGCCTGCCGGGCTCGACGCTCGATCAGCTGGAGCAGACACTCAAGCCGCTCGGGCGCGAGCCGCATTCGGTCATTGGCTCCTCGTGCCTGGGCGCTTCGGTCGTGGGCGGCGTGTGCAACAACTCGGGCGGCTCGCTCGTGCGGCGCGGCCCCGCCTATACGGAAATGAGCGTGTTCGCGCAGGTCGATACGGCGGGGCGCCTTGCGCTCGTGAATCATCTCGGCATCCGGCTTGGCGAGACGCCCGAAGCGGTGCTTGGCCGCCTCGATCGCGGCGAACTGCCCGAAGCCGATATCCTCCACGACACGGGCGCGGCTTCCGATCAGGGTTACGCGGACCACGTGCGCGACATCGAAGCGGACACGCCTGCGCGCTACAACGCCGACCCGCTTCGTTTGCACGAAGCGGCAGGTTCGGCGGGCAAGGTCATGGTGTTTGCGGTGCGGCTCGACACGTTTCCTATCGAGCGGGGCGCGAAGGTGTTCTACATCGGCACGAACGAGACGGCTGAACTGACCGACCTGCGCCGCGACATACTCGGCAAGTTCTCGAAGCTGCCGATCGCGGGCGAATACCTGCATCGGGACGCCTTCGATATTGCCGAGCGCTACGGCAAGGACATGTTCCTCTTGATCCAGCATCTCGGCACGCGGCGCCTGCCCGCGCTGTTCGCCTTCAAGAGCCGCTGTGACGCGTTGTTCGAGCGGCTGCCGTTCTTTCCCGCGCATTTCACCGACCGCGTGGCGCAGGCCGTGAGCCGGTGCTTTCCGGGCCATCTGCCCGCGCGGCTCAAGGACTACCGGCAGCGCTACGAACATCATCTGATGCTGAAGGTTTCGGCCGACATGGCGGACGAAACGCGTGCTTACCTGAACGCGTTTTTCGGCGTGGCCAGCGGCGACTTTTTCGAATGCACCGACGAAGAGGGCAGCAAGGCGTTTCTTCATCGTTTCGCGGCGGCGGGCGCGGCGGTGCGCTATCGTGCGGTGCATGGCGACGAAGTGGAGGATATCGTCGCGCTCGATATCGCACTGCGCCGCAACGATCGCGACTGGTTCGAGCAACTGCCCGAAGCGGTGGAAAAGCCCATCGCGATCAAGCTCTATTACGGGCACTTCTTTTGCCATGTGTTTCATCAGGACTACATCGTACGCAAGGGCAATGACTGCCTCGCGATGGAACACGAGATGTGGAAGCTGCTCGACGCGCGCGGCGCCGAATACCCCGCCGAGCACAATGTCGGCCATCTCTACGATGCGAAGCCTGCGCTGAAGTCGTTTTACGAAACGCTCGATCCGTGCAACTGCTTCAATCCGGGTATCGGCCACACATCAAAGTTCGCACGCTATCGTGAACCGCAGGCGCAGCGCGAGCCGCAGGCCCAGTAAACAAAAAGACGGCGGCGGTATCGAACCGTCGCCGCAAAGGGCACGAACCCTCGCGCTGCGCTGCGCGCTTCCCCCGTATCAGCTCTTCGTCGTTGTCATCCAGCCGTTCTGCGTGCTGATCTGCGTGACTTCTTTCGCGATCGAGCGGGCCAGCTTGCCGGCATCCGACGAGAGCGTGTCGCGCTTCGCCTCTGAGGCGCCGTGCAGACCGCCGCCCACCACCGCCGCCGTCGCCACATGGCCAGCCGCCGCGCCCACGCCCGCCGTCTCGGCCATGCCAGGCATATGGCCGCTATCCGCCTTCGTTTCGAAGCTCAGGAGCGGTTGCGGTTCGCCGCCGTTGGCGGGCTGGAACAGCACCGCGATTGTTGCGCCCACTTCGCTCTTGCCCGCGCCCAGGCCGATCAGCATGCGGCGGCGGCTGCTGCCTGCGTCCATCGTGTCGATGCGGCCTTCCACGATCAGCGCGTTGCGGCCGGCCGGCGCGGGACCGTCTATGCGCACGGCGGGCAGGCCCATTTTCTGAAGTTCGCTCACGAGCTGATCGGCGAGATGCTCACGCGTTTGCAGCGCGGCCTGCTGTTGCTGCTGCGCCGACGACTCGCCGCTCGTCATCGTCTTGAGCTTGTGCAGCATGCCGGTGCTGTCGAGCTTCACCTGGTCGGCGGCGGCGTCGAACGTGTAGACGTAGACGACGTCGGCGTGCAGTTGCGGGAGCGGCCCGTTCGTCTGCACGACCGGCGCCGCCGACGCGCAGCCGCTCGCGAACAGCGCGCCGGCGAGGAACGTGGTGCCCGCGATGCGCTTGGCCTTGTTGACGAGGAAGTTGATGATCGTTTGCATGTCGATGTCCTTTTGCCTGAAAGAGTGTTTCGTGTCTGCCGATACTCGCAACGTATTCAGGATGGCGAACTATCGACTATGGTGCTTCGGCGTCTGGGCTCCGGTTTGTTCCGCTCCGTTGCTCAGGCTCAGGCGCAAGTATGGGGGGAAGGGCGCGCGAAATCCACGCGCAAATTATGTCGAGTCATGTCATGCGTGCGCGGCCGGCGGCGCGCCGTTCTGACTCGATGAGGGACGGGTCAGCGGCAGGCGCACGACGGCTTCGAGGCCGCCGCCTTCGCGGTCGCGGAAGGTGAGCGAGCCGCCGTGCAGCCGCGCGATCCGCTCGACGATGGCAAGCCCGAGGCCCGAGCCGCCCGAATGCGTACGGGCGTTCGCGCCGCGGCTGAAGGGCGATTTGAGGCGCTCCAGCTCCTCGGCGCGGATGCCGTTGCCGCGGTCGGCAACGATCACGCAGGCGGTATCGCCGTCGCGCCAGGTGCAAATCGTCAGACCTGTGCGTCCATAGTTCACGGCGTTCTGCATGAGATTCATCAGCAGACGCATAACGGCGATGGGCCGGAACGCGAACACCGGCAACTCGCCTTCGTCGAAGTCGAATTCATGGCCGAGCCCCGCGAAGTCGGCGACGAGCTGGCCTGCGAGCGCGTTGAGGTCGCCCGCTTGCGGTGCTTCGCGCTCGCCGCTGCCGGCGTAGTCCATGAACTGCTGAAGGATCGTGTCGATCTGGTCCAGATAGCTCTCGGACGAGGCCACGAGCGCGTCGTTGCTGCCGCGCGGCAGCGCCATTGCGATCGCGAGGCGCAGTTTCGTGAGCGGCGTGCGGATGTCATGCGAGACGCCGGCCAGCATCAGCGCGCGCGTGGTCTCGGCCTGCTTCAGCGCTTCAGTCATCTGGTTGAAGGCGCGGCTCACTTGGGCGATTTCGGTCGGGCCATTGGTCGGCAGCGGCGGCGGCGTTTCGCCGGCGCTCACGCGCCGCGCCGCGCGCGCGAGTTTGCGCAGCGGCCGGTTGATGTGGCGCTGCAACAGGTAGCCGGTGAACGCGGCGAGCAACGCGAGCGCGGCGGAGAGGATCAACGCCGTGGTGATGCCGCTCGCGCGCGCGTCGGCGGTCACCGGCAGTGCGATCCAGATCGGTTCGCCCGCTGCGTGAAGGCGGATCCAGAGGCGCTCCTGCGCGGCTTCGCCATCCGCTGCGGGTTCGGTCTCGTCGTGGCTCGCGTCCCAGCGCACCAGCAGCTCGGGCGGCAGATGGCTTTGCAGCGCTTCGACGAACACGTCGCGCTGCCAGGTGCGGAAAAAGTCGACGAGGCTCGGGTGGGTTTCGGCAGGCGCTTGTGGCGGCGCTGCACTGCGCGCATCGAACCGCGCGGCCGCCGCGCGCCCTTCGTCGGGCGGTATGGCGGCGAGCGTGGTATCGAGCAGCTTGACGTAATCGGCGAAGATGATCGAGGCGCGCTCGATGCGCGGGCGCTGCACGTAGTGCAGCAGGACCGCGAGCGAGCAGATCTGCGAGAGCGCGACGAGCGCCACCAGCAGCGCGATGTTGCGCGAGAGCAGCGAGCGCGGCAGGCGCAAGCGCATTACGCTTCGACGCCGGCCACCAGCATGTAGCCGATGCCCCAGACGGTCTTGATGAAGCGCGGCTTGGCGGGATCGTCCTCGACGATCTGGCGCAGCCGCAGGATCTGCACGTCCACGCTGCGGTCGAGCGCGCTATGGTCGCGCCCGCGTGCGCGGGCGAGCAGATTCTCGCGGCTCACGGCGCGGTTCGGCGAGGAGCCGAGCGCATGGAGCAGCAGCATCTGCGCCGAGTGGACCTCGATGGGCGCGCCGTCGCGGTAGAGCGTTTGTTTGCCAACGTCGAACTGAAAGTCGCCGAAGCGTAGCTGTTGCGAGGTGACCGTGGGCTCGCCCGAGGCCATCTTCTGGCGGCGCAGCAGGGCGCGGATGCGCGCGACCAGTTCGTCCGGAAGAAACGGCTTGGCGAGGTAGTCGTCGGCGCCGGTTTCGAGGCCGATCACCTTGTCGGCGGCGTCGCCCTTCGCGGTGAGCATGAGGATCGGCAGCGTCTGGCCTTCGGCGCGCAGGCGGCGGCATACCGTGAGGCCGTCTTCGGGCTCCATCATGAGATCGAGCACGAGCAGGTCATAGGGTTCGCGCTGGAGCAGGCGGTCGAGGCGCTTGCCGTCGGCGACAGCGCGCACCTCGAAACCCTGGCTCGTGAGAAAGCGCTGCAGCATGTTGCGCAGTTCGGCTTCGTCGTCGAGCACGATGATCCTGTTTGCCTGCTCCATGTGACGCCTCCGGCGTTCATCGGGCTGCTGCGCGCGCTCGCATGAAGTCCTCGATCTGCGCGAGGGTGACGAAGCCGGCTTTTTGCGTGTCGATTTCGTCGAAGTGCTGCGCGACCTTCGGCATGCCCGCCTGCGCCTGTTCGCGCGTGAGCTTGCCGTCGTGCGTCGTGTTAGCGGCGGCGAAACGCCCTTGCAGTTGCGCCATCATGCGTTCGACGCGGGCGCCGCTGGTGGCACTGGTGGCGCCCGAACCGCCTGGCAAGGCCTGAGCCGATGCCGGCACGCAAACCGCTGCTGAAACGATACACAAAACGAGGGCAGCGATCATCTTCTTCATGGTGTTCTCCGTGAGGTGGCCGACGTAGCTTGCCGGCCGGTTGATAAAGCGAAAGAGGCGGGCGGCTGCGGATCAAGCGAAACCGCAGCCGCCGGCGAGGGTCAGGCCCAGTGGGCGGGCACCCATACGCGGCCGACCCAGTGGCCGGGAATCCACACGGCGGGGCGCGGCGCGATGTACACGGCGCGCGGCAGCGGCTGGCCCACGTAGACGACCTTGGGCGCCGGCGGCGCTACGTAGACGACCTTCGGTGCGGCTGGTGCGACATAGACGACCTTGGGTGCGGCTGGCGCGACATAGACGGTCTTCGGTGCGGCTGGCGCGACATACACCGTCTGCGGTGCAGGTGCCGGCGCGAGGACAACCGTCTTCGGGGCGGGCGGCGGCGGGGCGACATAGACCGTGGTGCTGGGCGGCGGCGGCGTGACGACGACCGGTGCCGGCGCAGGGGCCGGGACGCCCACGACGGCGACCGTCGTGCCCGTGGTCGTGACCGTGCCGGCGGTCGACACCGTGCCATGCACGACCGTCGTGCCGCCGGTGGTCACCGTGCCGCCGTGGACAACGGTCGTGCCGCCACCGGTGGTCACCACGCCGGTTCCGACGCCCGTAGCGCTGCCCGAGTGGTAGACGCTGCCACCCTGGGTGCCGGTGACGGTGCCCGAGCGATTGCACGTGTTGCCCGCGCAGGCCGTGGACGCCGAGTGCCCGTAGGTGTTGCCGCTGCCGGTCGTGACCGTGCCCGTCGACGAGTACTGGCCCGGCGCCGTGCGCGTCACGCTGCCCGAGGTGCTCGCGCTGTGGCCATCCGAGCCGTTGAGCGAACCGGTGTGCGAGCAGGTGCCGCCCGCGCAGCTCGTATCGCCCGAATGCTGGACCGAGCGGCCGTTCGGGCCGTAGGCCGTGCCGGTGTTGCTGAACTGGCCCGGCGCGGTGCGCGTGACGGAGCCGCTGTTGGTGGCGACGCCGCCCCAGGGACCGGCCACGCCGCCCGCATGCGAGCAGGTGCCGCCGCTGCAGGAACCGTAGTGCGCGCCGTTGTACGTGCCGTGCGGCGTGTACGCCGTGCCGTGGCCGGACCAGCCGGCGAAGGCGGGGGCACTGGCGAAGCCGATGAGCGCGGCGACGACGAGGGGGAGCGTTTTCATCAGAGGTCCTTGCGGTTCGTTTCGGGGGCACGCTGCGGCGTGTCAGCGGAACGAACTATAGGGCTGGGCCCTGCGCAAGTCGCGTCATAAACCATGTCGCCGTGTTACACGCCGCGAGGCCTCTGGCGCGACCCCCCCGCGCGCGCGGCGCGGCAGGCGTATTGGCGTGTTTCGCGCGCCGGGCGCGTGACATATCCCGACATACTTGGCGCGTGGTTTTTCGCGCTGCGCGCCACTACAGTGCCCTTCATCCGACGCGCTGCCGCGACTCCTGCGTGCAACACGCGTCTTTCTTCACCGCGCAAGACGCGCCTATTGCACACGATCCATCATGCTCACCACAGGAAAACTCGCGTTGTATGTCACGCTGTTCGTCGTTGCCGTCTCGCTGATCGAGGCGTGCGTGCTCACCTTCAGGAAGCGCCGCGATGCAGCGTGCGAGGCGGCTTTCGATTGGTCTGAGGTTTGGCTCTCGCTCGCCGACCTCGCGGGCCGCAAGCTCTTCGCGCTCCTGCCGCTTTCGCTCGCCACGCCGATCTTCGATTTCGCATGGGAGCATCGCCTCTTCACGCTGAATATCGACACGGTTGCGCTCGCGCTGCTGGTCTTCATCGGTCAGGAGTTCTGCTATTACTGGTATCACCGCGCGTCGCACCGCATCCGCTTCTTCTGGGCCACGCATGCGGTGCACCATTCGCCGAACCAGTTGACGCTTTCGTCTGCCTACCGGCTGGGGTGGACCGGCAAGCTCACCGGCCCGGCCATGTTCTTCGCGCCGCTCGTGTGCCTGGGCGTGCGGCCCGAAGTCGTGCTCGCCATCCTCTCATTTAACCTGCTCTATCAGTTCTGGCTGCACAACACGTGGATTCCGAAGCTCGGTTGGCTCGAGTACGTGTTCAACACGCCGTCTAACCACCGCGTGCACCATGCTTCGAACGTCGACTATCTCGATGCGAACTATGGCGGAGTCCTGATCGTTTTCGACCGCCTGTTCGGCACCTATGTGCAAGAACGTGCCGAAGAGCCTTGCCGCTACGGCCTCGTGACGCCCGTGCGCTCGCGCAATCCGTTCGTCGTCGAACTGGAGCACTGGGCGACGCTCGCACGCGACGTCTTTATGGCGAAGAATCTCTGGACCGCCGTGCGCTACGTTTTCCTGCCGCCGGGTTGGCGCGCGGACGGCGGCGGCGACACCACGGAGAACCTGCGCAAGCAGCGCACGCTCGCCACGGTACGCACGGATGCCTGACACGGACGCCCGAGCGCGGGTTGATGGAAGGCCGCGCCTCGCGTAACGTGGCGCCAGCGGCGCCGGCATCGATCAGGTGGGCCGCATCGAATTCAGGTTAGTGAGGGAAGGCGAGGAATAAGCACATGGAAAACGCTTTGAACGGCAAAGTGGTCGCGGTAACGGGCGGCTTCGGCAGCCTGGGTTTGGCAACGGCGCAATTGCTGGCCGAACGCGGCGCCCGCGTGGCGCTGATCGGCCGCGGCGCGGCCCCCGAAGCGGCGGCGCTGCCCGCCGCGCTCGCGGGCGCGCTGTGCATGGGCGGCGTCGATCTCGTCGACGCGAACGCGGCCCAGACTGCGTTCGGCGCGTTGCACGGGAAGCTGGGCGGGCTCGATGCGCTTGTCAACGTGGCTGGCGCGTTCCGGTGGGAAACCATCGGCGACGGCGACGCGCGCACGTGGGATTTGATGTTCGATTTGAACGTGAAGACGGCGCTCAATGCGTCGAAGGCTGCGCTGCCTCATCTCGTGCAGAGCGGCGCGGGGCGTGTGGTCAACATCGGTGCGGGCGCGGGACTCAAGGCGGGGCTCGGCATGGGCGCGTATTCGGCGTCGAAGGCGAGCGTGGCGCGCTTGACGGAAGCGCTCGCGGAAGAGCTGAAGGACAAGGGTGTGACGGTGAACGCGATTTTGCCGAGCATCATCGACACGCCGCAAAACCGCGCCGACATGCCGGACGCCGATTTCACGCGCTGGGTGCAGCCGCGCGAGATCGCGACCGTGATCGCGTTTTTGCTGGGCGCGGACGCGCAGGCGATCACGGGAGCGCTGATTCCCGTGAACGGGCGCGTGTAAGCGCGGCGCCGCGCTTGCGCGCACGGAGCGGGGGCCGCTTCAGCAGAGCGGTCCCGCCGTGATCGCGCGGTGATCCGTTAGTGGCCGTGGCCGCCGGCGGCTCCCATGCCACCGCCGCCGCCTTGCCACGTGCCGCCTCCGCCTCCATGCCAGCCCCCGCCGCCGCCGTGCCCACCGCCGCCGTGCCAGCCGCCACCATGGCCGCCGCCGTGCCAGCCATGCCAGCCGTGGTGATAGCAGCATCCGCCGCCACCGCCCCAGATGGCGATGCCGCCATAGCCGCCGCCGAAATAGCCGGGGTAGTAGTCGTAACCGTAGGCGTACGGATAGCCCGAGTAATAGGGGTAGCCGTAGTCATAGCCGTATCCCGGGTAACCGGGATACGGCGCGACCGCGCAGCCCGCGAGCACCGCGGCCGCGCCTAGCGCTGAAATTAGCCGCAACACGATAATCTCCACATATATACGTTTGAAACCGTTTGGCGCAGCCAGGTTCAGACGCAATTGTGTCCACAGATTACCGCAGGGCCGCCGCAGCCGCCGATGCCGGCAAGACGACAGCTTCTAGGCGCGTCGGAAGGCTGCGCGGTCGAACAGCCAGACCGCCACGAGCGTCGCGCCCATCAGCGGAAACGCGATGCCGAGCAGCACGAGACCAGTCTTCCATGCGCGCAGCGGGGCCGCGGCGCGCTCGCGTGACGGCGCGCCCAGCATGCGCGGTGCGCTGGATGCGCCCTTCGCGCGAGCGGGACGGCGCATCCACCACATCGCGAAGCCGGTCACCGCGAGCGCGCCGAGGCCCAGCGAAATGGCCGCGCAGATCAGCTGGTTCGCGAGGCCGAAGTAGCGGCCCATGTGCAGCGACGTGCCATATGAAATGGCTTGCGAGACTGCGCCGTAATCCTCATAGCGAATGTCCCGGAGCACGGCGCCGCTGTACTGGTCGATATACACCGTGCGCTCCGCTTTCGGATCGGGCGGAAAGTACGAGACTGTGTAGACACCATCGGGCGTGGCGGGCAGCACGATGTCGTAGCCGTCGCGCACGCCGAGATCGCGCATCTGGGCGACGACCTGTGCGAGCGTCCAGTGTTGCGGTGCGCTTGACGCGTCGGGCGAGTGCGGCACAGCAACCGCGCCGACCGCCCAGGGCACGAGCGGCAGCGGCATGTCGTCCATCACCATGCCCGGCATCGACGCCATGTCGTGGCCCGCGTGCTCTCCGCCGTGTTCCTGTTGGTCGGCGTGGCTTGCGGGAGGGTTCGCCGCTGCGCCGCTGGCTGCTGCGGCAGCGGCAGCGGCCGGCGCACCCGGCAAGGCCGACTTCAGCGCGAGGCCGCCACCCCACGCGCCGCGCGGCGCACCGAGGCTCGAGCGCGTGGCGAGCGCCTTGAACTGCTTGCCCCACGAGCCCGTCCACGGCAAGCCGCTCAGCACGAACGCGAGCGCGCCCACGGCGAGCCAGATGCCGACGCTCGCGTGCACGCTCTTCCAGAACGGCCGTCCGCGCGCGCCGAAGCGAGGCAGCAGCGCGGCGTGCCACGACGTGCCCGCGCCCGGCCACCAGAGCGCAATGCCGGTGGCGAGCATCACGAGCGTCCAGCAGGCGGCCAGCTCCATGAGCAGCTCGCCGGGCTTGCCGAGCAGAAGCTTGCGATGCAGCATGCGGTCGACCTGCATGAAGCGTCGATCGACGTCGAGCGTGCCGAGCACCGCGCCATCGTAAGGATTCACGTAGACGCTCTCTGTGGTCCCACTGGGCAGAGCGAAAACGAATTCGGCGCTGCGCGCGGGATTCGACTCGACGTGCGCGCGCAGCGCACGCGCGCGCGGCGGCAGCGCGGTTCGCGCGCGGGCCAGCAGCGCATCCACGGGCAGGCGCGGTGTAGCCGCCGGCGCGACCACCAGCCGATGCGGGTAAAGCAGCGGTTCGATCTGCGGCTGGAAGCAGTAGATCGTGCCCGTAATGGCGAGCACGAGCAGGAGGGGCATGACGAAGAGGCCTGCGTAAAAATGCCAGCGCCACAGCGTGCGGTAGCCGGGCTGCACCGCGCGGGCAGGCGGCGCGCTCACCGGGTCGGAGATGGTAGACATCGGGGACTCCTTGTCGAGCCGGCAAGGCTCGAATGCATGGATGATTCAGACGAAAATGCGCACGGAAACGCGCACGGAAGCGAAGGCCGCGAGCGCGCCGCTCAAATGCCGAGCTTCGCTTCGACGTAGTACGTGCGGCCGGGATACGGGTGATAGACGAAGTAGCGCGCGTCGAACAGGTTGTCGATGCCCACGCCTATCTCGCTCTTCTTCGTCGGCCGGAAGGTGTACTTCACGTCGGCGACCGTGTAGGTGCTCGTGCCGCCGAATACGTTCGGGTTCGTGTCCGTGTTCGTGAGCGTGTTGTACTGGCGCCCCGAGTAGCGTGCGGCGAGCGTGAGCGCGGAGCGTGCATCGAAGCGGTAGGTCGCGACGAGATTCGCGCGCCACAGCGGAATGCGGTAGAAGTACTTGCCGACGCTCGCCGGATTCTGCGCGTTCTCCAGGATCTTCGACTGCGTATACGCCACGCTCGCCGCGAGATCGAGCCCGCGCAGCATGACGTCTTCGCCCTGATAGCTCGTTTCCACGCCGCGCGAGCGCACCTTGCCGATGTTCTGGAAGTTCGTGACGTTCGGAATGACCGTCGTATCGGTCTGGCTGAAGATCGTGTTTTTTACGTCGTCCTGAAAGAGCGTCAAGCGGAAGAGGCCGTTCCAGTGCGCCCATTCGGCGCTCAGTTCCTTCGAGAGATCGTCCTCGGGGCGCAGGTTCGGATTGTTGTTGACGATGGACGAGCCGTTCACCTGCCCCTGGAACAGCTCGCTCACAGTCGGGAAGCGGTAGGCGCGCGCAATCGATGCACGCAGCGTGAGGTCGTCGGTCACGTCGAACGAGAGCGAAGCCTTCGGCGAGAAGTGATGGTCGCCCACGTTCGCATAAGGCACGTTCACGCTGCCGAGCGCCTGATAGCCGTCGAAGGCGCGCCAGTTTTCGTAGCGCACGCCGTACACGAGCTTCCAGCGCGGCAGGAAGCGCCAGGCATCCTGTGCGTAGAGCGCCTGGGTTTCGGTCTTGCCCGCGAAGGCGTTGGCGAAACTGTCCGCGCCGCCGTCGCGCCACGCGAGCGTGTTGTAGGTGCGGTTGTCGAGCGCGTAGTCGTCGTAGTGATAGCCGAACGTGAGCCAGTGGGCGGCGAGCCCGGCGTCGGGGGTGGCGGGCGTCCACGTCGTCTTGAGGTCGAGCGTCTTCCAGCCGGTGCCGTCGCCGAGCGTCATGACGCCGGGGCCGTTGCCGGGTCCCCCCGCATTCGCCGTGCGCGCCACGCTGTTGCTTACGTCGTAGTACGAAGCAACGGCTTCCGCATTCCAGCCGGTGGCCTGATGCGTGCGCAGTGTCGCACCGTAGAGCCAGTTCTCGCTCCAGCCGCGGCTCGGCGCGAACGCGGCGGCGGGAATAGTGTACTCGTAGCCATTGATCGATACCTTGCCACTGTACACGGGGTTGCCGTTCGCATCGTAAAGGAAGGTCGAGGTGGCGTTGTTATAGGTCTGATGCCAGTAGCCGAGCGTCACGCCGCCTTGCACGGTGGGCGTGAAGTCGTACTGCATGCGCAGCTTGAACTGGTCCTGCACCGTGTGCTGCATGCCTTCGCCGTTCACGCCGAGCACGGCCGTGGGCGTGTTGGTCTGGTTGTTGTAGAAGTAGGCGCCACGCACGGGCACGTCGCCCGGCTGCGCGGGTTTCGTCGACTGCGCAAGCGTGGCGAACTGCAGCGGCTGGCTCGTGTTCTCCAGGTGGTTCACGCCAAGCAAATATGAGAACTTGCCGATGCGGTCGCCGATCGAGGCGCTCATCTCGCTGCCGTTGAAGTTCTGGTTCACGCCGTAGAGGCTGAAATGCTGGGTGAATGCCTTCACGTCCGCGGTCGCTTCGAACGCCTTCGGCATGCGCGTGGTGATGAGCACGGTGGCGCCGAGCGAGTTGCCGGGATAGAGCGCGGAATACGGCCCATAGATCACATCCACTTGCTGGATCTGGTCGGGGAACACCATCGACCATCGTGGCGGAAAACTGTAGCTGTTGCCGAGCAGGTTCGACAGCAGCAGGCCGTCGGCATAGACGAGGCCGCGCGCGCTTTGCGTATTGCTCGTGCCGCGCACGGCGATGATCGAGTTCAGATCGCCCACGTAACGCTTGCGCACGGCGAGATTGGGCAGGTACTTGAGCACGTCTTCGGTGTTGACGACGTTCCAGTTCGAGAACTGCGCGGGCGTGACGGTTTCCACCGTCGCGGGCAGGTTGGGGTCGACGGCGGGCGCCGCGGCGCTGCCAGCGGTGGCGCTGACCTTGACGGTGGGCAGCGTGGCTGCCGAAGCAGCATCGGCCGGTTGCGCCTCGGCAGCCTGGGCCGCATGAACGGCGATGGGGGCAACGAGAGGCAGCGGCAAGACGCGCGGCAGCATGACGAGCGCGAGGCGCCCGGCGTGCCGCAGCGCACGCGGCGTTGCGCGTTCGCGCGAGCGAACGCCAGCGCCACGCGTGGTGAGCGTGGACATGAGGTGCTTTCCTGAAAACGGGAATCGAGCAGCCGCGCGCGTCGTGCGTGCTCGTCGCACGCAATCAGATCGCGATCGGCCGGCCGGTGAAGGCGTAACTCAGGAAAAGACGGGTGGGGCGCGCGGCCTGCCCGAAGGGAAGGCGCCTAAGGGGAGGTCGTGGGTGACGGGCGGCGCGATCGTCTCGCGCGCGAGCGCGAGGGCGCCCAGCGGAGCGGGCGCGGCGACCGAAGGCATCGCCACATGATGCTCGAGCAGATGGCAGTAGCCGCAGGCGCCGAATGCATCGTCGTGCGAAAGATGCGGCGCGCTACCGGCCTGCGCCGGCTGCATGGCCGAGCAGAGCGTGGCGTCCGGCTCGTGCGCGTGCTGTGCGGCGACGAGCTGGCTCACGAGCGGCGCAAGCACGATGAGCCACATGGCGACGAGGCCAAGCCATGCGGTCAGCAGTGAACGCTTGCGTGAATTCATGAGAATGAGAATGATTGCGCGGCGGAGTCTAACACGGCCTTTCGCGTTTGCGCACACGGTCCCGCCGCCCTGAGGGGGGCAATAAGCGCGGTGCGATGTCGCGGCCGTGGGCGCAGGAACAGCATGGCGACACAGACCTCCCTGGCATGTTCACAATTTGGCGGCGGGGATCGTCCTGGCGATATCGAAGGAATTTGGGAAGCGGACGCTGTTGCGTTGCATCGAAGCCCGCGGCTGGGGATTTCCTTACATCTTCGCGCGAACTCGATGCCCGCTGCATGGTCCTATACCCCCAAGGATGAGCGGTCATGGCCGCCACAGGCGGCCGGGGCCCACGCGCCGGATCGCGGGTTTGCCCCGGCGACGGCCATGCGCGCTATCCTGTAGCGCTTTGCGCGCGGCCCGGCTGTCCACGATCGGGCCCGCGCGGGCACCCGAAGCCCCATTTGCACAGGAAAACCACGTAATGCGCCGACGTCAATTTCTTCTCAGCTCCAGTGCCGCTCTCGCCGCCAGCGGCCTCGCGCTTGCCGGCTGCACGACAACGCCGCTCGGCGCGCAGAACAGCGCTTCGCAGAACACGGCGAAGCGCAATTCGATCGACGCGGGCGTCGACGCTACGCTCTCGCGCCTCTTCAGCACGGTGAGCGGGTCGCAGGAACTGATCTCGAAGTCGAGCGGGGTGCTCGTCTTTCCGCAGGTTCTCTCGGCAGGCTTCTGGATCGGCGGGCAGTATGGCACCGGCGCGCTGCGCGTGGATGGCCGCACGACGGGCTACTACAGCACCATTGCGGGCTCGTTCGGCCTGCAGATCGGCGCGCAGTCCAAGGCCATCATCTTCGCGTTCATGAACCCGGTCGCGCTCAACGATTTCACGAGCAGCCAGGGCTGGTCGGCAGGCGCAGACGCCACGGTCGCGCTCGTCACCGTGGGCGCGAACGGCAACGTCGATACCTCGACCGCGACGAGCCCCGTGGAAGCGTTCGTGCTGACCAACGCGGGGCTCATGGCCGGGGTGTCGCTGGAAGGCGTGAAGGTGTCGCGGCTCGTCATTTGACGCTGTCGCGAGCAGGCATGGAAGGAGACACACGCATGGCGACGCCCACCTACCGCCGCAAACACAAGATTCATTTCTCGGAGTGCGATCCCGCCGGGATCGTGTTCTATCCGCAGTATTTCGTCCTCTTCAATGATCTCGTCGAGTCGTGGATCGACGAGTTGTTGCCGCAGGAGGGCTATCACGGCGTGATAGGCGCTCGCCGCGTGGGCATGCCGACCGTGCGGCTCGAAGTGGATTTCAAGGCGGTCAGCAAGATGGGCGACGAGGTCTGGCTCTCGCTCGACGTCGAGCGCCTGGGCGGGGCGTCGCTCACGCTCGCGTGGGCCTGCAAGGGCGTGGACGGTGTGCTGCGCATGGCGGCACGGCAGACCATCGTGACCACCTCGCTCGACACTCACAAGTCGATTGGGATTCCTGAGGACATTCGCGACGCGATCGCGCGGGCGATGGCGGCCGCCGCGCGCGATTGATTGCGATTGGTCATCGAGCCACGTTCAGGCGGCAGCGCCCAGCGCCGCTTGCAACGTGACGAACGTTTTTTCGTCGGTGCGCTCGAAATGCAGCGGCGTGACCGAAACGCGGCCGGAATTCACCACGGCCGTTTCGCTGTCAGGCCCGTTTTCGCGCGGGCCGCGATTGAAGCGCAGCCAGTGGTAGTCCATGCCGCGCGGGTCGATCTGCGGCACGACGTCGATGCCCTGTACGAGCCCGACGCCCTGGCGCGTGACCGTGAGCGGCCCCGCCGCGCTCGCGTCGATATCGGGAAAATTCACGTTCAGGCAGACGGGCGCGTCATGCGCCACGGCGGCGAGGCGGCGAATCACGTCCGGCGCGAGTGCGCGGGCGGTGTCCCAGCGCACGCGCTCGCGGTCGCGGAAGGTCTGGCTCAAGGCGATGGACGGCAGGCCGAGCAACAGGCCGGTCATGGCTGCACCGACCGTGCCCGAGAACATCGTCTCCACGCCGAGGTTGCCGCCGCGGTTGATGCCCGAGAGCACGAGCGAAGGGCGCACGTCACCCATGAGCTGGCGCACCGCCATCACCACACAATCGCCCGGCGTGCCGAGCACGCCGAAGCGCCGCGCGCCGCGCCGGCTCACGCGCAGCGGCGTATGCAGGCTGATCGAGTGCGAGGTGCCGCTCTGGTCGTGCTCGGGCGCGACGACCCAGACTTCGTGCGCGAGTTCGGCGGCCACGGCTTCGAGCACGGCGAGGCCGGGCGCGTCGATGCCGTCGTCGTTGGTGAGGAGCACGCAGGGCAGTTTCGTATCGGTTGCGGTCATGGCTGGCTCTTCTTCGTTGCAAGGTCGGGGAAAGGGCCATTATTCCAGAGTGCGTTCCGGGCGGCAGCCGTGCGGGACTTTTAAAAGGGATTCGTAGCCTATCCGATATAGACTAGCGCGTCGGCGCCATCAGGCGCGCCCTGCCGTGAGGAGAAGTACGTGAAGCCGCAAGCCACGCCGGACCTAGCCCGCATCCTGTTCGTTGTTGCCATACTCTGCGCGCTGACGATCGGCAGCCTCTACGTCATGCGCCCATTCCTGCCGGGGCTGATCTGGGCCACGACCATCGTCGTCGCGACCTGGCCCGCCATGAAAGCCATCGAGCGGCGCTGCGGCAACCGCCGCTGGCTCGCCACGCTCGTCATGCTGCTGATCCTTCTGGTCGTGATCGTGCTGCCGCTTTATGAAGCCATCTCGACGCTCGCGTTGCACGGCGGCGAGATCATGGAGCTGATCCGCAAGCTGCCCGACTATACGTTGACCGCGCCGCCGCAGTGGGTCAGCGACATTCCCGTGGTGGGCGGGCGCATTGCCGCCAAGTGGCAGGAGTTTTCGGACGCCGGCCCCGGCGGTCTGCTCGCGCAGCTCGAACCGTACGTTTCGATCGCGGCGCACTGGTTGATCGGCCACGCGGCCTCAGTGGGCGTGTTCGTCATGCACATGTTCATCACTGTCATCATCACGGGCATTCTGTACAGCAACGGCGAGCATGCCGCCGACTATGTCACGCGTTTCGCCATTCGCGTGGCGCCCGCCTATGGCGAGCAGGCCGTCAAGCTCGCGGGCGCTTCGGTTCGCGCCGTGGCGCTCGGCATCGTCGTGACGGCGATCCTGCAGTCGGCGCTCGGCGGCATCGGTCTGTGGGTGGCCGGGGTGCCGGGCGCGGGTGTGCTCACGGCCGTGATGCTCATGCTGTGTCTCGCGCAGATCGGCCCGACGTTGCCGCTGCTCGGCGGCGTGATCTGGCTGTTCGTGCACGACGCGCATGTCACGGCCATCCTGCTCGCGGTGTGGTCCGTGATGGTCGCCATGCTCGACAACCTCGTGCGTCCGGTGCTGATCCGGCGCGGCGTCAATCTGCCGATGCTGCTGATTCTCTCCGGCGTGCTCGGCGGCTTGTTCGCCTTCGGCATCGTCGGGCTCTTCATCGGACCGGTGATCCTCGCCGTTTCGTCCACGTTGCTGAGCGCCTGGATACGCGACCCGGCGGCGCAAGCCCGCGGTGCGTCCAGCCCGGCTGCCCGCCAGGACGTTTGACGCCGCGCAGGCAACGCCATCGATTAGCAAACGTCTCCTCTTGACGACGCGCAGTTCGATTCGACGTTACGATGACGTCTGAACTTCGCTTCGGCATTCGTTAGAGCATTCATGCGGCGCTCGCGTGAGCATGGCTCGTGCCATTCCTGGTCGCGGGCAGCGCATCCGCGCACGCCGCGCATCGCTTCCAAGGAGACGAAATGGCTCAGTTCAACTGCGATATCTGCGGCGTGCGCCCCGCTACGGTGCGGGTCGCCGTGTTGCAGGACGGCAGGCGGCGTTTTCTCGATGTCTGCGACTATCACTACGCGCAGCTCACGCGGCATCAACGCACCTTGAGTCCGCTGGAGGCGCTGTTTCGCGCCTCGCAGCAGGCAGACGGCGCGGGCGATGCTGGCGGCCAGGCGGCCGAACCTGCCCCACAGGCCATGGAAGCGGGCGACGGCGCCATCGTCGAACGCTATTTCAGCGACGTGGCGCGTGAATTGCTCCAGCGCGCGGCGGAGCGGGCGGTGCAGTTCGGGCGGCGCGAGGTCGACACCGAGCATCTGCTTTACGAACTCGCGGGCAACGACGCAGGCGCGGCGATCCTCAAGCGTCTCGGCATTCAGCCAGACGATGTGCGCGCGTTCATCGACGCCAATGCGCAAAAGCGCGAAGGCGCGACAGCACCCGAGGACGGCCGCATCGGCGTCTCGCCGCGCCTGAAGGGCGTGCTCGACCGCGCGTTTCTGGTCTCGCGCGAACTGGGTCACAGCTACGTCGCGCCCGAGCATTTGCTCTTCGGGCTCACGCAGGTGCCGGAAAGCTTCGCGGGCCATCTGCTGGGCCGCTACGGCGTCACGCCCCAGAAGGTGTTGCAGCGGCTCGTGGAGGCCCAGGGCGACAAACGCGAGCGTCCTGCCGCGAAGGGGCCGAGCGCGACGCCGCAACTCGACCAATACAGCCGCGATCTCACCGCGCTTGCGAGCGAGGGCAAGCTCGACCCCGTGATCGGCCGTTCGAGCGAGATCGAGACCGTGGTGGAAGTGCTCGCGCGCCGGCGCAAGAACAATCCGGTGCTGATCGGCGAACCGGGGGTGGGCAAGACCGCGATCGCCGAAGGCCTCGCGCAACGCATGCTCAACGGCGACGTGCCCGAATCGCTACGCGGACGGCGGCTCGTCGAGCTGAACGTCAACGGGCTGATCGCGGGCGCGAAGTATCGCGGCGAATTCGAAGAGCGCGTGAAGGGCGTGATGGAGGAAATCTCGGCGCAGCGCGAAAGCCTCGTGCTCTTCATCGACGAAGTGCACATGATCGTCGGCGCGGGCCAGGGCGGCGGCGAGGGCGGGCTCGACATCGCCAATGTCTTCAAGCCGGCCATGGCGCGCGGCGAACTGAACCTGATCGGCGCGACGACGCTCTCCGAGTACCAGAAGTACATCGAGAAAGACGCGGCGCTCGAGCGGCGCTTTCAGCCCGTGTTCGTCTCCGAGCCGAGCGTCGATCAGACGATCAACATCCTGCGCGGCTTGCGCGACAAGCTCGAGGTGCATCACCATGTCACCATTCGCGACGACGCCCTCGTGTCGGCGGCTGAGCTATCGGACCGCTATGTGATGGGGCGCTTCCTGCCCGACAAGGCCATCGATCTGGTCGACCAGGCGGCTGCTCGCGTGCATCTTTCGGCCACCTCGCGGCCTGCGGCGATCCTCGAACTCGAAGCGGAGCTGGCGCAGTTACGGCGCGAGCAGGACTACGCGGCAACGCGCAAGAACTTCGAGCGCGCCCATACGCTGGATGAGCCGATCGCCGACAAGGAAAAGGCGCTCACACTGGCCACCAATGACTGGAAAGATCAGCTCGGCACCGTGACCTCCGACGTGACGAGCGAAGATATCGCGGAGATCGTCTCGAAGCTCACGGGCGTGCCGGTCACGCAACTGACCGCCGAGGAGCGCACGCGGCTGCTCGAAATGGAAACGCGGCTGCATGAGCGCGTGATCGGCCAGGAGCAGGCCATCGTCGCGGTAAGCGACGCGGTGCGCCGTTCGCGCGCCGGGCTGCGGCGCGGCCGGCGGCCCACGGCGGTCTTCCTGTTCCTCGGGCCGACCGGCGTCGGCAAGACAGAGCTTGCGAAGGCGCTGGCCGAAGTGGTGTTCGGCGACGAAGACGCCATCGTGCGCATCGACATGAGCGAGTACATGGAGCGCCACGCCGTGTCGCGGCTGATCGGCTCGCCGCCGGGTTACGTCGGCTATGACGAAGGCGGCCAGTTGACCGAGAAGGTGCGCCGCCGTCCCTATTGCGTGATCCTGCTCGACGAAATCGAGAAAGCTCACTCCGACGTCTACAACGTGCTGCTGCAGGTGTTCGACGACGGCCGGCTCACCGACGGCAAGGGGCGTGTGGTCGACTTCAGCAATACGGTCGTGATTGCGACGAGCAATCTCGGTTCCGACGTGGTCTCGGGGCAAAAGCGCTCGGGGCCGGGTTTCCTCTCGAGCGCCGAAGGGTCGATGCAGGGCGCTGTGATGGGCGAGTTGCGCCAGCATTTCCGGCCCGAGTTCCTGAATCGCATCGACGAGATCATCGTGTTCCAACCGCTCACAAGCGACGAGCTGCGCTCGATCGTGCGGCTGCAGCTCGAACAGGTCCGGCGGATGGCGCGCAGCCAGGACATCGACCTGACGTTCGACGACAGCGTGATCGATTACCTCGCGGCGGAGGGGTATCGGCCGGAATTCGGTGCGCGCGAGTTGAAGCGCAAGATGCAGCAGGCGGTGGAGAACGAACTGGCGAAGGAAATGCTCAAGGGCGGCGTGAAAGAGGGCGCCAAAGTCGTATGCCGTTACGACGCGGCGGGCAAACGCATGGCATTCGCGTTGCAGGGGACGGGCGAAAGCTGATGCGGGCGGCCGGGCGGCGTTGCCCGTGCTCGCGCGCCTAGCGCGCCAGTTTCGGGCGCGAGACGGGTTTGACGCCCGGACGTTCGACGACCCGCCGGATCCTGGCGAGCAGGTCGCCTTCGTGGAATCGCCGGTCCTCGGCGAAGCGCTCGGCGACCGTGAGATAGGCGCCGTGCAGGCGGCTCATGATGTCCTCGCCTTCGGACTGCCGCAGGCCGAGGCGCCGGGCGAAGGCATGGAGTTCCGCCGGCAAAGGGAACGTCTTGCTCCGGTTGAGGCTGAGCGCCATGCGCCCGTCGAGATCCGGGTAGATGTCCGTGCAGACCACGTCGAACACCGGAGCGAGACGGCGCGGTCCGGTCGGATCGATATAGAGGATTCCCAGGTTCTTCATGTGGGCATCGCCGTCGCGCAACAGGCACGAGAGGGCGATGCGCTCGAACAGGCGGCGTTTCTGCGCCGGGTCCGAGCGCGTATAGATGTCCACGGCCTTGGCGATCATCTCGTAGCTGCCCTCGTACTTGGCCTTGCCGGTGAGCACGCTCATGTCCTCGAATCCGATGGCCGTGCCGTTTGGCTCGCGGTCGAAACGTGACATGACGAAGAGCTTGCCGTCTTCGGAAAGCCAGAAGTTGGGGACTTCGAGCGCCGCCTCTTTCGCCACCGACATGCAGAAGTATTCGTTGCGCGCGAGCCCGGGGAAGTCGTCGCCTTCGGCCTTCACGATCACCGTGCGCAGGGGCAGTGCCGTGTGCTCGGCGGGGCGCGAGGCGGCTTCTGCGGCGAGCGGAACGACGGCCTTCGGCTGCACGCCGGAAATGCCTGAGCCGAGCGCGTAGCGGTCGATCAGGCGCTCGAACAACCGGCCCGACGGCGAGGAAAGTAATTCGTCCAGACGCTCGCCGTCGCTTTGCGGCACGCGCTCTCCCGGCACGGAATAGGTGAGCCGCCCGATCTGATTGGTGCCGGCGAGAAAGAGCAGGAACATGTCGCTCGGCGCGCCGTAACGCGCGAGGCGTTCCTCGATGACGAAACGCAGGTAGCCCTCCGGCCGGTTCATCGCGAAGACGCCCATCAGGTCGCCGCTCGCATAACTCTGGCGCCGCACCGGCATGGTGAGCGAGACGGCGGCCGTGTCTGGCGCGTCGCCGTAATTGAAGACGAAGCGGCTTTCACGCGCGAGCAGACCACTCGGTCCCTGCGGCGTATGGACTTCCAGGTTGCGGATTTCGCGCAGGAGCCTCTCGAGGTCGAATGCGGGGCTGGCACTCATTCGTCGTCCCTGAATATGTCGTTCAGGTCCTCGAGGATGACGGTATCCATGGGGCGAAGCACGACTTCATAGCCGAGCGCGTTCACGAGACGGCAGAGTTCACGCACGCCGACGTTGCCTGCGTGTTCGGCGTTCGTGACGGTGCGGCGGGCGACGCACGCCTGCTCCGCGAGGGCCTGCTGGGTCAGCTTGCGCTCGCGGCGCGTCGCGCGCAGGCCTTCTGCCAGGCGTTCGACGTTAGAGATCGAGAGGTTCGCGAATTTTTTGCGCATCATGGTGCGCATTATAGGTGGTTATTGAGCGAGTTGCGCATAATTCTGCGCATAAAGGCAGCCGGATTTTGTCGGAAAATGCGCGCAAACTTGCGCAAAGTCGCAGCTGATACCCGATATGCGCATGATTTTGCGCATATCGGGTATCAGCTGCGCGATGCATAACAGTTAAAGATTCAACGGTTTACGTAGTATTTCTTCCGCCTCGCGCCGTTTCACATCGACCGCAACGCCGAGCGCTTGAGCTTACCGGTCTCGGTGCGCGGCAGCGCGTCGATAAAAGCGATCAGGCGCGGATATTTGTACGCCGCCACGGCGCTCTTCACGAAGTTCTGCAACTCGGCGACCAGGGCGTCGCCGGCGCTGAAGCCCGGGCGCAAGACGACGAACGCCTTCACCACCTGGCCGCGCACTTCGTCGGGCACGCCCGTTACACCGCACTCGGCCACGGCGGGGTGCTGCATGAGTACCGTCTCGACTTCGGGCCCCGCGATGTTGTAGCCCGACGAAACGATCATGTCGTCGGAGCGGGCCTGATAGAACACATAGCCGTCGGCGTCGATGGATACGGCGTCGCCGGGCAGGTTCCAGCCGCCGCGCACGAACACGGCCTGGCGTTCGTCGGCGAGGTAGCGGCAGCCGGTCGGGCCGCGCACGGCGAGATTGCCCGTCACGCCGGGCGGCACCGGCTGCAGGTCATTATCCAGCGCCTGCACGACGTAGCCAGGCACCGCGCGGCCGATCGAGCCGGGGCGCACATCGGCGCCCGCGGACGACACGAAGATATGAATCAGTTCGGTGCCGCCAATGCCGTCGATCATCTCGATGCCCGTCGCGTCGCGCCATAGATCGCGCGTGGCCTGCGGAAGGGCTTCTCCGGCGGATACCGTCTTGCGCAGGCTGGCCAGGTCGTACTGCGTGACGAGCGCCGCCATCTGCCGGTAGAACGTGGGCGCGGTGAAGACGATGGTCGCGTGAAAACGCTGGATCGTGTCGAGCAGCAGCGCCGGCGTGAGTTTCTCGATCAGCACCGTCGACGCGCCGACGCGCAGCGGAAAACACAGCAGCCCTCCCAGCCCGAACGTGAACGCGAGCGGCGGCGTGCCGCAGAACACGTCCTCGGCCGTGGGCTTCAGGATGTGGCGCGGGAACAGGTCGCACATCGCGATCACGTCGCGGTGAAAGTGCATGCAGCCCTTGGGCATGCCTGTCGTGCCGCTCGTGAAGGCGATCAGGCAGACGTCGTCGCTGGCCGTGTCGCAGGCCGTGAAGTCGGCGGGCTTGTCTGCCGTGAGCGCTTCCAGCGTGCCTGGCGCCGTGTCGTGAAAGTAGCAGACCTGCTTGATGCCTACGCAAAAGAACTCGTCGGCGGGGTCCATGCAGCGCGCGAGTTCTTCAGTGAGCCGCACATCGCACAGCGCCGCGCATACCTGCGCCTTGTCTGCGATCTGCTTGAGCTCCTTCGCGCGCAAGAGCGGCATGGTGGGAATCACCACGAGCCCTGCCTTGAGCGACGCGAGAAACGCCACGGCCATTTGCAGCGTGTTCGGCCCGCGCAACAGGACGCGGTCGCCCGGCTGCAGCCCCATGTCTTCCACCAGCACGCGGGCGCTGCGATTGACGAGCGCGAGCAGTTCGGCGTACGTGGTGGCTTGCGGCTTGCCGTCGATGTCCGACCAGATGGCCGGGCGCTCGCCGTGCCCGGCCTCGATCGCGCGGTCCAGCAGCTCGACCGCGCAATTCATGCGCGCGGGGTAGGCAACGTCGGGATTGTCGAGCAGCATGTCGGGCCACTGCGACTCGGGCGGCAGATGATCGCGTGCGAACGTATCGACATGGGCGGTGGGTTGCATGGCGTCTCCGGCTGTCTGTGTGAGCGGATCGTTCTGTTGCGTGGGCGGCGGTCTATCGGCGCGTGAGACGCGCGTCGTCGGGAATCACGGCCGTCGCTTCGATTTCCACTTTGGCGTCGTCTTCCATGAGCGCAACCACCTGCACCGCGCTCATGGCGATGTCGTAGTCGCCGATCAGCTCGCGAAACGCGGCGCCAATTTCCTTCAGCGATGCCAGGTACTCCTTCTTGTCGGTGACGTACCATGTCATGCGCACGAGGTGATCGGGCCTGCCGCCCGCGGTTTCGAGAACGGCGACGATATTGCGCAACGCCTGCACGGCCTGTGCGCCGAATTCGCGGCTCGTGAAGCGCGCGTTCTCGTCCCAGCCGATCTGGCCGGCGATATAGACCTGCGTGCCGGCAGCGGCGACGCCGTTGGCATAACCGCGCGGCTTGACCCAGCCTGCGGGAAGAAGGGCTTGTTTCATGTTTCGTCCGGTTCCGTAGAGAAGCATCGCGCAGCACGCGCTTACGCGGCGTTGTATGCCTTGAGCAAGTCACGCCCGACGATGAGCTGCTGCACCTCGGTCGCGCCTTCGTAAATGCGTAGCGAGCGAATCTCGCGGTAGAGCGACTCGACGATATTGCCGCTTTGCACGCCCATGCCGCCCCAAAGTTGCACGGCCGCATCGATCACCTGCTGCGCGCCTTCGCTTGCATGCCACTTCGCCATGGCGGCTTCGCGCGTCACACTTTCGCCCTGGTCGCGCAGCCACGCCGCGCGATAGACGAGCAGGGCGCTGCTGTCGATGGTGAGCGCCATTTGCGCGAGTTTTGCCTGAGTCAGCTGAAAATCGCCGAGCGTCTGGCCGAACATCTTGCGCGAAGCGGCGCGCGCGAGTCCTTCGGCCATCGCGCGGCGCGCGAAGCCGAGCGAAGCCGCGGCCACCGAGGTGCGGAAAATATCGAGCGTGCGCATGGCGATCTTGAAGCCTTCACCCGGCGCGCCGAGCATCTGGCTGCGCTTCACGCGCGCGCCGGTGAAGCGCAGGCGCGCGAGCGGATGCGGCGCGATCACGTCGATGCGTTCGGCGATTTCGAGCCCGGGGGTGTCGGCATCGACCACGAACGCGCTGATGCCGCGCGAGCCCGGCGCCTCGCCGGTGCGGGCGAACACCACGTAGAAGTCGGCGATGCCGCCGTTCGAGATCCACGTTTTTTCGCCGTCCAGCACGAAGTCGTCGCCCTCGGCGCGCGCGGCGAGCGCCATCGCGGCGACGTCGGAGCCCGCTTCCGGTTCGGAGAGCGCAAATGCGGCGATCGCTTCGCCGCGCGCTACGCGCGGCAGATAGCGCGACTTTTGCGCTTCGTCGCCGGCCAGCGAGATGGCGCCGGAGCCGAGGCCCTGCATGGCGAGCGCGAAATCGGCGAGGCCCGAGTGCTTCGCGAGCGTTTCGCGCAGCAGGCAGACGGCGCGCGTGTCGATCGTGTCGCCATGGCCGCCGTAAGCGGTGCCCCCCACGCCGTAGCGCAGCCAGCCGGCATCGCCCAGCTTGCGCACGAGCGCGCGGCAGGTCGCATCGACATCGTCGTGCGGCACGTGCGCGAGATGCTCACGCGCCCACGCTTCGATTCCCGCGCCGAGCGCGCGATGGCGATCTTCGAAGAACGGCCACGCGAGCGCGTCGTGGAGGTTGGTTTCAACGGCAGGGTTCAATTCAGTCCCCTTCGAAAACCGGCCGCGTTTTGGCCGCGAACGCCTCATAGGCGCGGCCGAAATCGCGCGTGGCCATGCAGATCGCCTGCGCCTGCGCTTCGGACTCGATCGCCTCGTCGATGCTCATGGTCCATTCCTGATGCAGCATCGTCTTGGTGATGCCGTGCGCAAAGGTCGGGCCGGACGCGAGATCGGCGGCGAGCTTCTGTGCATCGGCGAGCAGCGTTTTGGGCTCGCAGATCCGGTTGTAGAAGCCCCAGGCGTGGCCTTCTTCCCCGCTTGCGGAGCGGCCCGTATAAAGCAGTTCGGCCGCGCGGCCCTGACCGATGATGCGTGGCAGGATCGCGCACGCGCCCATGTCGCAGCCCGCGAGCCCGACGCGCGTGAAGAGGAACGCGAGCTTGCTGCGCGCCGTGGCGTAGCGCATGTCGGAGGCCATGGCGAGAATCGCGCCCGCGCCGGCGCAGATGCCGTCCACGGCGGCGATGATCGGCTGCGGGCAGTGGCGCATGGCTTTCACGAGGTCGCCGGTCATGCGCGTGAACATCAGCAGTTCGGGCATCGGCAGATCGATGAGCGGCGCGATGATGTCGTGCACGTCGCCGCCCGAGCAGAAGTTTTCGCCTGCGCCATGCAGCACGATAGCCTTCACGTCCGTCGCGTAGGCGAGCTGGCGAAACAGATCGCGTAGTTCTGCATATGATTCGAACGTGAGCGGATTCTTGCGCTCGGGGCGGTTGAGCGTGATGGTTGCCACGCGGCCTTGAACCGACCAGCCGAAGTGTTGCGCCTCATAACCGGCAAGCGTGACGCGGTTGCCCGCGAGGAGCGCTTCGGCGCTGGAACGTGTCGTCAAGATATGTCTCCCGGATCTTTGCAATTGCAGTGTGTTTAGCTTTCGAGCCCGTTGCGCAGATGTTGTTTGAGCTTGCCGAGCCGCTCGTTCATCTTCGACTTCTCGTCGAGCGAGAGGCCGCCGAACAGTTCCACCACCCATTGCTCGTGCGCGGCCGCCATGCGGTCGAAGAGGGCGCGGCCCTCGGGCGTGAGGCGCACCACGAAGGCGCGCCGGTCGTCGGGGGCGACGTCGCGCACGACGAGGCCTTCCTTTTCGAGCTGATCGGTAATGCCCGTGACGTTGCCGCCCGTCACCATCAGACGGCGCGAGAGTTCCGTCATGCGCAGACCTTCGGGGTGGCGCTCGAGCTGCGCCATCAGGTCGAAGCGCGGCAGCGTCGTATCGAACTCGACGCGCAGGCGGCGGCGCAGCTCGGCTTGCACGAGGTTCGTCGTGGTGAGCAGGCGCAGCCACAGGCGCAGGCCCATGTGGCTGTCGGCGCCCGTGCTCATTTCCATGTCGACGACATTCTCGGCCGGCTTTTCAACGCCCTTGCGCGGCGCTTTCGTTGCGGCCTTCGCCGTGGCGTTCTTGCGCGTGGATGTGGGCGATGTCATGTGATTTCTCCACCGGAAACGGATATGGACTGGCCCGTGATCGCGGACGATCCAGGCGCGCACAGCCACAGCACCGCGTTGGCGACTTCCTCCGGCGTGACGAAACGCTGCTGCGGGTTGTGGCGCACGAGGATGCCGCGCGCCTCGGCTTCGCTGCGCGAGGTCTTGCGCGTGATCTGTTCGAGCGACGCCTGCAGCAGTTCCGTTTCCGTATAACCGGGGCACACGGCGTTCACGGTCACGCCTTGCGTGGCCACCTCGAGCGCGAGCGCGCGTGTCATGCCGATCACGCCATGTTTCGAAGCGCAGTAGGCGGCGACATACGGGTAGCCGACCTGGCCCGCCGTGCTCGCGACATTGACGATGCGTCCGGCCTTACGCGCGAGCATGCCGGGCAGCGCCGCGCGCGTGCACAGAAACGCGCCGGTGAGATTCACGTCGAGCATGCGCTTCCACAGCGCGAGGTCGGTCTGCGTGAATGGCGCGGCCTGAGCCTGCCCCGCGTTGTTCACGAGGATATCGATGGCGCCGAGCGTTTCGGCTGCACGCGCGAACGCGGCGTTCACGGCGTCTTCGTCGGTGATATCGACGCTCACGCAAGCCACGTTCTCGCCGCCGCCGAGCGCGGCACGCTGGGCGTCGAGCCGCGCGGCGTCGCGGCCCATCAGCGTGACGCGCGCGCCCGCATGCAGGAGCGCGGCGGCCGTCGCCGCGCCGATGCCGCTGCCGCCGCCGGTCACGACTGCATGACGATCGTTCAGGATTGCCTCGTTCATGCTCACACGGTTCCTTCGGCGCGTTGCGCACGCTCGATCGGCGACAGGCCGGCCGCGGCTGCCGCTGCGGCGCGTTCGCGCTCGATGTTGCGTTCGAGTTGCGTTTTGGCCGCCATGTACTGGTTTGGCCACTTGATGTCGAGATAGCCGATGCGCGCGGCTTCGGTGAGCGTCCACGCGGGGTTGGCCAGGTGCGGCCGCGCCACGGCGCATAGGTCGGCGCGACCGGCCGCGATGATGCCGTTCACGTGATCCGCTTCGGAAATCGCCCCGACGGCGATCGTCGCGATGCCGGCTTCGTTGCGGATGCGGTCGGCGAAGGGCGTCTGGAACATGCGGCCGAAGACGGGCTTTTCTTCCTTGCTCACCTGGCCCGACGAAACGTCGATCATGTCCGCGCCTGCCGCCTTGAACGCGCGCGCGATTTCGATGGCGTCGTCGGGCGTGTTGCCGCCTTCCACCCAGTCGTGTGCCGAGACGCGCACCGAAATCGGCTTGTTTTCCGGCCAGATCGCGCGAATCGCCTTGAAAATCTCGAGCGGATAACGCAGACGATTGTCGAGCGATCCGCCGTATTCGTCCGTGCGTTGGTTCGTGAGCGGCGAGAGGAAACTGGAAAGCAGATAGCCGTGCGCGCAGTGCAATTCGAGCCAGTCGAAGCCCGCTTCGTTCGCCATTTGCGTGGCTTGCACGAATTGCGCCTCGATTTCGCGCAGTTCCTCGGTGCTCGCTTCGTGCGACCACTGGCTCACGCCGCGCAGATATTGCTGCGGCGAAGCGGAGACGAGCGGCCAGTTGCCGTCGTCGAGCGGCTGGTCGATGCCTTCCCATGCCACGCGCGTCGAGCCCTTGGCGCCGGAATGGCCGAGCTGCATGCCGATTTTCGCGTCCGAGTTCGCGTGCACGAAATCGACGATGCGCTTCCACGCCTGTAAATGTTCGGGCGCATACATGCCGGGGCAGGCGGGCGTGATGCGAGCATCGGGCGAGACGCAGGTCATCTCGGTCATCACGAGCGCGGCGCCGCCCATGGCGCGCGCGCCCAGATGCATGAGGTGATAGTCGCCGGCTACGCCGTCATGGGCGGAGTACTGCGCCATCGGCGAGACGATCACGCGGTTTTTCAACGTCACGCCACGCACGGTATAAGACGTGAACATGGGCGGCACGGCACGCGCCTCGCCACCCGCGCGCTGCGCGAGCCACGCTTCGAAGCCGGCCAGATAACGCGCGTCGCGCTCGCGCAGATTTTCGTGCGAAATGCGCTGCGAGCGCGTGAGCAGCGAATAGGCGAACTGCTCCGGATCGAACTTCGCGTAGCGGTCCACGTGCTCGAACCACTCGGTGGAATTGCGCGCGGCGTTCTGAATGCGCAGGACGTCCACGCTACGCACGTTCGTGTAGTGCGTGAGCGCCGCGCGCAGATCGCCAGGATGAGCTTCCATGCTGTTGGCGAGTTCGATGGCGTCTTCGAGCGCGAGCTTCGTGCCCGAACCGATCGAGAAGTGTGCGGTGTGCGCCGCATCGCCCATCAGCACGACGGGCGTTTCCTTGCGGTCGGCCGCGGTTTTCCAGTGCACCCATTCGCGATTGACCACGCGCGGAAAGCGGATCCATTGCGACGAGCCGCGCAGATGCGACGCATTCGAGCGCAGCGCGTGGCCGTCGAGATAGCGCGCGAACAGCTTCTCGCAGAACGCGATGCTGTCTTCCTTGCTCATGGTGTCGAGGCCGGCTGCGCGCCACACGTGATCGGGCGTTTCGACGATGAACGTCGATGTGTTGTCGTCGAAGCGGTAGGCGTGCGCCTGGAACCAGCCCCATTCGGTTTCCTCGAACGCGAACGTGAACGCGTCGAAGAGTTTCGACGTGCCGAGCCACACGAAGCGGCAATTGCGCAAATCGATATCGGGCTGATACGTGGCGGCGTACTTCTGGCGTGTGGCGCTGTTCAGACCGTCGCTCGCGATGATGAGGTCCGCATGGGCGACGTCGTCGTCGGTGATCTGCGACTCGAACACGAGCTTCACGCCGAGCGCTTCGCAGCGCGCCTGCAGGATGTTGAGCAAACGCTTGCGGCCAATGCCACAGAAGCCATGGCCCGACGAGCGGATCGCGCTGCCGCGAAAGTGAATCTCGATGTCGTCCCAATGGTTGAAGGCGTCGAGAATTTCGTCCGCGCTTTCGGGGTCGGCCGCGCGCAGGTTGCCCAGCGTCTGGTCCGAGAACACCACGCCCCAGCCGAATGTGTCGTACGGGCGGTTCCGTTCGATCACGGTGATTTCGTAGTCGGGGTGACGGCGCTTCATCAAAAGGCCGAAATAGAGGCCTGCGGGCCCGCCACCCATGCAAACAATGCGCATGCTCGCTCCTTCGTTCAGTCTGCAAGGTCAATGTAGGCCCAATTACTTTAGGTGTCAAGTAATTCGCAGATGGGGGCGGGATGACCCTGGGCGCGGCGGCGAATCTTCGGAATATTTCCGGAACCCTCGGCGCGGCGCGGCGTCAACTTGCCATGACGCAAGCAAAGGGAACATGCAGGTTTTCGCACGCCTTTCACGAGGCGCGGCGGCCGAAATATCGCGATGGCGCAGACGTGAAGCCGCGGGATGTGGCACCAGAAAAGGGCGAGCGCTGACTCGGCGTGCATGGCGCGCACCGTCCGGGCGTGCGTGCGCGACCGCGTGGAAGCGCGAAGTGGGTGAAATGCTTACCATGGGTTACGCAGCCGCATTTCGTGTCGAGCTGGCATTAAAGTCGCTTGGTGAGGCGGTGCTATGGCGCAGCCTTTTACGAAATCCTTTCATGCGTTGTGCGTGCGGCGACAAATCGATCAGGCATCCTTACAAAACGACTCATAAAGCTGACAGCTTCATCGAACCGAAGTCGCGCACCCCTTCAATCGTAATGTTCGACACGAACGGGAGTCGTCACCAGTGAGTCAGACAGCGAAGCGATCGATCGAAATCGACTTTTTCCGCGGTTTCGCATTGATTTCCATCGCGCTCGATCACATTCCTTCCAGCGTGCTTTCGCATGCGATGCTGCACAACTTCGCGTTCTGCGACTCCGCGGAAATTTTCGTGTTCGTGAGCGGCTATGTATGCGCGGCGAGTTGGCTCGCCATTGCCGGGAGAAAGGGCGAGGGCGCGGCCAACCGGCGCTTCTGGCGTCGCGGGCGCGAGATCTACGCCGCCTACCTGTGCACCGCTGCGCTCATGCTGCTGTCGGGCGCCGCCGCGGTGATGCTGCGGGTGGATTCGCCGCTGGTGACGGAGTCGGGTTATCTGCGCTTCGCCGCGCAGCCGTTCACGATGCTCGCCAATATCGCGGTATTTCGCGACCAGCCCTATCTGGCCGGCGTGCTGCCCATGTACATCATGCTCGTGATGATCTTGCCATTCGTGATGCCGCTTGCGCGCCGCTCGCCCGATCTCGTGCTCGTGGGCAGCTTCGTGCTGTGGTTCGGCGGGTGCTGGCTAGTGGGTTATTTGCCTACCGCGCCCGGCGCCATCTGGCCGTTCAACCCGTTTGCCTGGCAGGCCATGTTCATGCTGGGCCTGCTGTGCCGCATCTATCCGGTGTCGCGCGCGTTCCAGGTCTCGTGGACGGGCCGCGCGTTGACGGCGTTCGCGCTGGTGCTTGTCGCCACGTTCGCGTTCATCCAGTTGTTCGCCGATCTGGACGCTCAGCCTGGCTACATGAAACAGAATCTCGCGAGCGTGCGCATCGTGAACTTCGCCGCCGTGGCCTGGCTCGCCGCGCAGGCGGTGCGCAAGGGCTGGATAGCATGGCTTGCGCAACACCTGCCGGCCGTCGTCACCGTGGGGCAGCAGGGCCTTGTCTGTTTCGTGGGGGGCGCGGTGGCTTCGAACCTCATCGACACGCTGTTGCGTGCAACGCACGTCACCGCTTCCTTGCCCGCACGGCTCGCGGGCGATGTGCTCGCGGTCGGCGCATTGCTGGTCCTCGCGGGTAGCGTGCGGCGCCTGAAAGCGGTACGGCCGCGCGTCGCGCTCACGTGAAGCGCGACGGCGACAATTCAAAGGTGAGGGTTTGCGGGAGCCTCCGTGGCTGCATTCAAGGTGCATTCACTGCGCAACGCGCTCACGCCTTGCCGAGTTCGCGCACGTCGGTGGCGGGCACCGATCCGAATGCCTCGCTCAACGCATAGTCGATCAATTGCTGCGCGGCCGCTTCGGGCGTGGACAGCAAACCGTTCTGCTTGAGCTGTTCGAAGCGCTCGCGCATCGGGAACTGGTCGACGGCGGTCGCGCGGATCGCCTCCTGCATGCCGGTGTCGATCACGCCCGGTGCGATGCTGCAAATGCGCACGCCGGCTGGCGCGTCGAGGGCGACGGCACGCGCATGATGGTCGAGCGCGGCCTTGGTCGCGCAATACACGCTCCAGCCCGCATACGCGTTGCGCGCGGCGCCGCTCGAAATATGCACGATGCGGCGCGACGCGCTCGCGCCGAGCGCGGGCGTGGCGGCAAGCGCATTCGCGAGCATCAACGGCGCCGCCACGTTGAGCGTCACGGCGCGGGCAATGGCGAGCGGGTCCTGCGCGCCGAGCGGCGCAATGGGCTCGACGGCGCCCGCGTTGTTGAAGAGCAGCACGCAATGCGCGCCGTGCGCGAACGCATCGAGCGCGTCGCCCGCCAGCCAGCGCTCGAGTGCGGCAGGATCGGCGAGGTCCACGACGGTCTCGGAGAACCGTTCCGGATGGCGGGAAGCCAGTTCCGCATGTGCGCCGCGGCCGAGGCCGAGCACCTCGAAGTCCCGTTGCAGCAGCGATTGCGCGAGCGCCGCACCCAATCCGCGCGTATGGCCGGTCACGATGGCGCGCATGGTGGAACGGGGGGCAGATGTCGAAATCGTCATGGTGTCGTGATGAAAAAAGGATGCGATCCTTGCGCACGCAAGGTGTTGACGCTTGATATCCGAGGGATTTTGCCGCGCGCCGCGTGGATTCGCGGTGCGGCGCGGCGCGCGACGGCGGACTCAAAACCGGCCGCGGCAAGCGATTGCCCGGTTGGGTCGGCCGCGTTTTCGGTATCATAGCGTCCGGTTCCATATGGAAGAGATCTGGACGTGAAAGCCGCATCGCAACAACGCCGTACCCTGAGCTTCAAGGAAGGTCTTCTTGAGATCAAGAAGAGCATGGGGGGCGGCTCAGGCCAGCCAGCCGAAGAACAGGCGCAAAAATCGCAAGGCAAGCCCGCTCACAAGGGCGCGAAGGGCCATGGCGGCTCGCAAGCCCAAAAGGGCCCGCGCGCGCCGAGAGACGGTTCGGCGGCCGCTGGCGCGGCCGGCGGCAAGGACGAGCGTGCGCGCTCGCGCCACGGCCGGCCTCAGGGCGCGCGAGCGCAGGAGCAGAATCAAGGCGAGCAGGGGCAGCGAGCGCAGCAGCCGCGCCGGCCGCAGCAGCCGAAGCCTGCCCGCGGGCCTGAGGCGGCCGAGCGTTCCGGGCAGCAGCAGCGCCGCCGTCCGGCCCGTCCCCAGCAGCCGCCGGCCGCGAATCTGAGCGAGGCCGAAAAGGCGCGCATGGAGCGCAACCGCCAGCTCAACACGGTCTGGAACGTGTTCGCGAAGCACTACCCGGCGTTCCGCGACCGTTTGCCGCTCAAGATCGGCGTCGCCGAGGACCTCGTCGCGCGTCACCCCGAGTACGAGCGCACGATGATCGTCGCCGTGCTCAAGCGCCATGTGAACCATCCGCGCTATCACGAGCGTGTGGCCGCGGGCGGCTCGCGCTACGAGCTCGACGGCACGGCCTCGGAGGGCGCGGGCATCGATCCGTCGCACGTCGGCCGAGCGAATGCGGCGCTTGCGCGTCAGAAGGCCAAGGCCGAGGCGCAAGCCAAGGCGCGCGAAGAGGGCAAGGCCCAGCCCGAGGCCAAGGACGACGCCAAGGCCGAGGCGAAGACCGAACCCGCGCCCCAGCCCGAAGCCCACAGCGCAGAGCCGCAAGCCCCGTCCAACGCGCCGGAAGCCGCGGTCCAGCAAACGGAAAACGGCGAGACGCCCGCAAGCGGCGCCTGAGCCCGCGCGCCGGAAGTTCCGCCTTCGAAACGCCCCTCTCGCGGCACCGCCGTGCGAGGGGCGTTCGCACGTCCGGCGAGGCGCTGCCGATCGATGCGTGCGCAACGTTCGCCACACACGTCGGCCTTCGTATCGTGATCTCGGGGTGATTTCGGCGCGCATCGCATGTGCGCCGATCCCGCACAAGGCAGGCTAAACGAAGCAGGAAGCGGTGTTAGCGCGCGTTGGCCGAAGCGGCGTTTTGCACGGCAGCCAGTGCGGAGGCCTCCGATGTCACGGAGGGGGCGGCGGCAGGCGCGGATGCGCCGATCGCGGCGGTTGCCGCCGCAGCCGCAAAGGCGGAAGCCGCCGAAGCCGCCAGTCCGACGCTCGCCGGCGCATCGCTCGCGGCAGGCGCGCTAGCGGTGTCGAGCACCCGGCTGAACTCCACGGCGCGCGTGCGGATCTTTTCCGCATAGGCTTTCGAGCCGCCATAGTTCTTCATCGCGGCGTTGAGGTCGCCGCCGGCGGCCCGCTGGTAGCCATAGAGGATCGACGAGCCAACGTCGATGTTGACCTCGGGGTTGGTGAGATCCTTGTTGTGCAGGAGATTGCGATGCGCCGACGGCACCACCTGCATGAGTCCGGTCGCGCCATTCGCGCCGTGCGCCTTCTCGCGAAAGCGCGACTCGATCGAGATGATGGCGAGCAGCACCGCAGGCGGCAGCGAATATTTCTCGGCGGCGCCCGTGACGGCTTGTGAGATTTGCGCGGCTTTCTCTTTCGCGATACCGAACTTTTGCGTGAGGTATTTCGAAACCGCGACGGACATTGCACTGGAACTTGCGGGAGCAACCTCGCTCGCAGCCGATGCGCTGACGATGTCACTAGCGGGCGCCTGCTGCGCCTGCGCGGCCGCGGTTTGCACGAGGCCCGGCAACAGGACGAGCAGGCAGAGTAACTGCCTCATGGCCGGTGCATAGGAGAAAAAGAAGGCGCAAGTATAACCGGCCCCGATTAATGAGGCCGGCTGCGTGTCATCCCGTTTTCACATCCCTGATCGGTGTCGGGGCCGGGCGTCGCGCCCGGCGCGGCTTCTGGCAGCGTTCAGGCCGGGTTCAGTCCTTCTGCACTGAGGCCTTCCAGATTTCGTCGATGCTCGCGGCGAGCGCGGCGTCGAACTCGGCGTCGCTCATCGACTTCGTGAGGTCGTTGATGAGCGCGCGCGAAAAGCTGGCAATCATGCGATGGTTTTTGGCGAGACGCGCACACGCGTCGGTGCGCGAATAGCCGCCGGAGAGCGCCACCACGCGCACCACGCGCGGATGTTCGACGAGCGGCAGATAGAAGTCGGGCGTATCGGGAATCGTGAGCTTGATCATCACGTTCTGCGAGGCGGGCAGCGCGTCGAGCCCCTTGAGCAGTTCGTCGCGCAACAGCTTCTCGGCCTTGGCCTTGTCGGGTGCCTTGATCGAGACTTCGGGCTCGAGAATCGGCACGAGTCCGTGCGCGGATATCTGCGCACCAAATGCGAACTGCTGCGCGGCGATCGATGCGATGCCCGAAGGCGAGGCATGCTCGATCACCGAGCGCATCTTGGTGCCGAAAATGCCGGCCTTCACTGCGCGTTCGAGCAGGGCGTCGAGGCCCGGAATCGGCTTCATGAGGCGCACGCCGTCGGCCTCGGCCTCGAGCCCCTTGTCGACCTTGAGGAACGGCACGACGCCGCGCTCGTTCCAGAGGAAGTCGGGCACGGGCTTGCCTTGGGCCTGACCATCCATGGTCGCTTCGAAGAGGATCGCGCCAATCACCTTTTCGCCCGTGAACGCGGGGGCACTGACGATGCGCACCCGCATTTCGTGGATGAGGCGGAACATTTCGGCGTCGCCGCTATACGCGCTTTCGGCGATGCCGTACTGCCGCAGCGCGCCAGGCGTCGAACCGCCGCTCTGGTCCAGCGCGGCGATGAAGCCCGGTTTGTCGCGCATCTGCGCAAGCATTTGCTCGTTTGCCATCCTCGTATCTCCCGTATTGGGGCGCCCTTGCGGGCGCGGTTACTCGAATCCGGTCGCCGCCTGCTGCGACGAGTGTACTTGCGCCGCTGCGCCGCGTCTTTGCCATTATGTGGGCATGGCCGCGCAGCCGCACTGAAGAAGGGAAACGATAAACCGTAGCAATTGCGGTGCCAGGGGGAGCGGCACGTGACGTCACACGATGACTTGCGCCTGCGCGCTGCGGTCGTTCGCGAGCAGCGCCGAGAGCTTGCGCAGCGCCGCCTGCAACGGTTCGCGGCCGCCCGTCGCGCCGAGAGAAATGCGGATCGCATTCGCGGTTTCCGCGCCTTGCTGGAACGCCGTGGAGGGCGCCACGGCGAGTCCCTCGGTGCTCGCGGCCGCGGCCAGTTCGCGCGCCTGCCAGTAGCGCGGCAGCGTGTACCAGAGATGAATGCCCGCGCCCGCCGACGATCCCAGCGTGTGCGCCGCGATGCGCTGGCGCTCGCGCGCTTCGGCCTTCACGTCCGCGAAGATCTGCTCGGCTACGCCTTCCTCGATCCAGTGCGTGGCGAGCGCGTTGGTGAGCGGCGCGGCCATCAGCGAAAACGTGCGCAGCGCGGTCACGAGGCGTGTGCGTGCCTCTTCGTCGGGCAGCGCGAGATAAGCCGTGCGCAGGCCAGGCGAGAGCGTCTTGGAAAGCGTCGCGAGATAGCAGACCTGAGCGGGCGCGAGCCGGGCAAACGGCGCGGGCGCATCGGGTACGAAACGCCAGTAAGGATCGTCTTCGACGATCCGCGCGCCGCAGCGCTGCGCCACCCTCAGGATTTCCAGGCGGCGCGTCTCCGGCATGGTCGCTGTCGTCGGGTTCTGCAACGTGGGGTTCAGGTAGATGAGCCGCGCCGCGTGCTCGCGGCAAGCCGCTTCGAGCGCGTCGGGGCGCATGCCGTGGGCATCGAGGGCAACGGGGAGGATACGGCGGCCCAGTTGCGCCGCCGCGTGCGGCAGGCCCGGATAGAGCAGCGGCTCGGCGAGGATGACCTCGCCCGGCTGCGTGAAGGCGAGGATGAGCGCGGCAAGCGCCGCCTGTGCGCCGGGACAGACCACCACGCGATCGGGCGCGACGTGGCCGAGCATGGGCTGCAGCCACTTCGCGCCCGCCTGCCAGTCGGCGCGGCCGCCGCCGCCCATGTGGTAGGTCATGAGCAGATCGGCGTCGCTGCGCACCAGCACGCGCGCCATGCCTTCACGCAGCAGCGCATTCATGTCGAGGCCGGCGGGCGCAGGCGGGATATTCATGCTGAGGTCCACGCGCTGGAGCAGCTCGGCGCGCGGCGCGGCGATGAAGGTCCCCAGCGGCCCGCGCGCCTCGATCAGCCCGCGCCGCCGGGCTTCGTTGAAACCGCGCGTGACGGTGGTCAGATCGACCGCAAGCAGGGTGGCGAGACTGCGCTGCGCGGGCACGCGCTCGCCGGGGCGCAGTTGGCCTTGCGCCACCGCGCCCTCGATGAAATCGGCGAGCCGCAGGTAGCGCGGGCCGTTGCCGGACTGCATCGCCGCGGCCCATGCATTGATCTCGCCGGCGCTTTCGGCAGGTTGGTCGTGTGTCATTCTGTCGCGGATGTATGCGTCATGTCTTACTCTAGCATGCGTGCATGAAGCGCGTAAATCCATACATATAGGCTATGTATGGCTTCTACGGCGGCCCTCCGGGGCCGCTCGTGCGGCAGTAGAGTGAGCACGTATGGATGGGTTTGCGCGAACGTCAACCATGGAACCAGACATGCGCAATCCAGACCCTCGCTCGGGGCAGGCCGCTGCGGCCGGCCCGCCTTCTTCGTCCCGTCCACCCCTGATTACCCGCTTTTTGCGCCGCACCGCTCTCGTCGCGGCGGGCGCACCGCTCGTGCTACTCAGCGGCTGCAACATGGCGCTGCTCGCCCCGAAGGGCGACATCGGCGTGCAGGAAAAGAACCTGATCCTGATCGCGCTCGGCCTGATGCTGCTCGTCGTGATTCCCGTGATCGTGCTCACGCTGTGGTTCGCGTGGCGCTACCGCGCTTCCAACACGAACGCGACTTACGCGCCGCGCTGGTCGCATTCCACGGTCATCGAAGTGGTGGTGTGGACGATCCCCTGCGTGATCGTGCTCACGCTCGCCGTGCTGATCTGGCGCACGACGCACTCGCTCGACCCGTATCGCCCGATCGAATCGCAAACGAAGCCCGTGCGCGTGGACGTGGTCGCGCTCAACTGGAAGTGGCTCTTCATCTACCCGGATTACGGCGTGGCCTCCGTGAACCAGCTCGCGATTCCTGTGGATACGCCTGTTGAGTTCAACCTCACCGCCGAGTCGCTGATGAACTCGTTCTTCATCCCGCAACTGGGCAGCCAGGTGTATGCGATGCCGGCTATGCAGACGAAGCTGCACCTCATCGCGAACGAGCCCGGCATCTATGCGGGCCGCTCGGCGGCGTTCAGCGGCCCGGGCTTCTCCGACATGCATTTCGAAACGCTGGCCAAGAGCCGCGCCGACTTCGACGCCTGGATCGCGCAGGCGAAGGCGTCGCCCACGATGCTGAGCCGCGCGGCCTACGAACAGCTCGCGTTGCCCGGCGAAAAGACGCCGGTGACGCTCTATTCGAACGTCGCGCCGGGCCTGTTCGACGGCGTGGTCGGCAAATACATGCGCGACGTGCACGGCAACCCGATTTGCGGCACGGTCCCCACGGTCCCAAGCACAGTCCCTGGCACAGGCGCCCCGGCGCTCACGCTCAACCGTAGTGCCATCCTGGCAGCGGAGTAATCACACCATGTTCGGAAAACTCACGCTCGACGCCGTTCCCTGGCACGAGCCGATCATCATGGGCACGGGCGCCGTCGTGGCGCTCGGCGGCGTTGCCTTGCTCGCCGCGATCACGATCGCGGGCAAGTGGGGTTATTTGTGGCGCGAGTGGATCACGTCGGTCGATCACAAGCGCATTGGTGTCATGTACATCATTCTCGCGGTCGTCATGCTGCTGCGCGGTTTCGCCGACGCGATCATGATGCGCGTGCAACAGGCGCTCGCGTATGGCGACGCCGCGGGCTATCTGCCGCCGCATCACTACGACCAGATCTTCACGGCGCACGGCGTCATCATGATCTTCTTCGTGGCCACGCCCCTCATTCTCGGCTTGATGAACGTGGTCGTGCCGCTGCAGATCGGCGCGCGCGACGTGGCCTATCCGTTCGTCAACTCGCTCTCCTTCTGGCTTTCGGTGGTGGGCGCGGTGCTCGTGATGGTCTCCATGTTCGTGGGCGATTTCGCGGCCACGGGCTGGGTGGCGTATCCGCCGCTCTCGGAGCTTGGCTACAGCCCGACAGTCGGTATGGATTACTACATATGGTCGCTGCAGCTATCGGGCCTCGGAACGACACTCTCGGGCATCAACTTCATCGTCACGATCCTGCGCCTGCGCGCGCCGGGCATGGACATGATGAAAATGCCAGTGTTCGTGTGGACGGCGTTCATCACCAACATCCTGATCGTCGCGGTGTTCCCGGTGCTCACCGCCACGCTCGCGCTGCTCACGATGGACCGCTACTTCGACATGCACTTCTTCACGAACGAGCTGGGCGGCAACGCGATGATGTACATCAACCTGATCTGGGTCTGGGGTCACCCGGAGGTGTACATCCTCATCCTGCCCGCATTCGGTGCGTACTCGGAAATCATTGCGACGTTCTCGGGCAAGCCGCTGTTCGGCTACAAGTCGATGGTCTATGCCACGGCGTCGATCGGCATTCTTTCGTTCTTCGTGTGGCTGCACCACTTTTTTACGATGGGCTCGGGCGCGAACGTCAATGCGTTCTTCGGCATCATGACCACGGTCATTTCGATCCCGACCGGCGTGAAGCTCTTCAACTGGCTCTTCACGATGTATCGCGGCCGCATCCGCTATCACAGCGCCACGCTCTGGACCATCGGCTTCATGGTGACGTTCGCCGTGGGCGGCATGACCGGCGTGCTGCTGGCCGTGCCGGGCGCGGACTTCGTGCTGCACAACTCGCTCTTTCTCGTCGCGCACTTCCATAACGTGATCATCGGCGGGGTGGTGTTCGGCTGTCTTGCGGGCGTGAGCTTCTGGTTCCCCAAGGTGTTTGGCTTCACGCTCAACGAGTTCTGGGGCAAGGTGTCGTTCTGGTGCTGGCTGATCGGCTACTGGCTCGCGTTCACGCCGCTCTACATTCTCGGCTTCGAAGGCATGACGCGCCGCATGAATCACTATGAGGTGGCCGAGTGGCATCCGTGGCTCGTGGTGGCGCTCGTGGGTGCCGTGTTCGTGGGCCTCGGCATTCTCTCGTTCATCGTGCAGATCGTGGTGAGCCTGCGCGATCGCGAAGCGAACCGCGACGTGACCGGCGACCCGTGGGATGGCCGCAGCCTCGAGTGGTCGACGGCTTCGCCCGCACCGTTCTACAACTTCGCGGTGCTGCCGGAGATCACTTCGATGGAGCAGCACTGGGACAACAAGGAAGCGGGCCGCGCCTACGTGCAGCCGGTGAAGTACGAGGACATCCATATGCCGCGCAACACGGGCGCGGGCTTTATCATCGCCGCGTTCAGCCTGCTGTTTGGTTTTGCGATCGTGTGGCACATGTGGCTGTTCGCGGCGGTGGGCCTCATCGGCATGATTGCCACGTTCATCGTGCGCACCTACAACCAGGACATGGATTACTGGGTTCCGGCCGCCGAGGTCGAGCGCATCGAGAACGCGCGCTTCAGACAACTTGGCATCCAGCGTTTCGATCAATCCGAGCACATCGAGGAGATGGCGTAAACCATGGCTCACGCTGCTACTACTCACGCCCACGTTCATGGTCACGATCACGATGACAGTACCAGGACCACGCTGGGCTTCTGGATCTACCTGATGAGCGACTGCCTCATCTTCGCGACGCTCTTCGCCACGTTTGGCGTGCTCGCGAATGCGACGGCAGGCGGTCCGGGCGCGAGGGAACTATTCGAACTGCCCTACGTGCTGGGCGAAACGCTGCTGCTGCTTGCGAGCAGCGTCACGTTCGGCATGGCCATGCTGAATCTCTACGCGCAGCGGCGCGGCCAGGTGATCGTGTGGCTCGCCATCACGTTCCTGTTCGGCGCGGGCTTCGTCGCGATGGAGGTGAACGAGTTCGCCACGCTCATCGCCGATGGGGCGGGGCCCGGCACGAGCGCCTACCTTTCGGCGTACTTCACGCTGGTCGGCACGCACGGCCTGCACGTCACGGCGGGTCTGTTGTGGATCGCGATCATGATGCACCAGACCTTCAAGTTCGGTCTGACCGGCACGGTCCGCCGCCGTCTCGCCTGCCTGAGCCTCTTCTGGCACTTTCTCGATCTCGTGTGGATCTGTGTATTTACGTTCGTTTACCTGCGAGGTTTCCTGTGAGCCAGTCCCATGCCATTCATCACGCCGTGCATGACGCGTCGCACGGCAGCTTCAAGGGCTACATGATCGGCACGGTGCTCTCGCTCGTGCTGACACTCGCGTCGTTCGGCGTGGTGATGTTTCGAGTCGTTTCGCCGGGTTTCGGGCTTGCAGCCATCGTCGTGCTGTGCACCGCGCAACTCGTCGTGCAACTCGTGTATTTCCTGCATATCGGCGCGTCGCGCAGCCAGCGCGCCAACACGGCCATTTTTGTCTGCACGGCGTTTCTGATTGCGGTGATCGTCGGGCTTTCGCTGTGGGTCATGCACAACGCGAACGTCAACATGATGCCCACGCAGATCTCGATCGACCGCGCCATGGCGCACGACTGACGTATTACGTTGCGTCCCTCAATACGTGCGCGCCGGGCACCTTGGGCACAGTGCATGCGCTATACGAAGCGTCGCGACACACCGTCGCTTTTACGTGGAGTGTGACCATGAACAAGGACCAGGTGAAGGGCACGGCTGAAAAGATGAAGGGCAAGGTCAATGAGGCCGTGGGCCGCGCAACCGACAACCCGGCGCGCGAAGTGAAGGGGGACCTCCAGCAGGAAGCTGGCCAGGCACGCAAGAACGTGGGTGACCTGAAGGAGGCCGCAAAGGATATGGCGAAGGACGTGAAGCGCCATCACTGATAAACGATGGCTAACCCAGAGCGCCGCCGCCTCGGAAGGGGCGGCGGCGTCACGCTGTCCGCATGTGGCGCGCTCGGCGCTCAGGCCGGCGGGTTCAGCACCGCGAAGGTCGCGTTGGCTTTGAGCACGCAGCGCTCGTCCACTATCAGGCGGCACGTGGCAAAGCGCAGACGCGCCCCCATTTTGTCGAGCGCCACGTGCGCTTCCAGCCAGTCGCCGGGACGCACGGAACCGAGGTAATCGAGGCCCAGATGCGCCGTGACCGCCGGGCGTTCGCGTCCCGCCGCGCGTATCATGGCCGCGCCAATGGCCGTGTCGGCGAGCGTGGCCAGCATGCCGCCGTGCGCGATATCCAGATTATTCAAATGGCGCTCGCCCACGCGCGTGCCGATCACGCCGCGGGCTTCGTCGAAGTAAAGCGCGCCGAACTGGCCCATATAGCCCGTGCGGAACGGCAACGCCACGAAGCCGGACGGCGGGGCGTCGCCGTCGCTTTCGACGGGGGCGTTCGCAACGTCAAGCGGGATGTCATTCACGGGTAGGCGATCGTTCATTGTCCGAGTTTCCACAATCAGGGGATCAGCCCTTTCGCGCGGCCGATGGCGACTGCCTGGGTACGATTGCCCGCGCCGAGCTTGGCGTTGATCTTGCGAAGATGCGACTTCACCGTCAATTCGGAGACGAACAGCTTCTCCGCGATCACGCGGTTGCGGTGGCCCGCCGAAAGCATGCGCAGCACGTCCAGCTCGCGCGCGGTGAGCGCGTCGGCGGGAGAGTCTGCGGCGTAGGGCGAGAGATCGGCGGCGCCCGCCGCTGAGTCCGCCATGCGCGCGTGGGCGGGCGCCACGCCGTCCAGCAACTGCGTGACGAACGCAGGCACCACGCCAAGCGAGCCAATCTGCGTGGGGCCGCGCTCGGCCCATGCGCCCAGCAGGCGCATGAGCGCTTCGCCTTCGTCGAGGAACGCGCGCACGAAGCCTTCGTGGCTCGCCATGCGCAGCGCTTCCGTGAGCGTGTCGAAGGCCGCGGTGCGCTCGCCGTTGCCGTCGAGCGCGAGTGCGAGCAAGATTCGCAACTTCAGCGCGCGCCAATGACGCCGCCGCGCGATCGCCTGCGCGAGGGCTTCGCTCAGCGCCGCGCACGCCGTGGCGTAGCGTCCCTGCGCGATATCGAGGCGGCAGCGCGCGATCACCGGTTCATCGATCTCGCTCGCATGATAGGAGACCCCCGGGCGCGCCCAGTCCGCGTGCAGCGTGGCCGCGCGTAGCGCCTGCTCGGCGGCGTCGAAGCGGCCTTCGAGTGTGGCGACGCGCGTGCGTTCGAGCCATGCGGCGCTCACGGCGCGGTCCGATTCGACCGCGCGGCCCAACTGTTCGAGTTCGGCGAGCAGGCGCAACCACTGCTCGACATTGCCTTCGATGAGCGCCGCGCGCGCCGAAAGCACATGCGTGGCGATCAGCCCGTCGGTCACGCCCACGCGCTTGGCGCGCGGCAGCGCGTCGGCGAGCAGATGCGTCATTTCGCTGAGCGCGTTTTTCTCGTAGAGCGCGAGCGAGCGCACGCCGTCCACGCTGGTGCGGCCGCCGCCCGAGTCCACGGTGCGGTTCGCCGTGGCGTTGGCCGCCGAAATTTCGAGCCGCGCCAGCGCCGTGCCAAGCCGCCCCTGCACCAGATCGATGATCCCTTCGATGGTTTCCGACATCGTGCGCATCACGACATAGGGATGATCATGCGTGCGCCGCAATGCACGCGAGAGCACCCCGCGGGCCTCGTCGTAGAGATCGGTGCAGACGTAGCTGAACGCGAGCGAATTCGTGAGGCTGTAGAACGAGAAGTTCGCACGGTCGGGCAGCCGATCGAGCAGGGCGGCGCTCGTTTGCGCGCATGCCTCGACCTGGTCTGTGATCGCGAGCAGCACGCCGCGAATCGCTTCGGCCACGAGGGCGACGCTATCCTGGTTGGGCTGCCCGAGGCTGCCCTCGACAATGCTCTGCGTCGTGCGCATGGCGTCCGCATAGCGGTGGTTCAGAAGCAGCACCCATGCATAGGTGAGGCCGACGTCGGGCCGCGTGGCGAGCCGCGCGGCGCCGATGCGGTCGAGCCAGCGCATCAACAGGCGCAGCCGGCCGCTGCCGAGCAACGCCCGCGAGTGGTCCGCGATTTCGGCGAGCGCGCCGGCTTCGTCGCCCGCGTCGAGCAAATGGTCGATGGCGGGCACAGGGCGTTGCGCGTCGAGATACCAGCGCGCGGCCGCCCCGTGCACCTCGCGTTCACGTTCCGGCTGCGCCGCACGCAGCCGATGCTGCAGGAAGCTCGCGAACAGCCGGTGATAGCGGTACCAGCTGCGCTCGCCGTCGAGCGGCACGAGAAAGAGATTGGCGCGCTCCAGATAGTCCAGCATCTCGCGGCTGTCGTTGCGTCCGGTGGCGGCGTCGCAAAGCGCCGCGCAGAACTGCGGCAGCGCACTCGTCTCCAGCAGGAACGAGCGGCACGCTTCGGATTGCCGGGCGAGGATGTCCTCGGCGAGATATTCCGCGAGTTCGAGGTTCGTGCCCGAAAACGAGGCGACGAAGGCCGCATGGTCGGTGCGCGTGCGCAGCGAGAGCGTGGCCAGATAAATGGCCGTGGCCCAGCCTTCGGTGCAGCGATGCAGCGTTGCGATATCGGCGTCGCGCAGCGGCAGCGCGCATTTCTCGCGGATGAACGCGCTCGCCTCCGCGAGCGTGAAGCGCAGTGCGGCGGGATTGATGTCGAGCAGCTCGCCGCGCGCGCGGATGCGCCCGATGCCGAGTTCGGGCGTCACGCGCGAGGCGACCACGAGCGGGTTGCCAGGCGGCAGGGCGGCGATCAGGTCCTGCATGAAGGCGAGCACGGTAGGGCTCTGGACCGACTCGAAGTCGTCGAGCAGGATGGCGAGCGGCTTGCCGTGCGCCGCCACGCGCTCGATCAGGCTCGACGCGAACGTGTCCGGGTCGAGTGTGAGCGCGCGCGGCGTGCGTGTGCCTGGCAACGCGGCGTCGAGATGCAGCAGGAAGCGCCCGAAGTCGTTGTCGGCGGCGTCGAGGCGCAGCCACGCCACCTCGCGGCGATGGCCGCGGCAGTGCGCGGCGTATTGCTGCAGGAGCGTGGTCTTGCCGAAGCCCGCCGAAGCGCGGATCAACACGAGGCGCGCCGTGTGGGTGCCTGCAATTGTCTCGATCAGTTGCGTGCGCAACAGATGTGACGGGCTGTCTGCGGGCGGCGTCAGCTTCGACGCGACGATCCCGCGGGGAGGATTCTGATGGCCGCTTGCGGCGTGGGCATCGACGATGTTCACAGGCGCTGTTTCCTTCTGCGGCGCGCGCGGCGGCGCGCCCTTCGGGTCCGCGGGCCGCACGGGTTAGGCGGCGGCGGACCTGTCTCACTCGGGTCGTTGTTGCTGGGGCGAGGGGGTCGCGCCCTGTTTTTACGTTGCTGGTGCAACCGTGGGGCTATTGTTCCATAGCGGCTGGCCGGCGTCGTACTCCTTTCGAACGATTCGCCTGCGCGTCCTAAAATCCTCCCTTCGGCTCAGGACAGCAGGCCGGCGCGCGCCTAAAGTGACATCGACTTCACGGCATCCGCGCCACGATCGACCAACCGACGATCAAGCGGCGCAGCCGGAACGACATAAGGAAGCCCGGAGACACCATGTACCTCACACAAGGCCTGCATCGCTGCGTGCAGCAACACCCGGCGGAAGTCGCGATCCGCTTCGGCGAGCGCACGCAAACTTTCGCGCAGCTGGGCGACCGCGTGGCGCGGCTAGCCGGCGCGCTCCAGTCGCTCGGTATGGGCGCGGGCGACCGCGTGGGCATGCTCGCGCTCAATTCCGACCGCTACCTCGAATACATGCTCGGCGTTTGGTGGGGCGGCGGCGTACTCAACCCGGTGAATATCCGCTGGAGCGTGCCCGAGATCGTCTATTCGCTCGACGACTGCGACACGCGCATCCTGCTGGTGGACGACCACTTCCTGCCACTCGCCGGGAACATCGCGGCGAGCGCTGCGCATCGCCCGACGCTCGTCTACACCGGCGAGCGCGACGCACCGCCCGGCATGCTCGCTTACGAGTCGCTGATCGCCGAAGCGCAGCCGGTGGCAGACGTGTTTCGCGGCGGCAACGATCTCGCGACCATCATGTACACGGGCGGCACGACGGGCCGGCCCAAGGGCGTGATGCAGTCGCACCTGAACCTGTGGTCTTCGGCGACTTCGCGCATGGCGGAGTTCCGCGGCTACGCGCACGCCGTTTCGCTGCATGCGGCGCCGCTTTTCCACACGGCGGCGATGGCGCGCGCCGTGGGCCATTTCGTGGCCGGCGACACGCACGTGGTGGTGCCCACTTTCGAGCCGCGCGCCGTGCTCGAAGCGATCGAGCGCGACTGCGTGGACGAGATCCTGCTCGTGCCGACCATGCTGCAGGCCGTGCTTGAGCATCCCGACTTCAAGCGGCGCGATCTTTCTTCGCTCAGGCGCATCTACTACGGCGCGTCGCCGATCGCCGCGGGCGTGCTCGACGCCGCGCTCGCCGCGCTACCCGGCATCGAATTCTTTCACGCTTACGGTCTCACGGAGGCGTCGCCGGTGGTGTCGGTCAATCCGCCCGCGAATCACGGCCCCGAAGGGCGGGCGAGCGGCCTTTACCGCTCGGCCGGGCGTGCGGGCTACGGCGTGACCGTCAAGATCGTCGATGCCGAAGGCGTGGAAGTGCCGCGCAATACCGTGGGCGAGATCGCCGTGCGCGGCGCGAACGTCATGCTCGGCTACTGGAACAAGCCCGAAGAAACGCGCGAGACGCTGCGCGACGGCTGGCTGCATACCGGCGACGGCGCCTATATGGACGAAAACGGCTACCTCTTCATCGTCGACCGCATGAAGGACATGATCGTGACGGGCGGCGAGAACGTCTATTCCGCCGAAGTCGAGAACGTACTCTCGCGCCATCCCGCCGTTGCGCAATGCGCCGTGATCGGCGTTCCCGATGCGCGCTGGGGCGAAGCCGTGCACGCCGTGGTCGTCGCACGTAGCGGCAGCGACGTGGACGAAGCCGCGCTGCGCGAGCACTGCCGCCAGTTCATCGCCGGCTACAAGTGCCCGAAGAGCGTCGAGTTCCGCGAGGCGCTGCCGCTTTCGGCCGCCGGCAAGATTCTCAAGCGCGATCTGCGCGCGCCGTACTGGCAGAGCCAGTCCCGACAGGTGGGCTGATCCGCACGGGTGGGCATCGTCATCGTTAAATAGCAATCTCACTTAATCAGGTATCCAAAATGAGCAACAAGGTTGTAGTAGCCGGCGTTGGCATGATTCCGTTCACCAAGCCCGGCGCGAGCGACGACTACGCCACGATGGGCGCCAATGCCGCGAAGGCAGCACTCGCCGATGCGCGCATCGACTACGCGCTCGTCGAGCAGGCCTACGTGGGCTACGTGTTCGGCGATTCGACCTCCGGCCAGGCCGCCATCTATGGCGTGGGCCTCACGGGCATTCCTGTTGTGAACGTCAACAACAACTGCGCGACGGGCTCCACCGCGCTCTTCCTCGCGCGCCAGGCCGTGGAAAGCGGAGCTGTGGAATGCGCCATCGCGCTCGGCTTCGAGCAGATGGTGCCCGGCGCGCTCAAGGGCGCGTACACCGACCGTCCCACGCCGATGGAGCGTTTCGTCAAGACCATGCTCGACGTGCAAGGCTTCGACGAAACCGCGCCGCGTGCGGCGCAATTCTTCGGCGGCGGCGGCCGCGCCTACATGAAGGAATACGACATCAAGCCGGAGACGTTCGGGCGCATTTCCGTGAAAGCGCGCCAGCACGCCGCGCGCAACCCTTTCGCCGTGTTTCGCAACACCGTGACGCTCGAAGAGGTGATGGCTTCGCCCGCCGTCTTCGATCCGCTCACGCGCTTGCAGTGCTGTCCGCCCACGTGCGGCGCTGCCGCGGCGATCGTGTGCTCGGAAGCGTTCGCGAAGAAGCACGGACTCGACACGCGCGTGGTCATCAAGGCCCAGGCGATGACGACCGACCGCAACAGCACGTTCGACGAAGGCGACATGCGCAAGGTGGTGGGCTACGACATGACGCGTGCCGCCGCGCAACAGGTGTATGAAAAGGCGGGCGTCGGCCCCGAAGATATTCAGGTCGTCGAACTGCACGACTGCTTTACGGCGAACGAATTGATCACCTACGAGGGGCTCGGCCTCACGCCCGAGGGCACGGCGGAGAAGTTCATTCTCGACGGCGACAACACCTATGGCGGCCGTGTCGTCACGAACCCCTCGGGCGGCCTGCTTTCGAAAGGCCATCCGCTTGGCGCAACAGGTCTTGCGCAATGCACCGAACTCGTGTGGCAACTGCGCGGGCAGGCGCAGGACCGCCAGGTCGCGGGCGCGCGCTTCGGTCTCCAGCACAACCTCGGACTCGGCGGCGCGTGCGTGGTCACGCTCTACGAGCGCCAGTAACGCGAGGCTCGACGATGATCGACAAAAGCCATATCGGCGCACTGATCTCGCGCCACACGGCGCTCGTCGAGGCGGGCCGCCTGCGCTTCTTCGCGAAGGCGACCGGCCAGACGGACCGCCGTTACCTCGACGACGAGGCCGCGAGGGAAGCCGGCTATCCCGCGCTGCCCGTGCCGCCCACGTTCCTGTTCTGCCTCGAAATGGAATCGCCCAATCCGCGTGCGACCGTCGAGCGCCTGAATATCGACATCGCCCGCGTGCTGCACGGCGAGCAGCGCTTCCGCTATCACCGCATGGCGTTTGCGGGCGAACGCCTCGCATTCGAAACGCGCATCGCGGACATCTACGGCAAGAAGGGCGGCGCACTGGAATTCGTCGTGCGCGAAACGCGTGTGACGAACGCACAAGACGACGCGCCCGTTGCAGACCTGCGCAGCGTGATCGTCGTGCGCAACGGTTGATAGAAAAGCAGAAGCAGGAGCCAACATGCAATCGATTCGTTTGAACGACCTGGCCGTAGGCAGCGCGTTGCCGCCGTTCGTCGCCGCGCCGCTCACGCGCCTCACGCTCGCGCTTTACGCGGGCGCTTCCGGCGACCACAACCCGATTCACGTCGATCTGGACTTCGCGCGCCGCGCCGGCATGCCCGACGTGTTCGCGCACGGCATGCTGTCCATGGCATATCTCGGGCGGCTGCTCACGAACTGGGTGCCACAGCAGGCCATCCGCGAGTTCTCGGTGCGCTTCGCGGCGATTACGCAGGTGGGCGACGCCATTACCTGCAGCGGCGTCGTCACCGAACGTGACGAGACGGCGCGCACCGTCAAAGTCGCGCTCACCACGCGCGACGCACAAGGCGAAATCAAGCTTTCAGGCGAGGCGCTCGTCGCGCTCGACGCCTGAACGATCCTTCACACACACGGAGTAGACAGAAGATGAGCAAGCTGGTTGGCAAGGTCGCCATCGTATCGGGGTCGGGCCGCGGCATTGGCCGTGAAATTGCACTGAAGCTCGCGGGCGAAGGCGCGGCTGTCGTGGTGAACGATCTGGACGTCGAACCCGCGCAAAGCGTGGTGGCCGAGATCGTCGCCGCGGGCGGCAAGGCCGTGGCGTGCACGGGCAGCGTGACGGACGCGGACTTCGGCACGCGCTTCGTCGGCGCGGCGCTCAAGGAGTTCGGGCGCCTCGACATCATCGTCAACAACGCGGGCTACACGTGGGACAACGTGATCCAGAAGATGAGCGACGAGCAGTGGAACGCCATCATGGACGTGCACGTGAGCGCGCCGTTCCGCATCCTGCGCGCCGCCGCCGACTACTTCCGCGAAAGCGCCAAGGCCGAAGCCGATGCGGGCCAGGAGGTGTTCCGCAAAGTCGTGAACATCTCGTCCGTTTCGGGCGTGATGGGCAACGCGGGCCAGGCGAACTATTCGGCCGCGAAAGCCGCGATCAACGGCCTCACGAAGGCGCTCGCGAAAGAGTGGGGCCGCTACAAGGTCAACGTGAACAGCGTGGCGTTCGGCCTCATCAAGACGCGCCTCACCGAGGCGGTGGCGGGCGAGGGCAATAGTTCGACCATCGACATCGCGGGCCAGGCAATCAAGGTGGGCGTCAACGCGCTGCTCATGAAGAACATCGAGGCGATGATTCCCATCGGCCGCGGCGGCACGCCGGAAGAAGCGGCGGGCGCGGTGTATCTCATGTGCATTCCTGAATCGAACTACGTGACGGGGCAGGTGCTGGTGGTCGGCGGCGGCCGTCCGTAAAACGTGGCTCGCAAAGAAGGAGTCGAACATGGCTGAATACCGCAGTCCGTGGATCACGGACGATCTCGTGCTGTTCCAGGATTCGATCCGCAAGTTCATCGAGCGCGAACTCGTGCCACACGAGGAGCGCTGGTGGAAGCAGCAGCATGTGGATCGCGAGGTGTGGCGCAAGGCCGGCGAGTTCGGCATGCTCTGCGCGAGCATTCCCGAGGAATACGGCGGCGGTGGGGGCACGTTCGCGCACGAGGCCATCATAGCGCTCGAGCAGTCGCGCGCGATGGTGTCGAGCCTCGGCACGAACGTGCATAGCGGCATCGTCGCGCATTACATCCTGCGCTACGGCACCGAGGAGCAAAAGCGCAGGTGGCTGCCGAAAATGGCGAGCGGCGAGCGCGTGGCGGCGATCGCGATGTCCGAGCCGGGTGCGGGATCGGACCTCAAGAGCATCAAGACGCGTGCGGCGCGCGACGGCGATCACTATGTCATCAACGGTTCGAAGACCTTTATTTCGAACGGCCTGCTCGCCGACCTGATCTGCGTGGTCGTCAAGACGGACCCGGCGCAGGGCGCGAAAGGCGTGTCGATCGTCGTCGTGGAAACCGACGATCTGCCAGGCTTCCGGCGCGGACGCGTACTCGAGAAGATGGGGCAGAAGGGCCAGGACACCGCCGAGCTGTTCTTCGACGACGTGCGCGTGCCGTGCGCAAACCTGCTTGGCACGGAAGAGGGCAAGGGCTTCTATCAACTGATGCAGCAGTTGCCGCAGGAACGCATGATCATCGCGCTCGGCGCGCTGAGCGCGATGGAAAAGGCGCTGGATGTCACCACTGCCTATGTGCGCGAGCGCAAGGTGTTCGGCATGAGCCTGCTGGACATGCAGAACACGCGTTTCAAGCTCGCCGAAGGCAAGACTCACGCGACCATTGCGCGAACCTTCATCGACGACTGCATGGCGAAGGTGCTGCGCGGCGAGCTCGACGCCGAGACGGCCGCGATGGCGAAATGGTGGTGCACGCAACGCAGCTGCGAAATCATCGACGAATGCCTGCAGCTGCATGGCGGCTACGGCTACATGATGGAGTATCCGATCGCGCGGCTCTACGTGAATGCGCGCGTGAGCAAGATCTTCGGCGGCTCCAACGAGATCATGAAGGAACTGATCGCCCGTACGCTGTAACGTCGCTACTTGGGAGCACCAGATGGATTTGCGTTATACCGAAGCGGAACAGGCGTTCCGCGAAGAAGTGCGGGCGTTCGTGCGGGAGAGCCTGCCTGGCGATATCCGCGAGAAAGTGCTCGCGCACCAGCGGGTGGAGAAGGACGACTACGTGCGCTGGCACCGCATACTCAATGCGCACGGCTGGGGCGCACCCACCTGGCCCAGGGCATTCGGCGGCACGGGCTGGAACGCGCTGCAGCGCCTGATCTTCGAGATCGAGACGCTCGGCGCGGGCGCGCCGCGCCTGTTACCGTTCGGCCTCACGATGATCGGCCCGGTGCTCATGAAGTACGCGAGCCCGCAGATGCAGGCGCGATTTTTGCCGCGCATTCCAAACGTCGACGACTTCTGGTGCCAGGGCTATTCCGAGCCCGGTTCGGGCTCGGACCTAGCGTCGCTGACAACGCGCGCGGTGCGCAAGGGCGACAAGTACATCGTGAACGGCCAGAAAACGTGGACCACGATGGCGCATTTCGCGGACTGGATTTTCTGCCTCGTTAGAACGGACTCCGAAGCGAAGCCGCAGGAAGGCATTTCGATGTTGCTGATCGACATGAAGTCGCCGGGCGTCACGGTCCGGCCGATCGTCACGCTCGACGGCGGCCACGACGTGAACGAGACATGGTTCGAGGACGTGGAAGTGCCCGTCGAGAATCTCGTGGGCGAGGAGAACCGCGGCTGGACTTACGCGAAGTATCTTCTCGGGCACGAGCGCACGGCCATTGCGGGTATCGGCCATTGCTATCGCGAGTTGTGGCAGTTGAAGCATTACGCGGCACAGGCTGCGGACGGCACAGGCGGCCGCATGCTCGACGACGCGCGCATGCGCGACAAGATCGCCCGCCTCGAAATGAACCTCATGGCGCTGGAAATGCTGCTGCTGCGCGTGGCGACGGCTGATGGCGGGCGCGGTCCCGGCGCCGCGGCATCGATCGTGAAGATTCGCGGCTCGGAACTGCAGCAGGACATCGCCATGCTTCAGCAGGAAGTGGCCGGACCGCACGGCTGGCCCTACGCGCCGCAATGGCTCGAGCCCGGCGCCCATGCCCCCGTGAGCGGGCCGCATTGGGCGGCGCCCGCCGCGTCCACCTATTTCGACATGCGCAAGACCTCGATTTACGGCGGCGCGACCGAGGTGCAGAAGAACATCATCGCCAAGATGATCATCGGCTTTTAGGACACGCACATGGACTTCACGTATAGCGAAGAGCAGCAAATGCTCGCGGATAGCCTGCGTCGTTTCGTCGAAAGCGAATACACGTTCGCGCAACGGCGCCGGCGCGCGCGCGAGGGCGCGAGCTTCGATCGCGCGATCTGGACGCGGCTTGCGGAAATGGGCGTGCTCGGCCTCACGGTGCCCGCCGAATACGGCGGGTTCGGCGAAGGCGCGGCGTGCCGGCTCGTGGTGCAGCGCGAACTGGGCCGTGCGCTGGTGCTCGAACCGGTCGTTCCGTGCAGCGTCATGGCAACCGCGATACTCGCGGCATACGCCAGTGCCGCGCAGCAGGACCGCTGGCTGGGCGCGATCGCCACGGGGCAGCAGGTCGTCGTGCCCGCGTTCGCGGAAACCGCGTCGCGCTACCGGCTCGATGCGGTCGGCACACTCGCGACGCCGGTTGGGCGCGGCTACGTGCTCGATGGCGCGAAAGCGCTGGTCTGGCATGGCGAGGCTGCGGATGCGTTCATCGTCAGCGCACGCGTGGGTGATGCGGCCACGGGCGAAATCGCGCTTTTCCTCGTCCCGCGCGAGAGCCGGGGCGTGAAAGTGGCCGGCTATCCGACCATGGACGGCCAGCGCGCCGCCGACGTTTCGTTCGAGGCGGTCGCATTGGGTGCGGAAGCCCTGATCGGCGCGCCCGGCGCTGGCGTGGCCGCGCTCGGGCACGGCGTGGACTACGGGATCGCGGCGCTGTGCGCGGAAGCGGCTGGCGCGATGGAGCGCGTAATCGAGATCACCGGCGAGTATTTGCGCATGCGCCGCCAGTTCGGCCAGCCGCTCGCCGCGTTCCAGGCGCTACAACATCGCATGGCGGACATGCTCGTGCACAAGGAGCTGGCGCTTTCGATGGCCTACGTCGCCGCGCAAGCGCTGGACGAACCCGATGCGCGCAAGCGCCGCCGCATGCTCGCTGCCGCGAAAGTGACGGTAGCCCAGGCGGGACGCTTCGTTGGCCAGCAGGCGGTGCAACTCCACGGCGGCATGGGCATGACCGACGAGCTGGAAGTGGGCGACTATTTCAAGCACCTGACGATATTCGATCCGCTCCTTGGCGACACCGACCATCATCTCGCGAGTTACGTCGAGGCGATGGAAGACTGAGCCCCACGCGCCGCCCCGCATCATGCGGGGCGGTTCTTTTACGGATCTTCGATTTTTCCGAAAATGATCAGTACTACGATAGAAAATGGCGTCGCCACGCTGACGCTCGACAACGCGGAGCGCAAGAACGCCCTGAGCGCTGCGGCGCTCGCCGCGTTCGCGGATGCCATCGAAGCATTGCGCCGCGACGACACGGTGCGCGCGTTGATCCTGACTGGCGCAGGCAGCGACTTTTGCTCGGGCGGCGACGTGAGCGCGATGCAAGGCCCCGCCGATACGGCCGCCGTGCGCCGCCGCATGATCGAGAGCCAGCGGCCGTGCGCAGCGCTGGCGACGTTCGACAAGCCGGTGATCGCAGCGGTGGATGGCGTGGCGTACGGCGCGGGCTTCAGTATTGCGTTGATGGCCGACTTCATCGTCGCGAGCGAGCGGGCGCGCTTTTGCCTCGCTTTCGCGCGCATGGGCCTCGTGCCCGATCTGGGCGCGTTGCATACGCTGCCGCGCATCATCGGTACGCAACGCACGCGCGACCTCGTCTACTCGGCCCGCGAACTGGCGGCGCACGAGGCGCAGGCGTTGGGCATCGTGCTGGAGGTGGTGCCAGGCGATGCGCTGTACGCGCGAGCGTACGACCTGGCGCTCGCCATGAGCGCGCAATCGCCGCATGCGTTCGCGATGACCAAGCGTTTGCTCGCGCAGACGTTCGAACGCGACTTCGGCGCACTCCTCGACGCGGAGGCGAGCGCACAGGCCATTGCGTTGACCTCGCCGTATCTGCGCGAGGCGGCGGCGCGCTTTGCGCGCAAGGAAACACCGTTGTTTCGCTGGCCGCGCAACGATCGGGACGCCTGAGCGCACGATCGAACGGAGGAGCCGCGGGGCAAACCCTTGCTCCGTTCGAAGCACCGCGCAACACACCAACGCTTCCTGCCGTTTCCTGCTTTAGGACCACGACAGCAATTTGTTTCCACCTTAAGTTAACACCTATCAGACAGCGCCGATCCCGCCGGCGCCCAATAACGGAGACAAGACATGACGAACGCGATCGCCACGCCCGAGGCGAGCCGGACCCCTGCGCACGCCCACTTTACGATGGACCCTGTTTCGCCCGCCATCGGCGCGGAAGTCAGCGGTATCGACCTGCGCGAAACGCTGGACGACGCCACCGTCGCCGCGCTGCGCGCCGCGCTGGTGCAGCACAAGGTGCTGTTCTTCCGCGACCAGGACATCACGCCCGCGCAGCATGTGGCGCTTGCATGCCGGTTTGGCCAGCTCGAAGTGCATCCCGTTTTTCCGCATCACGCCGATCATCCCGAACTGGTCCTGCTGGGCGGCACGCAGGCCGCGAAGGCGCGCGAGAACATCTATCACTCGGACGTGTCCTGGCGCGAGATTCCCTCGATGGCGTCGATGCTGCGTTGCGTGGAATGCCCGCGCAGCGGCGGCGACACGATCTGGGTGAACATGGCGAAGGCTTATGCGGAACTGCCCCAGGCCGTGAAGGAGCAACTCGCCGACCTCGAAGCCGTGCATGACATCATGCCGTCATTCGGCTCGCGCATGTCGTCCGAAGAACGCTCGTCAAATCGCGTGAAATTTCCAGCCGTGACGCACCCCGTGGTTCGCACACATCCCGAAAGCGGCGAAAAGATCCTGTACGTGAACGAAGGCTTCACGACCCATCTCGCGAATTATCTGGGCAAGGGGACGTTTCGCGTGGGTTTCGACTACCGCTACGGCGAGTTCGAGTTGCTCCAGTATCTGTTTCGCCAGGCCGCCATTCCCGAGTACCAGGTTCGGCTGCGCTGGGCGCCTGACACCATCGCGTTCTGGGACAACCGCTCGACCCAGCACTACGCGATTCAGGACTATTTCCCGGCCGTGCGGCGCATGATGCGCGCAACGATCATCGGCGACAAGCCGTTCTGACGTATCGCGCATGTCACTGCGCATCCCAATCGACAGGAACCGTTAGCCGTGCACAAGATCGACCAGTACTACATTGGCGGGCAGTGGGTCGCGCCCGCGCCAGGCGCGAATATTCATGAGATGGTTTGCCCTGTCACGGAGGCGGTGGCGGGTACCGTGCTCCTCGGCACGCACGCCGATGTCGAGCGCGCCGTCGCCGCGGCCCGCGCCGCGTGGCCCGCGTGGTCGGCCACGCGTGTTGCGAGCCGCGTGGCGCTGCTTACGCGCATCGTCGAGCGCTATACCGCGCGCTATGACGAACTCGCGCGTGCGGTGAGCACGGAAATCGGCGCACCGATCAAGTTGAGCCACGAACTGCAGGCGCGCGTGGGCCTCGCGCAGCTGCAGAGCGTGCGCGCCGCACTGGAATCGTTCGAATTCAGCGAACGGCGCGGCACGACCGAGATCGTGCGCGAAGCCGTGGGCGTTGTCGCGCTCATCACGCCGTGGAACTGGCCGCTCAACCAGATCGCGGCGAAGGTCGCGCCGGCGCTCGCGGCGGGCTGCACGGTAGTGCTCAAGCCTTCGGAGATCGCGCCGCTCGACGCGCGTCTGTTCGCAGAGGTACTCGACGAGGCAGGCGTACCGCCCGGCGTATTCAACCTGGTCTACGGCGACGGAGCGACGGTGGGCGCGGCACTCGCCAGCCATCCCGACATCGACATGGTGTCGATCACGGGCTCGACGCGAGCGGGGGCGCAAGTCGCCTCGAGCGCGGCGGGCACGGTCAAGCGCGTGGCGCAGGAGTTGGGCGGCAAGTCGCCCAGCCTCATCTTCGAAGACGCCGATCTGACACCCGCGGTGAAGGCGAGCGTGCTGGCCTGCATGCTGAATTCGGGGCAAACCTGTATCGCGCCCACGCGCCTGCTCGTACAACGCAGCCAGTACGATGCGGCCATCGAAGTCGCCTGCGCGACGGTCAACGCGCTGCAGGTCGGCGATCCGGCCGCGGCGGATACGATCCTCGGCCCGATTTCCAATCGTGCCCAGTTTGAAAAAGTGCAGCGGATGATCGCGATCGGCATTGACGAGGGCGCGCGTCTCGTGGCCGGCGGCGAGGGGAGGCCCGCGCACTTGTCACGCGGCTTCTTCGCGCGGCCAACCGTGTTCGCCGACGTGCGCAACGACATGACGATCGCGCGTGAAGAAATCTTCGGTCCGGTGCTCGCGATCCTTCCGTTCGATACGGAGGAAGAGGCCGTCGCTATCGCGAACGACACGCCGTATGGACTCGCCGCCTACTTGTGGTCCGGCGACGCGGCGCGCGTTCGGCGCGTGGCGGCACGACTTCGCGCGGGCAGCGTGCAGATCAACGGCGCGAAGATGGATCTCACGGCGCCGTTCGGCGGCATGAAGGCGTCGGGCAATGGGCGGGAGCACGGCGCGTATGGTCTCACGGAGTTCCTCGAATACAAGCAGATTACGGGTTGCGCGGCATGAACCAAACCGCACAGGAATTCGACTACGTCGTGATCGGCGCGGGGGCGGCGGGTTGCGCGATTGCCGCGCGCCTTGCCGAAACCGCGGGCGCGAGCGTCGCGCTCATCGAAGCCGGACCGTGCGATCACCACTACACGGTGTGGGCGCCGCTCGGTATCGCGGCGACGGTGCCGCGCGAAGGGCCACGCAACTACGCGTTTCATACCGAACCGCAAGCCGGCCTGCTCGGCCGCCGTTCGTATCAGCCGCGAGGGCGGGGACTCGGCGGCAGTTCGTCGATCAACGGCATGGTCTACATTCGCGGTCATCGCCTGGACTTCGACGCGTGGGCGAACGCGGGCTGCACGGGCTGGAGCTACGAAGACGTGCTGCGGTATTTCCGCCGCAGCGAGTCTAACGAGCGTTGCGCCGGCCGTGACGACGATCCCTTTCACGGTTCGCGTGGCCCGTTGCACGTGAGCGAATTGCGCTCGCCCAATCCGTTCTCGCAGCACTTCATCGCAGCGGCATTGCAGGCGGGCTTGAAGGTGAACCCCGACTTCAATGGCGTGGACCAGGAGGGCGTTGGCCTCTATCAGGTCACGCAACGCGACGGCGAACGCTGGAACACGGCGCGCGCTTATCTGCACGGCGGGTATCGCGGCGACACGGCGCACAATGGCGGCCGCGAATGGCTCACGGTGCTGACCGGGGCACGGGCGCAGCGCATCGTGTTCGAAGGCGCACGTGCCGCGGCGGTCGAGATATGGCGTGACGGCGTTGTGCAAGCCGTGCGAGTGCGCCGCGAGATCGTGGTGAGCGCCGGAACGTTTCATTCCCCGCAGCTGCTCATGGCCTCGGGCATCGGACCGGCTGCGCATCTGCACGCATTCGGCATCGAGGTCGTGTATGACGCGCCACAGGTCGGCCAGAATCTGCAGGACCATCTGGACATCATCGTGAACAAGCAGGTTGCATCGACCGAGCTGTTCGGGCGCTCCGTGCCGGGCCTGATGCGGCTCGCCCGCGAAATTCACCGCTACCGGCGCGAGCGCACCGGCATGGTCACGTCGAACCTCGCGGAGGCGGGCGCATTCGTGCGAAGTGCGCCGGGCCTCGCCGCACCCGACCTGCAACTGCATTTCGTGCCCGCGATGCTTGGCAACCGAGGCGAAGGCAAGCCGCCGCGCGGACACGGCTATTCGTGCCACGCCTGCGTGCTGCGGCCATACAGCCGCGGCGAGGTGACGTTGCGCTCGCCTCACATGCACGATGCACCGTCGATCGATCCGCGTTTTCTCGGCGACGAACGCGACATGGAAGGCATGGTCGCGGGCGTGCAGCTGGTGCGCCGGATCTTCGCACAGGACGCGCTCGCGCGTCATGGCGGCCGCGAATTGTTCACGGATGACATCGCGCGGGAGGCGGAGGGCGACGAGGCGATCCGCACGTTCGTGCGCCGCAATGCCGACACGGTGTATCACCCGGTGGGCACCTGCCGCATGGGCGCCGACGCGCAATCGGTCGTCGATCCGCAGTTGCGCGTGCGTGGGGTGACGGGTTTGCGCGTCGTGGACGCGTCGATCATGCCTGCGCTCGTGGGCGGAAACACCAATGCCGCCGCAATCATGATCGCGGAAAAGGCGGCGGACCTGATGCACGCTAACATTTAGACGGCGCCCGCCATTACATTTTCTGTTGCTTTCGGATAACGAATCGAAACACGTCGCGTTAGAAACCGAGGTCAAGACTCATGCTTCAGATCGAACAACCCGTGGCCGCGACGCACGCTGTGCGTGCACGCAACGGCTGGGCCACGGTCGCCGCGCTGTTTCTGTTCATGGCGCTTAATTTCGCGGACAAAGCCGTGGTCGGGCTGGTCGCGGTGCCGATGATGCGGGACATGGGATTGAGCCCAGCGCAGCTTGGCATCGTCGGCAGCGCGTTTTTCGTGCTGTTCGCCGTGTCGGCCATCGGCGTGGGCTCGATCGCGGACCGCCTCGATCCCACGTGGCTGCTCGCCGGGCTTGCGCTCGTCTGGGTGGCCGCACAGTTGCCGATGATCTGGCCAGCCAGCTTCGCGACGCTCGTGATGTGCCGCATCGTGCTGGGCGCGGGCGAGGGCCCCGCGTTGCCGCTCGCGATGCACGTGACCTATGAGGCCTTCGACGACCGGCGGCGCAGCCTGCCCACGCTGATCGTGCAGCTCGGCGCGACGGCGGGGCTCGTGCTGGCCGGTCCCGCGCTGACGTTCGTCGAGCAGCGCTGGCACTGGCGTGCCACGTTCCTCGCACTCGGCGTAGCTGGCGTGGCGTGGGTAGCGCTATGGCTCGCGCTGCGTCTTGTGGGGGAGCAAGGTGTGCGCGTACGGCCGGGGGCCGCCCCGCGCGCCGTCACCCCCGGCTGGCGTGTGCTGCGCCCGTACTTCGGCAGCGCCACGGTGCTGACCGTCTTGCTACAGTCGTTCGCGGGCTATGCAGTCGTCGCCTGCGGCATCACGTGGATGCCCGTGTATTTCCGCCTCGGGCTGGGCTTGCCCGCCGCTCGCGCTGGGTGGCTGTTCGGTCTCCAGGTGCTTTTGCAGGTGCCGGTCGGGTTCGCGCTGGCCACGCTCTCGCACATGCTGCTTAGGCGCAACGTCTCGACGCGCATCGCGCGAGGCGTGCTCGTGAGCGCCTGCTGCACGGTCGGCGGCATCTTGCTGTGCGTCTCGTTTGCAGCGTGGCCGCCGCTCGCGAAGGTGGCGCTGGTGGGCTTGGCCTGCGCATTCGCCACTCAGGCGTTCACGTTCGGGCCGCAACTCGTGGCCGAAGTGGTGCCGGGCGCGAACCGCGCGGCCATGCTCTCAAGCGTTCATGCGCTCGCGACGACAGCCGGTTTGTTCGCGCCGGCGCTCATGGGACATCTCGTCGATTCGACTGCGGGCCCACGCGGCTACGAAGCGGGTTTCGGCGCGATGGGCGTGCTGCTCGCCGTAGCGGGCGTGGCGGGCTTTCTGTGGCTGCAGCCTGCAAAGGAGGGCCGTGGGGCGCGCTGAGGTTCGCGTACCCGATTCAACCGGAAGATTTTTGGGCCGGGTTTTTTTAGTAATTCGCAGTGCGATCCATTCCGCCAGCGAGCGGATACCGACAACACAAGAGGAGACATGCATGCGTTTGAAGCTGATTAGCCAGGGTGTGATGGGCGCGACGTTCGCAATGACCGCGAGCGCAGCTTGCGCCCAGACGAGCGTGACGCTCTACGGCGTGGCCGACACGTTCTTCCAGTACCTGAACAACGGCGGTACCGCGTCTGTTTCGCAGCGCAGCGGCGGTTCGACGGGCTCGATGTTCGGCCTGAAGGGTTCCGAAGACCTGGGCAACGGATTCAAGGCCAATTTCGTGCTCGAAAACGGCTACAACATCAACAACGGCGCGGGTTTTGCGGACACGACCGCCTTGTTCTATCGCCAGGCGTGGGTAGGGGTGGCGCACGGTGACTACGGCGCGCTCACGTTCGGCAGGCAGTACCAGCCGAGCTTCCGGGCCGTCTATCCGAGCGATCCGTTTCGCGCCAACGAGGTGCTTTCGCCGCTTTCGGCCGCCGTGCTCGCGACCGATCGCAACACGCTTTCCGCGCAATACGCCGCGGGCCGCACGAGCAACTCGATCCTGTATGTCTCGCCGAAACTGGCCGGGTTTCAGCTCAACGCCATGTATGGCTTCGCTGCGACCGTCACGCAGCCGGTGCCGGCGACCACGGGCAATATTCTCGACGTTTCCGCGACCTACACCGGCTATGGCCTCTTCGTCGGCCTGGCCTACATGAACGAACATGCAGGCACGGAAACCGTGCCGGGCCTGCCGTCCGCCCTCACGCTCGTGGGCACGGAGCACTACACGGCGGCGCTCGCCTACCGTATCGGCATTGTCAACCTGCAGGCGAACTATTCGTATGCGAGCCCGAAAACACCGCCCGCGCATTCGCTCGCGGCTGCGCTCGGCACCGCGCATGCGTATAACGTGACGGAGGTTGGCGCGACGATTCAGGCCACTTCGTTCGACGCGATCCAGATCGCCGGTATTCAGCGCAACATTCACGGCGTCAACGACGAAACACTCGGCATTGAGCTTGGCTACGATCGCCAGATATCGAAGCGCACGAGCCTTTACGCACGCGCGGGCTATCTGAAGAACCACGGCCAGGCGACGATGAGCTGGCCCGGCATTTCCGTCACAGCCCCGCATTCTTCGCAAACGCTTGCGGTGCTCGGCATCTCGCATCTTTTCTGAAGCACATTACTACGGAGTGCAAATAGATGGTGGCGCGGCATGACAGCCTCGTCGCTTTCGATATGCCTTCATTTTGCCATGTGCAACAAGAGGGTAGCGGCACGGCGAAACGCCCTCAAAACAGGTATGCTGCTGGCATCCCGTGTGTCCCGCGCGGGGCACGAACGTGGAGTTCCCGATGTCTGCCAATCCTGTCAGTGTGTCCTCCGGACTGCGCGAAGTCTGGTTGATCCGTCATGGTGAAACGGAATGGAGCCTTTCCGGGCAGCACACCGGTCGCACCGATATCGCGCTCACGGGTCACGGACGCGAGCAGGCGCGCTCGCTGGCGCCGTCGCTCGCCGCACAGCACTTCGACGCGGTGCTTTGCAGCCCGATGGCGCGGGCCATCGAGACGTGCCATCTCGCGGGCCTCGGCGACGAGATGACCATTTCGGCCGAGTTGCACGAGTGGGACTACGGGATTTACGAAGGCCTCAAGACAGCGGATATCCGCAAGACCGAACCCGACTGGAGCGTGTGGCATTCGCCCATCGCGCATGGCGAGGATCTCGCACGCGTCCAGGCGCGCGCTTCGGCGCTGATCGAGGGGCTGCTGGCGATGCGGGGCCGCGTGGCGCTCTTTTCGCACGCGCATTTCCTGCGCGCATTGGGGGGCTGCTGGGCTTCCGGTTCGGCGGCGCTCGGCGAGCATCTGTATCTCGACACGGCTTCGGTCAGCATTCTCGGCTTCGACCACGAAAGCCGCGCCATCCGCCGCTGGAATGCGCTCGGCGAGCGCAGGGCGTTGATGTGAAGGAGCCCCGACGCGCTCGCTCAGCGCAAGGAGCACGACAGCCAGTGCGCGATACGCACGCCGTCCAGGCGCGAGCCCTCGGGCGTGGCGCTCCCTAGCAGGGTGACGATCACGGGCCGCCGGCCGTGCACCATCACGCGCATCACCATATTGTGGCCGGACTCGTTGATGAAGCCGGTTTTCTGCACGCTCGCGCGCACCCGCCCGTAGCGGACCAGCCGATTGCTGTTCACATACTGCAACTGCCCCTGGCCGGTGGTCACGCGTTCCTGATGGTCGATCGAATAGCGGCGAATGAGCGGATAGCCATTGGCTGCGCGCACGAGGCTCGCCAGTTCGCGCGCGGTTGAGACGTTCTGCGGCGAGAGTCCCGTCGCATTGACGAAATGCGTGTGCGTCATGCCAAGACGCTGCGCTTTCGCGTTCATTGCCGCGACGAATGCAGGCCGCCCGCCCGGATAGTCGCGGCTGAGCGCCGAAGCCGCACGATTTTCCGAGGACATCAGCGCAACGTGCAGCATGGTCGCGCGCGTGAGCGACGCTCCCACGCCGAGGCGCGAATGCGTGAACTTGAGCGTGTCGAGATCGGCGGTCGTGACGGAGAGCCGCTGTCGCAGCGGCGCATGCGCACTATCGAGCCAGACGATGGCCGTCATGAGCTTCGACACCGAGGCAATGGGCGCCACCGTATCGGCGTGGCGCGCGTAGAGCGGCGTGTGGGTGTTTTCGTCGACGACGTAGATCGCATGCGAAAAGAGTTGCTTGCGCGATGCCGGCGTAAAGCCGCAGCGGGCGAGCAGGCGAGGGGCGTGCGCGTTGCTGGCGCTCGCGTGCGCGGCGTGATGCGGCACCGGCGGCGGGCCGTGTCTGGGCTTCGCGCGTTTGGTGCGGCGCTTCGGCCCGGAGAGTCTGGTGGAGGGCGCGTCGGCAGGCATCGAACGATGCGCGGGCTTCGTTTTGTGCGCGACTCTCTTTTTCTTTTTTGGCGTGGCGTGGACGGTTCTTTCGGCCACGGTGTGATGAGCGGCTGCATGGGCGCCGACCGGCGCCGCGCCGGCCGCGAGGCCCGCGACGATCAGGGCGAGCAGGCTGGGCAGCAATCGAAGTCGGGAAGCAAGGGGCATCGACAGATGAGCTTGAACGTTGGGTCTGCGCGGCGCGCGTCGAGATTTCGCGGCATTGTTCGAGCCGCATCGGCCCATGAAGTTCCATTCCGGTTCCATAATCGTCATTCAATCGGACCATCGTCGTATTGAACGGGCGGCGAGCCGGCCCGTATACTCCGTGATGCCAAGGGGGAACAGAGATGCTCAACCAACTCTCCGACACCTTCCTGCTCGTCTTCGCCGGACTCTTCCCCGTGCTCAATCCGCCCGCGGCCGGGTTCATCGTGCTGAGCATGCTGCCGCATGCGACCGCCGGCGAACGCGCATTTCTCGCGCGGATCATCGCCATCAACAGCCTGTTCATTCTGCTCGGGGCGCTGCTGATGGGCGCCTATGTGCTCTCGTTCTTCGGCATATCGATACCGGTGTTGCGGGTTGCGGGCGGGCTGGTCATCGCGTTCGCCGGCTGGAATCTGCTGCACAAATCGCCCGATGGCGCGGAGGCGGCACAATCGCAGGCGCCGCCGGACTCGGTGCGCCGGGCGACGCTGCGTGCCACGGCGTTCTATCCGCTCACGCTGCCGGTCACCGTCGGACCGGGGTCGATTGCGGTCGCGATTGCGCTTGGCACTGGCCGGCCGCGCGGTCATGTGCAACTCGTCAATGTCGTCGGCGTGCTGCTCGCCCTGATCGTTCTTTGCGGCTGCATCTATCTCTGTGTGCGTTTCGCGGGGCACGTCGGCAAGCGCCTCGGACCGGTCGGGACGGAAGTGCTCATGCGCCTGCTCGCCTTTGTGCTGCTGTGCATCGGTCTGCAGATCTTGTGGCTCGGGATCGAAGATCTGCTCGAGTCGGTGCCGCTTTCGGTGAGCGTCAAATAGCGCAGCGCGCCGCCGCCGCCCTCGTCATGTTGCGGCGCATGAAAGGGAAAACCACGAGCCCATAACATCAGACGTCTGATGTAGATTGGAGCCCAACGTAGCCAACCCACGCAACCTTGCGGAAGACATGCGCCTGAGCGTCGATCAGTCGATGTGCGAGCGAATCCAGGATTCGCTGCTGGAAATGATCCGCGAGCGCTCGTTCAAGCCGGGCGATCAAATCCCCCCGGAGCCCGAGCTTTGCGAGCTGTTGGGCGTGGGCCGCTCGAGCCTGCGGGAGGCGGTCGCGCAGATGATTTCCCACGGTCTCCTCACGCGTGTGCACGGCAAGGGGACCTTCGTCAGACAAATCACGCTCAAGCTGCAAGGCGGTCTGGATGATCTGATGTCTGTGACGGACATGATACGCAGTGTCGGTGCGGTGCCTTCGACGAGCCGCTTGCAGGTGAAGACGATCGCGGCTTCGGGCAGTCTCGCGCACAAGCTCGGCCTCGCCGAGGGCGAACCCTGCGTGCGGTTCGAGCGCGTGCGGCGTGCCGACGATGCGATCGCCGCTTACTGCATCGACATCGTGCCCAAGGCACTGCTCGAAGGGCAGGAACTGGGCGAGTCGCTGTTCGGCACGCTGGAGCGGGCGGGCGTTCGGCTCTCCCACACCCATAGTTCGATCCAGCCGACCGTTCTCACGCCGCGGGATTTGCCGGAACTACAGGAGAGCATCGGCATGTTCCTGCTGATCGACGAAGTGGATTTCGACGAGACCGGCCGCGCGGTCTGCTACAGCAACGACTATTACAACGCCAGCATTTTCAAGTTCGATCTCGTGCGCAAGCGACGTTAGGCGGGCCAGCGGCCCATTTCCGGACAGGAAGAACGTATGCACTTCGAAGCTTTCAACTCTGCCGAATTGACCGCCTATCTGCTGGGCATTCCGGCCGTTTGCGCAAGGCTCGGCGACGACAGGGAATTACAGGTCGTCGAAGTGGGCGATGGCAATCTGAACTACGTCTACTTCGTGAGCAGCACGCGCGACCCGCGCCTGAGCGTCGTGGTGAAGCAGGCGCCGCCGTACCTGCGGCTGGTCGGCGAAGCGTGGCCCTTGCCGCGCGAGCGCATGGAGCGCGAAGTGGCGGCGTTGCGCCGCTTCGGCGCGCTGTGTCCCGAGCACGTGCCGAGCGTCTTTCACGCGGATAGCGAGAAGTTCCTGATGGTGATGCAGCGGCTCGATTCGCATCGCGTGCTGCGCGGAGGGCTGATAGACGGCATCGTGTATCCGCGGCTCGCCGATCACATTTCCACGTTTCTGGCCCGCACGCTCTTTCATGGCTCCGATCTCTATCTTGCGCCGGATGCCAAGAAAGCGGCCGTCGGCGGCGACATCAACACGGAACTGTGCAGAATTACCGAGGAACTCGTCTTCACGTTTCCGTTCGAAGATCATCCTTCGAACGTCTATAGCCCCGGGCTGCCTGCGGCTGCAATCGAACGGCTGCGCACGCACGAACCGCTGCGGCGTGCGGCAGGCGAGATGAAGTGGGCCTTCATGAACCATGCGGAAACGCTCGTGCACGGCGATCTGCATACGGGCTCGATCATGGCGAACGAGCATGAGACGTATGTGATCGACCCCGAGTTCGCGTTCTACGGGCCGATGGGCTTCGACACGGGCGCGTTCATTGCGAACCTGCTGCTCGCCTGTTACGCGCGCGACTGGCACGACCGCGAGGCGGGACGCGATCCAGCAGCCTATCAGGGCTGGCTGCTCGAGCAGGTGGAGGCCGTGTGGAACGCCTTCGCGCAGAAGTTCGGGCAGATCTGGCGGCTGCACGAGCGCGAAACCGGCCACGCCTATATTGGCGGTCCGGCGGGTACGCGCGCTGCGGACGCTTTCCGCGACGATTTCATCAAACGCCTCTTCGCCGATACGCTCGGCTTTGCGGGCTGCAAGATGATCCGCCGCATCGTCGGCATGGCGAAGGTGGCGGAGATTACGAGCATCAAGGACGACGCGGTGCGCGCGCGCGTGGAAGTGCGCTGCCTGAAGCTCGCCGAAGGGCTGCTGGTACGGCGCCGCGAGCTGGCGTCGATCGAGGCGGTCACCGCGTTGGCCGCACAGGTGCTCACCGAACCTGCGTAAGTGAATACAGACTGCCGCATGAGCGGCAGAGCCCGGACAACCGGCATCGACGGAGAGCTTATGACGTTGCAGGCGCAGCAATCGAGTCTTCCGCCCACCATCGAGTGGCGCGACGGCACCCTTTATCTGCTCGACCAGACGCGATTGCCGCGCGAATGCGTGGTCGAGGCCGTGGACAGTGTCGAGGCCGTCTGGCGCGCGATCCACGAGCTGCGCGTTCGCGGCGCACCCGCGATCGGCGTCGCGGCCGCCTATGGCCTGTGTGTGGCGATGCGGCACGAGCGGGCAGATTCGCGCGATGCGTTCCTTGCGCGTCTTGAAGCGCACGCCGCGTATCTGGACAGCGCGCGGCCCACCGCGGTCAATTTGCGCTGGGCGCTGGAGCGAATGCTCTCACACGCACGCGCGCAGTCCGACGCGACAGGCGCCGCGCTGTATGAAGCGCTCGTTGCCGAGGCGAAGCGCATTCATCAAGAGGATATCGAGCTGTGTGCGCGGATCGGTGAAGCCGGACGCGCCCTGATCGCGCCCGGCAGCGGCGTGCTCACGCACTGCAATGCCGGTGCGCTCGCCACTGCCGGCATCGGCACGGCGACCGCGCCGCTCTATTGCGCGCACCGCGACGGCGTGGCGTTTCGCGTCTATGCAGACGAGACTCGGCCGCTCCTGCAAGGCGCGCGGCTCACCGCTTACGAACTGCAGCAGGCGGGCCTCGACATCACGCTGATCACCGACAGCATGGCGCCGACCCTGATGGCCCAGGGTCTCATCGATCTCGTGATCGTCGGCACGGATCGCGTGGCCGCGAACGGCGACGTCGCGAACAAGATCGGCACGCTCGGCGTGGCGATCGCCGCGAAGCATTTTGGCATTCCCTTTTATGTGGCGTGTCCTTCGTCCACGCTGGATCTGCGCACCGCCAGCGGCGCGGACATCGTGATCGAGGAGCGCGGCGCGGCGGAGGTGACACATCTCGCAGGGCAACGCACCGCGCCCGAGGGCATACAGGTGCGCAACCCCGCGTTCGATGTGACGCCCCATGCGCTCGTGTCCGGCATCGTGACGGAGCGGGGCATCGTGCGCGCGCCGTTCGAGGCGGGTCTTGCCGCGCTTTTCGCGACCGGAGCGGCAGCGTGAGCGGCGCGAGCGAAGGCCGTCGTGCGGGCGAGACGGCGGAACGTGCGCGCGACACGCGGGCGGAAACCGAAGTGCGCCAGCAGATCGTCGATACCGCGCGCGAGATGGAGCGTCTCGGCATCAATCAGGGCACGTCGGGCAACGTGAGCGCGCGCTGGCATGACGGACTCCTGATTACCCCGAGCGGCGTGCCGAGCGCCGCGCTCACGCGCGAGGGCATCGTCTGGATGCCGCTCGACGTGCGCGACGACGATCCGCTCTTCGAAGCGCACCGGCCTTCGTCGGAGTGGCGTTTTCATCGCGACATCCTGCGCGCGCGCGCCGACGTGAACGCCGTGGTCCACACGCATTCGCAAGCCGCGACGGCGCTCGCGATTCACGGCCGCGGCATACCCGCGCACCACTACATGGTGGCCGCGGCGGGCGGCAATTCGATTCGCTGCGCGCCGTATGCGACCTTCGGCAGCCAGGCGCTCTCCGATCACGCGCTCGAAGCGTTGCACGAGCGGCTCGCGTGCCTGCTCGCGCATCACGGCGTTATTGCGCTGGGGCGCGATCTTGCACGGGCGTTGTGGCTGGCGAACGAAGTGGAGGTGCTCGCAAAGCAGTATTTGCTGGCCTGCCAGCTCGGCGAGCCGCCGCTGCTTTCCGACGCGCAAATGGAGGAAGTCATCGAGAAGTTCAAGGGCTACGGCCCGCGCAAGTAATACGCACTCGCTCGCGCGTCCAGGCAGTCGTTGCAATGCAAAACACACGCGGTAGATACGCGGTAGACACGATTACGCAGTCGGTTGGCGGTTCGCAGGTCAGTCAAAAACCAGCAGATCAAAGACAGGAGACGGTGATGGCGTGGAGTTCAGCAGGGTTCGACAGATGGGTGGCGCGCAGCGCGCGCATGGGAGCCGCGGCCGGCGTGACGATGTTCGCCGCCGCGGCAATGCTGGCAGGCTGTTCGAAGAGCGAGTCGCCTTCGACCACGGCGACTGCGTCCGACGCCGCCGCCGCGAGTGCGCCGGCGCAGGCCGCAGCGGCGGCGCCGGCAGTCACGAAGATCAAGGTTGGCTTCTCGATCGCCACGCTCAATAACGCGTTCTTCGTCGGCCTGAAGAATGGTGTGGAGCGCGGCGCGGATAAGCAGGGCTTCGATCTCGTGCAGACGAACGCCAACGGCGACGCACAGCAGCAGGTCAACGACACGCTCAATCTGCTGAGCCAGGGCGTGCAGGCGATCGTGCTCAATCCGATTGATTCGAAGGCGATCATTCCGGCCGTCGAGAAGGCCAATTCGATGAACGTGCCGGTCTTCATGCTCGACCGGGGTTCGGACGGCGGCAAGGTGACCTCGTTCGTCGCTTCGGACAACGTAGCGCTTGGCGCCACCGGCGCGAAGTGGATCGCCGACCAGTTGAGCAAGCGTTATGGCTCGCCGAAGGGCAACGTGGTCGATTTGATCGGCCTTATCGGCACCACGGCGGCGACGGATCGCGAGAAGGGCTTCTCGGAAGAGATCGCGAAGTATCCCGACATCAAGGTCGTCGCGCGCCAGGAAGGAGGCTTCGACCAGGAGAAGTCGCTCAACGCGATGACGAGCATTCTGCAGAAGTATCCGCAGATCGACGCGGTATTCGGCGCCAACGACGACAACACGGTGGGCGCGGAAAAAGCCATCGACAATGCGGGCCGCTACAAGCCGCTCGGCGACCCCGGCCACATTATGGTGATCGGCGCGGACGGCACGGCGCAGGCGCTTTCGGCGATCCGCGCGGGCAAGCAGGACGCGACGATCTCGCAGAACCCGATCGGCATGTCCGCGAAGGCGATGACGTTCATCACCGACTACGAGGCGAAGAAGGACGTGCCCGCGAACTACGCGTGGCCGACCTATCTGATCGACAAGTCGAACATCGATTCGGACGCCGCGAAGCAATACGGTCTGTGGGCTCTCGAAGTCAAGCAGTAACGGGCGGTCTTAAGCGCCGGCCGCGCGCGACGCGTGCGCCGGCGCCCGGGATGAACGGATGAAACGCGAATCAGGTTCCGCAATGGACGTATCGCAGCAGGAGTACACCAGCGCGGGCGGCAGGACAGGCGCGCCGCCGCTGTTGCGCATGAGCGGCATCGTCAAGAGCTTTCCCGGCGTGAAGGCGCTGCGCGGCGTGAGCCTCGAGCTGCATGCGGGGCACGTGATGGCGATCGTCGGCGAGAATGGCGCGGGCAAGTCGTCGCTCATCAAGACGCTATCCGGGGCTTACGAGCCGGACGAAGGCACGATCGAGATCGACGGCGTACGCCTCGCGCGCGGGACCCAGGCCGCGATCGACGCGGGCGTGGCCGTGATCTATCAGGAGCTTTCGCTCGTCAACGACATGACGGTGGCCGAAAACCTCTTTCTTGGCCGCATGCCGCGGCGCTATGGCCTCGTCGATCATCGCAGCGCCAACGCGATGGCGCACGAGGCGCTGGGCCAGGTCGGGCTGGAAGGGGTGCCGCCTGCCATGCGCCTGGGCGATCTGCCGCTCAACAAACGCCAGCTCGTGGAGGTCGCCAAGGCGCTCGCGCGCGACGCCCGCATTCTCGTGATGGACGAGCCCACGGCCGCGCTCCAGCATCATGACATCGAGCATCTCTACGCCGTCGTGCGGCGACTGCGTGCGGCGGGCATGGGCATCATCTTCATTTCGCACCATCTCGAAGAGGTGTTCGAACTGGCCGATTCTGCCGTGGTGATGCGCGACGGCGCAACGGTCGGCGCGCGGCCCATGTCTGAATGGAACGAACCGGCGCTCGTGCAGGCGATGGTCGCGCGCAATCTCGACTCGTTCTATCCGTGGGAGGCGCGGCCTTATGGCGACGTCGTGCTGGAAGCGCACAACGTGGCGAGCGCGCCCGTGCTGCGCGACGCGAGCTTCGGCATTCGCGCGGGCGAGATCGTGGGCATTGGCGGCATCGCGGGCGCGGGGCGCACCGAGCTTCTGAAGACGCTTTGCGGCGCGCTGCCGCTCACCGGCGGCGAACTGCGGCTGCGCGGGCGCAGGCTCGCGCTGCGCTCGCCCGCGCAAGGCATGCGCGCGGGCATTGTCTACACCGCTGAGGACCGCAAGCTCGAAGGGCTCGTGCTCGACGCGAGCATCGAAGAGAACGTCGCGCTTTCGAGCTTGCGGGCGCTGGTGCGCGGCGGCTTCGTGAGCGCGGCGAGAAAGCGCCGGCTCGCGCGCGAGGCGGTCGAGCGCTTCGCGGTGCGCGCGCCTTCGGTCACGTCGCTCACCGGCAATCTTTCGGGCGGCAATCAGCAGAAGGTGATTCTCGGGCGCGCGAGCGCGACCTCGCCGGCCGTGATCCTGCTCGACGAGCCCACGCGCGGCATCGACGTCGGCGCGAAGACTGAGATCTATGCCCATATCGTCGCGATGGCGCGCGCGGGTGCAGCCGTCGTACTCGTGAGCTCCGAACTGCCCGAACTGCTCGGCATGTCGGACCGCGTGCTCGTGATGTATCGCGGCAGCATCGTCGGCGAAGTCGCGCGCGAGCACGCCAGCTCGGAGACGATCATTCAATGGGCTACCACCGGAGTTGCAGCATGACGTCCACCACGGTTCGACCGCGTGAAGAAACGCCAACCCTGCAACAGCGCGTACTGCGCCAGCTGCGCAGCGGCCTCGGGCCGCTCATTGCGGCGCTCGTGCTGATCTGTGTCGCGCTCTCGCTGGCGTCGCCCGAATTTCTCACCACGAGCACGCTCACCAACATCATGGTGCAGGTGTCCGTGGTCGGCATCGCGGCAGTGGGCGGCACGTTCGTGATTATCACGTCGGGCATCGACCTTTCGGTGGGCTCGCTCGTCGCGCTGAGCGGCATGGTGGCCGCGACCGTCATGGCCGGCGCAAGCCCGGACGCAGTCGGGCTCGGCGTGGCGGGGCTCGTCATTGCGCTCGTCACCGGCGCGGCAGTGGGCGCGTTCAACGGCTTCGGGATTGCGTGGCTGCGACTCGTGCCGTTCATCGTCACGCTCGCGATGATGGCGATGGGGCGCGGCCTCACGCTCGCGATTTCGGACGGGCGCACGAAATTCGACTTTCCCACCGTGTTTACCGCGTTCGGCGCGAAGACGTTTGCGGGCCTGCCCGCGCCGATGCTCGTGATGCTGACCGTATTCGTCATTGGCCACGTATTGCTGCGCAAGACCGAATTTGGGCACCAGGTGTTCGCCGTGGGCGGCAACAAGGAAGCGGCGCGGCTCGCGGGCATTCCGGTGAGCCGCGTAATCTTTCTCACCTACATGTTCGCGGGCGTGACCGCGGCCATTGCGGGCATCGTCCTCGCGGGGCGGCTCAATTCGGCGCTGCCTTCCGCGGCCAACGGGCTGGAGCTGCAGGTGATCGCAGGCGTCGTGATCGGGGGCACCTCGCTCGCGGGCGGGCGCGGCTCGATCGTCGGCACTTTCATTGGCGTGGTGCTGATCGGCGTGATCAATGTCGGGCTCTCGCTGCTGGGCGTCAATCCGTTCTGGACGCAGTTCATCCAGGGCGGCGTGATTCTCGCGGCCGTTTTGCTCGACGCGCTGAGCCAACGGCGCAAGCTTTGAACGGAGAAGTCAACGTGAGCGGTGGTGCGAAGACCACCCATTACTGGAGACGCGACACGTGAAAAAGATCATTAATCATCCTGATCATTTTGTCGACGAGATGATCGACGCCTTGCTACTCGCCCATCCGGGCTGGCTCAAGCCGGTCACGGCCGACCGCCGCGCGCTCGTGCGCGCCGACGCGCCGAACGCGGGCAAGGTCGGCATCGTGACGGGCGGCGGCTCCGGGCACCTGCCGGGCTTTCTCGGCTACGTGGGCAAGGGGCTCGCGAGCGGCGTGGCGGTGGGCAACGTGTTTTCGTCGCCATCGTCGGAGCAGATCTACGAGGCCGCCAAGGCGGTGCACGGCGGCGCGGGCGTGCTCTACCTGTACGGCAACTACGGCGGCGACGTCTTCAACTTCGACCTCGCCGCGGACCTGGCCGACGCCGACGGCATCGAGACCCGCACCGTGCTCGTCGCTGACGATGTCGCTTCCGCGCCGTCCGAGCGGGCCTCGGATCGCCGCGGCGTGGCGGGCATGGTGTTCGGCTTCAAGTGTGCGGGCGCGGCAGCCGAACGCGGCGACACGCTCGACGACGTCGCGCGCATTGCCGCAAAGGCGAACGGCGCGACGCGCACGATGGGCGTGGGCCTTTCGCCGACGATCCTGCCGGCGGCAGGCAAGCCCACCTTCACGCTGCCCGATGGCGAGATGGAGATCGGCATCGGCATTCATGGCGAGCCGGGCACGCACCGCGGCAAGCTGGAGAGCGCGGATGCCATCGCCGAGCGGCTTGCGGGCGCGATCCTCGGCGACTTGCAGGCCAAGGCGGGGGCGAGCGTGGCGCTGCTCGTCAACGGACTCGGCGCGACGCCGCTCGAAGAACTGTATCTGCTGTACCGGCGCGCCGCGCAGGCCGTTGCCGCCGCCGGACTGCGCGTGGCGCGCGCCTATGTGGGCGAGTACGTGACGAGCCTCGAAATGGCGGGCGCTTCGATTTCCGTGATGCAACTCGACGACGAACTCGACACGCTGCTCGACGCGCCGGTGCGCTCGCCGTTCTGGCGCGAAGGATGGCGCGTGGACGAGGGAGGTGCGCGATGAGTCTTTCCGTAAGCGAAGTAAGAGCGCGGCTCATCGGCGCGTTGAATGCGATGCCTGCCAGCGCGGAGGAACTGCGCGAGCTCGACGCCGCGCTCGGCGACGGCGACCTGGGCGTGACCGTGAAGGCAGGCTCGCTCGCGGCAGCCGATGCCATCGCGAAGCTGCCGCCCGACGCCGCGCTGGGCGACGTGCTGAACGCTACGGGCAAGGCGTTTTCGACGGCGAACCCTTCGACGTTCGGCGCGCTCGTGGGCGGCGGGCTGCTCGCCGCGGCGAAGACCGTGGTGGGCAGCCACGTTGCGGGCCGGGCCGAAGCGCTCGCCATGGGGCGCGCCGTGGCCGCGCGCATAGCCGAGCGGGGCAAATCGCAGCTCGGCGACAAGACGGTGCTCGATGCACTCGTGCCGAGCCTCGATACGCTCGAAGCGTTCGAATCAGGCGTCGACGAGCGCGCGCTTCTCGACGCGATGATCGACACGGCGCAGCGACAGGTGCGCGCCACGGCCGCGTTGCAGTCGAAGAAAGGGCGCGCGGCCTGGGTGCAGGAACGCAGTATCGGTCACGCCGATCCTGGCGCGACGGCGTGGCTCAGGTTTCTTCAAGCCTGGCGAGGGTGAGTTTCGCCACTCAGCGAAAAAGCATCTCGGCCACGCCGGCCGCCGCCGAAACCACGACGACAACGAGCGGCGGCACTTTCCAGCGCGTGAGCAAAAAGAAGCCGATGGTCGCGACCGCAAAGTCGAACCGTGACTGGACGGCGCTCGTCCACACCGGCGAATAGAGCGCCATGGCGAGCAGTCCGACCACGGCAGCATTTACGCCCGCCAGCATGGCCGCCATGGAGGGATGGGCGCGAAGCGCTTGCCAGTAGGGCAGCGCGGCGAGCACGAGAAGCAGGCCCGGTAAAAAGATGCCCGCCAGCGCCACGAAGGCACCCAGCACATGACTGGACGGACCGCTCATGATCCATCCAAGGAAAGCGGCGAACGTGAAGAGCGGGCCGGGCACGGCCTGGGCGGCTCCGTAGCCCGCAAGAAAGTCGTTCGGCGAGACCCAGCCCGTCGCCACGGTCTCACGCTGCAGCAACGGCAGCACCACGTGACCGCCGCCGAACACGAGGGCGCCCGAGCGGTAGAAGGCGTCGAACACGCGGACGGTATGCGTCGTGTCGAACGCGGCAAGCGCCGGAAGCCCGAAAAGGAGGCCGCAAAAGAGGGCGAGCGCGAACAGACCGGCGGTGCGCGACACGCGAAACTCCTGCGTATGCTGACGCGTACCGGCGATGGTTCCCGCCGTCGTGGACCGGCACAGCACGATACCGAGCGCCGCGCCCAGCACGATGACGATCAACTGTGCATACGCCGTCGTCATGACCGCGAGAAGCACGACCGCAACGAGTGCAATGCCGGCGCGGCGGTGCTCGGGGCACAGGCGGCGCGCCATGTCCCATACGGCTTGCGCGACGACGGCAACGGCGACGAGTTTCAGTCCGTGAATCAGCCCGCTGCCCACGGGCCCGCCGAGTTCAGGCGCGATAATGGCAAAGGCGATCAATAGCGCGACGGATGGCAACGTGAAGCCGCACCAGGCTGCGAGCCCGCCTGGCCAGCCGGCGCGCAGCAGACCGATCGAGAAACCGGTCTGACTACTGGCGGGGCCCGGGAGAAACTGGCAGAGACCGACCAGATCCGTGAAGGTTTCGTCGTCGAGCCAGCGGCGCCGCTCGACGAACTCGCGGCGGAAGTAGCCGATATGGGCAATGGGACCGCCAAAGGACGTCAGGCCCAACTTCAGAAAGACTCGCAGGACTTCGAACACGGAGCCCGCACGGTCCGGCTCTGACGTCGACATATCTGTTTCCATGGAAATTCAGTCGTAAGGAATACGTATGGAACTCGATGCTGCCGCGATCATACCCGATCCGCCGGCACGCTCGCAGGCCGGGAAGCTTTCAGGGGCCGCGAGAGTCCAGCGCGCGCCAGCGAGCATGCGCCGGTGCGCAGGGCTCGGAGATTTCGATGAACACGCAAGCGTGCGAAGAGGTTTATCGACGGCGGGACCTGCCGGTGTGTCTCGGCGTGCGCTTCCTTTCGGAAGCGTCGACGCTTGCGTTGTCCGTCGTGGTTGGATGGACCGTCTACAAGGTTTTGCAGACGCCGCTCACGCTCGGCATCGTCGGCATCGTGGAGTTCATCCCGGCTATGTTGATGACGCTGCCCGTCGGGGAGCTTTGCGATCGCTTGTCGCCGTGCCCGCTCGTTGTTGCCGGCCTCGCGCTTCAAGGTTTCTGCGCGCTTGCATTCTTCGCGTTGTCCACGCTGCATATGAAAGGGCTTGGGTTCTTCTACGGCGTGGCGCGCTCGGCGTGGGTGTCGTGGCTGGCCCTCGCCTTGGTGGGCGCAAGCGACATGGTCAGCGTCAACATCCGCACCTCTCTGATTCAGCTTGCGACGCTCGATGTGATGCGCGGGCGCGTGTCGGCGGCCAACGCACTGTTCATTAGTGCATCGAGCGAACTGGGCGCCATCGAGTCCGGCGCGGCCGCCGCGTGGCTTGGAACGGTTGCGGCCGTGGCGCTTGGCGGAATCGGAACGATCGTCGCCGCAGTGGTGTGGATGATCGTGTTTCCCGCCATCAGGCAAGCGGATCGTGTCGACATCGGGCTGGGTTGATCCGGTTGTTCGCAAACAACGCACGGCCAATGGGCGGGTTAAAGCGTCATTCCTCTGCGTAAACCGAGCGGATAGCACACGGAATTCTTCTTATTGATGCTCTCGTTCGTGCGCTGCCCGCGTCCAATGTCTATGCTCGTTGAAATTGTCCCGACACAGCGCCCCGGAGGGAGTCATGCAAGCAGATCCGAAAGTTATCGAATATCTCAATGCGGAACTGAAGAACGAGCTGACGGCGATTAACCAGTATTTTCTGCACGCGCGGCTTTACGGACACTGGGGTCTCGCAGGACTCGGCAAACATGAATACGACGAGTCGATCGAGGAGATGAAGCATGCCGACAAACTGATCGAGCGGATTCTGATGCTCGACGGCCTGCCCAATCTGCAGGACCTTAGCAAACTTCTGATCGGCGAGGACGTTCGCGAAGTGCTCGAATGCGACCTCAAGCTCGAACGCACTGCGCAGGCACAGTGCAAGGAAGCCATTGCGTACTGCGAATCGGTTCGGGACTTCGTGTCGAGGGAAATATTCGTCGAGATCCTGGACGACACCGAGGATCACATCGACTGGCTGGAAATCCAGCTCGGGTTGGTCGACAAGATCGGCCTTGAAAACTATCAGCAATCGGCGATGGGCTCGGCCAGCTGATACGCGTGGATGCCACTTGCGGGGCACCCACGCACCCCTGCTTCAGGGAGCCAGTGGTCGGCAACGTTTAGTCGTTGTACTTCCAGATGTTGTAGTAGCTCCCGCCTTCGGCTCCCCAATTGAGTTGCACGAGACGCGAAACTCCCGTTGTGAGCGCCGGGAACGAGCACGCGCTGGTACAAGTCTGCACACCGTTTTGCGCGAGGCCGGCCGTCACCGCTTCCGAATACTGACCGTTCTGTGCCGTCGGCACACCCGTCCACCAGCCGTCCACCTCAGCCGGAGTACTCGCGCTCGTGTCCGTCCCTGCCTGAATCTGGATACCAGCGTGACGTTCGCACCCGCGAGCGCGTCGCCGACCGCTACGGTGCCGCCGATGCTCGAAGGAGTGGTCGTTGAGGTGGAGGTTGCCGACTGGCTGCTGCCACCGCCACCGCACGCCGCGAGAGATGACAGTGAAATGGCGCTGGCCAGAAGCGTGAGTTCCGATTTGAAACGCTGCGGGTTCGCCCGCTTATTGTGTTTCATTATTTCCCCGTTGGAGGTGTATGTGGTTCTTTTAGAGAAACGAGCACCGGGAATGCCGCTAAGACCATGGAAAAGCGCCTTAAAAATAAATATTGCGGCAATTGGATATGCAGATAATCTTTGTAAGAAATGACAATGGCGACAGAAAATTACGACTGAATTCTCGCAATCAAGCCGCTGTCGCAAGCTTTTTTCAGTGTTGCCACCGTTCGTTTTGCCGGACATTGGACCATGTCGCGCCAGGAAATAATGAAAGATTTGTGTAATGAAATCGATGGCAAGTCTATGACAGCTGTGTTACTGGAAACGCTTTCGGATTCCCAGGATGCGCCTGTGAGAAGGCACGAGAAATTCCTGCATCTCGCAGCTGCATTGGGCCGCGCGCACGGTTCCAATGGCCTTGCATCGATGTAAAAAAATCTCGCCGGCAGATGAACAATTTGTATGAAGAAATAAATAATGCCGCCGATAACCAGATATGTACCGTGCTGTTTCCGGTGTTGGCGTGGCAGTGCACCGGTGCCAGGCGTCACACGCGCCACGAGTTTGCGCTTGTTTGTTTAGTCGAAACACGGTTGCTGGACTATTCGGGTTGATAGCGCGTCAACCTGTGCACGAACCCGCTTATGCATTCTGGTTCTTTCATCCTCACCAAAGTGAACTATGAATATTGGCAACATGAAACTCGGCGCCAAACTGATCGGCGCTTTCATCCTGGTTTCGGCCATCAGCGCTGCCGTCAGCGGGATCGGTCTGCACAATATGGCGCAAATCAGCGCAAATGCGGACAAGACGTATCGACAGGATCTTGTTGGACTGAATCTGATCCAGCAGGCAAATGCGGACGTACTACGAGTCGGAACCTATCTACGCAATGCGGTTCTGGCCACAACGGCCGAGCAGCGGGCTGGCTCGCTGGACCAGGCTGACAAGGCACTGGCCCAGGCGCGCGATCACCTCAACCAGGCAGAGCCTCTTGTCTATACCGACAAGGGGAAGGCGACCTTCGCCGAGCTTGACCAGGGCTGGCAGGACTACATCCAGGCCTTCAACGAAATGAAAGGCAAGATCAATTCCGCCGCGTTACAGGATCGGGATGGCCTGACTGAATACATGCTGGGTGAGTATCACACGAAGGGTTTCAGGACGCTCGTCCTGATGGGCAATCTGGTTACCCTGAAGCAGGGCGACGCGCAAAGGACGGCGGAATCCAACGACGCCGTGTATGGCGAAGGCCGCAATCTGATGCTTGTCCTCGTGGCGATGTCCGTCTCGATCGGCCTCGGTATCGGCATCTGGATGATGCGTAGCGTAACCCGGCAACTGGGTACGGAGCCTGCGACCGCCGCCGCCGTGGCCAGAAGCGTGGCGGCGGGTGACCTGAACGTGAGTATTGACCTGCGCGCCGGTGACACAAACAGCCTCATGGCATCGCTGAAGTCCATGTGCGAGGCCCTGATGCGGGTCGTGTCGGACGTGCGCGAAAACGCTGAGGGTGTCGCGACTGCGAGCGCGCAGATCGCACAAGGCAACCTCGATCTATCGAGCCGCACCGAGGAGCAGGCCGCGTCGCTCGAAGAAACCGCGTCGAGCATGGAGCAACTGACCGCAGCGGTCCGCCACAACACGGACAATGCAACGCAGGCTGCCACGCTCGCGGGTGCAGCCTCCGGCGTGGCGCAGCGCGGCGGCGAAGTCGTTGGTCGCGTCGTCGAGACGATGCGCGACATCTCCACGAGTTCGACCCGAATGTCCGAGATTATCGGCGTCATCGAGGGCATCGCCTTTCAGACCAACATCCTCGCACTGAATGCAGCAGTCGAGGCGGCTCGCGCAGGAGAACAGGGGCGCGGCTTCGCCGTCGTTGCGGGTGAAGTCCGCACGCTCGCGCAGCGCAGTGCGACTGCCGCGAAGGAGATCAAGGAGTTGATCTCCGACTCCATCAACAGGGTCGAAACAGGCTCGAGGCTTGTCGAAGAAGCAGGCGGCGCAATCAAGGAAGTCGTGCAATCGGTGAAGCGCGTGACGGACGTCGTGGGCGAAATCTCGTCGGCATCGAGCGAGCAAAGCACTGGTATCGAGCAGGTGAATCAGGCGGTCAACCAGATGGACCAGGTCACGCAGCAGAACGCCGCGCTCGTGGAAGAGGCATCGGCGGCCGCGCAGACGATGGCACAGCAGGCGGAGAGCCTGCGTAAAGCCGTGGCCTTCTTCAGGTTCAATGGCAACGAAGCGACTTCATCGCTGGCGACGAAGCGGGAGAAGGCCCCGCAAACCGTCGGCCGGAACCGCCTCACGTCCTCTCCTGCAACAACGACAAAGGCCGCGGTGATGCCAGAGCCGTCCGGGGGCGGGAGTAAGGTTCTGGCTGCCACCGCTGCCGGCACATCGGACTGGCAGACGTTCTGAACCGGACCGCAAGGTTTGGGCGGCGATTCAGAAAGAGCGCAGGCAGGTCGAGATCGAGTGGACGCAGAACCACGATGACGCTCGCCGTATGATCATCGACGGCCAGCGGAAACGGTATCAGCCGCGCAGACAGCGCGTGCGAGTGACGCCGCAGCCGGCGACGAGGAACGCCCTGGATGGAGACACGCGGGCCCGTTACGAGCGGGCCCGGGGAAGTAGCGCGAGACGCGACTGCAGCGGAAAGTGCAGCGCGTCAAAGGCCATCCTGCTGTCTCCCGGCACCGGTTGTCGCCGGCTTCGGTGCGTTTCATGCCCGAAGGCCGCGCATCACCCCGGGATGGAGAGCGGCAGGATTCGATTGTTGATTTCCGCCCGGATCGTAACCAAAGACCATGAGATCTTCCGCTCCGCTCAACGTTTCGAAGATGGTTGTGAAGTCGCTGGAGTCCGCAGGAATCGACCACGTATTCCTGGTTCCCGGAAAGCTGATTTACCCGCTGCTGGATGCAATTGACGAGTCGCCTTCCATTCGCGGCATCGTTGGCGCTCATGAGACGGGCAGCGCTTTCATGGCCGATGGCTATGCGCGCGCCAGCCGCAAATTCGGCGTTTGCGCAGGAATTTCCGGTCCCGGCACGATGAACTTCGTGCCCGGCATGGCCGCAGCTCACGCAGACCGGATTCCGATGCTCTATATTGCAGGAGGCATCTCATCGAGTGCGGAGGGTAAAGGGGCCTTCCAGGATGCGACTTCAGGTGGCATTTTTGAAAGTGGCGTGGTCAAAGGCTTAATGACGAACGTCGTCGAGCTGAAGAACAAGGAAAATGTTCAGGCGGAGCTGCGTCGTGCGACGGACGGGCTGAACTGGATGCGTCGGGCGCGGTCATTCATCAGTATTCCTGTTGATGTTCAAAAGCAGGACGTTCCTCCCGGTCCGCAGGTAGCACGGCAACCCTACGCCCAGCACGAATTCAATATGGGCGAAGCGCCCCCCAACCGTACCGCACTGGACGCCCTGTGCAGCCTGTATTTGCTCCGGTCTAAGAAAGTCGCGTTTTTGATTGGTAGTCGCGGGAATGACGCGGAGACCGCAAGCGCGCTTCTTGAGGTTGCCGAGAAATTTCACGTTCCTGTCGCGACGACGCTGGCAGGCAAGGGTGCGTTTCCCGAGGGACACAAACTCGCGCTGGGCATCTACGGGTTCTCAAGCCATTCGCGCGCCGCACGTGTGGTCAATTCGGACGAGCTTGACGCGCTCGTTGTATTTGGCAGCGATCTGAACCAGCGTGACAGCATGAACTGGAGCAGGAAGCTGACCGAGGGGAAGGATCTGCTTGTCTTCGATGACAGCTTTGATCACCCGCCGATGGGTCACATTGCCCAGCGAAGCATTTTCTCCGGGATTGGGGCCACCTTCCGGTTGCTCGCCAAGATGAACACGGGCACCCACGACGAGTTCCAGAAAGTGCTCGAAAGAAGAAGGGCATGGGTCACCGGGGTCAACCAGATTCCCCTGTACGACAGCCAGTTCGAGGACTTTGCCGCGCGGGCTTCCCGCGACATTGAATCGCTTTATCCTGGCGCTGTCATCAAGCGCCTGTGCCAACTGTTGCCCGGGGACAGCAACGTCGTGGTGGACTCCGGCGCCCATCGTATATTCATGGCCCACTACTGGCTTTCTTCGGGCATGGGCAACTACTTTTCGTCCAACGTACTCGCGCCGATGGGCTGGGCTATCGCAGCCGGAATCGGTGTCAAGCTTGCGGCCCCCGAACGCCCTTGCGTCGTAGTCACGGGCGACGGATGCATGATGATGCACGGAACGGAGATTCAGACGGCAGCTCGCTACGGCGTCAAAGTGATCTACGTCGTCCTCAACAACTCGGCTCACGGCGCAATTCACATCGACGCGCTGAGGGGCGGTCTGATTTCGGAGCAGTTCACCAGACTGCCCCGTCATAGCTGGACCGCGTTTGCATCGTCGCTTGGTGTGGCGGCACGCGTGGTTAACGGAATCGACGAGCTGGATGATGTTCTCGGTGAAGCAAGTCGATATGACGGCCCGTTCCTGATTGAAGTCATGACAGGAGTCTTTCCCGCGCCAAACCGGTACTATTCGGAAGCGCAAGCCTTGTCATGAACAACGGCCTTGATGTGTTTCGCGTTAGACCCGGCGCGTTCATGGACTGCGCGGCCGCTGACGCCTCTTCAGCGCATGCTCAACACGCAGTTCCTCGCTGGGCCGGATGTCGCTGAGCGCTACCTTGCCTTCGCAAATGCGGTGGCGATCTGCCGTGCGCGCTTGACCTCGTCGCTGTGCAGATAGATCGAGGCGGTCGAAACGCAAGCGTGCCGCAGGATGTCACGTACCGTGGTCCTCGAGCCAGAGACGCTTCCATGATGGTTACTCCAGAGGGTGGGAGGGGCGAGCGTCACCTCATGGCCGGCAACTACCCGATACACCTGCGCGGAATCGGTTCCCCGACATCCGATCACCGCCGTGACCGGCGTCTCTCTAGTCCTTTCCACCACTTCACGCCGAAACGACCCGGTCCGGCCGAGTCCGGTTGCAACTGCAACATTCCTGTTAGTAAATCCCAGTAAGTTTGAAAGGCCGCAGCAATCGTTCCTTCATTCAGGACGTCTAATGAGGTTCCAGCGCCAGAAGAGGGCGATCGTCTTTGTGCCGCAATGGAATCAGACAGCCTCCGACAGCAGCGATTGCACTGCCGCCTCGGCGTTGGCGATTGCCGTCTTTGCGGCTTCAGGTCCATAAGCCACGCCTTCCACGCGTAGATGCTCGACGTCAGTCAGCCCGATGAAGCCCAGAAGATGCTTCAGGTAGCCTGACTGGTAGTCCAGCGGTGCGTAGGGACCATCCGAGAAAACGCCGCCGGCGGCAGTGAACAAATAGACCTTCTTACCCGTCAGCAGGCCTTCTACGCCGCTGTTGTCGTACTTGAAGGTCACGCCAGGCCAGGTCACATAATCGAACCATGCTTTGAGTTGCGTGGGCGGTCCGAAATTGATCATGCCCGAGCCGATCACGACCGTGTCGGCGGCGGCCAGCTCGCCAATCAGGGCTTCTGCCACGCCGACAGCCTCTGCCTGCGCTGGGGTACGTGCGTCTGGTGCAAGCGTGCGGCCGACGACGTAGGCTTCATCGATATGGGCCAGCGGATCGGAATAGAGATCCCGAATGGTCAGTGTGCTGCCTGGGTGCTGCTCGCGGAGTCTTTGGGCGAACTCGCTGGCGAATCTCGTTGACAGGCTGTCGGCACCGCGAGGGCTCGAAGTGATCAGCAGGATGTGGCTCATGTTGGCTCCTTGGTATATAACAAGAACTAGGTAACTTTTCGGTTGTCGATTACCTAACCATACGCAGGATGGTATTGTTCCTGTCCTTGCTTCACAAGAAGGCACATGCATGTCACTGAGTCACACTGATCTCCCCTGGGAGATGCCCGAACCCGACGCCGGTGGCTGCAAGGCCACCCGTGAAATCCTCGATCGGATCGGCGACAAATGGAGCCTCTACATCATCGCTACGCTGGCCAGTGAGCCGCGGCGGTTCAATGAACTGAAGCGGAAAATAGACGGCATCTCGCAACGCATGCTGACGCTGACGTTACGTGGGCTTGAACGCGACGGGCTGGTTACCCGCACGATGTATGCGACGATTCCGCCGCGTGTCGACTACGCACTTACCGAAATGGGACGCACGCTGCTGGAGCCGGTAATGGCGTTGGTCAACTGGGCGAACAACAACCAGCCGGCCATTGCTGAAGCGCATCGACGCTTCGACGAAGAACCTGAACCGGATCGCTTCTCACCGCAGGGCGTCGTCTACCAGCGGCGCTGACAAGCAGAGGTCATATAACGCATCGTTAGCGATAGGGCCACGCGCAATCCGGGCACCTTCTGTCGACGAAGCTGGTTTCGCCAGGGGAGGTGATGAACGGCGCGTCGTCCAACTATTGCATCACGCGGCAAAGATCCCGTCGCTGCTACGCGTATTTGTCGCCTACCGTGTTGCGAATGGGATGCGTGTCGTAGACAGATGATCATCTGTTCGATGCGGCCGCTTTCGTCGAATTCCAATACATCGACACACTCGAATTTCACCGCGGAGCCGTCTTTCAGCCCCCAGTCGTAGACGAAATAACCGATCGCACGTCGCGCTCCCGTTGTGCTGACGCAGATGTCAATGGGGCTGATCCGGCTTTCGCCCGACGCGGCATTCACCTTTGCAAAGAAAGGCGCGGGGCGCATCCAGCCGAGAAAAGGCGAGGAATATCTGGGCGTCCGGCGTGAACAAGGCACAGATTGCAGCGACGTCGCCCCGCTCCAGTTCGCTCAGGTAGGTGCGAATCTGCCGCATGTATAGTGCTTCCAGTGATGAACCCACAATCATTCTCCGAACGTAAGTTGACAGGTCTGCCCGCACGAAGGAGCGAGGGTCTGACGCAGCCACGATAGCGACGCAGCAATGACCGAACAATCGAATAATTCGCAACCCGGGTATGCGGATCGTGCATATCCTCTGGCTGACCTCACGCGCGCTTTACCGCCACTGTCTGCATACCAGGCATTCGTCGCCGCGGCAGAACTTGGCAGCATCAGCAAGGCCGCTAACCACCTATGTCGAACGCAGGGGGCGGTGAGCCGTCAGGTTCAGCAACTGGAAGACCATTATCGATGTGCGCTGTTCGTGCGCCATGCGTCAGGGCTGACGCTGACAGCCGAGGGAAATGCTCTGCTGGCAGTGGCCATCGACCTGCTTACGCAACTGAGGCGGGGGCACTCGTCATGCCGTTCAGCGAGGTTGCGCAAAACGGATTGGGCTATTTCCTCGTCTATCCTTCGCAACGCGCCGCACAGACCAAGATTCGCGCACTCGCAGACGTCTTGACCCGGCTCGCGCAAGAAGACCCGACGACGCCGGCCCAATAAGCGGCTGCCAAGTCGCTTATTTCTGCTGACGCCGCCCGTCGCCATTACGACCTCGTGAGCCATCCGGTGCACGTGGATTCATTTCGCTTTGCCGAACGCGTCCGCGATCTGCCGTGCGCGCTTGACCTCGTCGCTGTGCAGATAGATCGAGGTGGTCGAGACAGAAGCGTGCCGCAGGTTGTCGCGCACCGTGGTGAGTTCCGCGCCGCGACCGAGCGCGTGCGTGGCGTGCGTGTGGCGCATCCAGTGCGGACTCGCGCGGCGCAGCTTCTCCGCAAGCGGCGCATGATCGGCCTCGATGGCTTTGGCGGCCAGCAGGAAGAAGCGCCGCAGCACCCCCCACAAACGCACGCTGCTGATCGCGGCGTCGCTGTCGGCCTCGAGACTGCCGATGACCGGAGTCGCCGGATTCCAGCGCACGGGCCCGACAGGCAAGTCGCGTTCGGCCAGATAATGCGCGAGCGCCTCCCACGCGAGCGGCGGCAAGGCAACGCGCGCAAGCTTCTTTCCCTTGCCCGTCACGCGCAGCCAGTGATCGCCGCGTGCATCCGTCTCGACGTGGCCGAGCGTGGCTCCAACCAGCTCGCTCGCGCGCAGGCCGGTCGCATAGCCGAAATCCAGCAGGAAGCGCAGCCGCTGTGCCGCCGGCGCTGACCAGCCGTACGACCACTCGAGGCCGTCTGCGATCGTGCGCACCAGCGCCCATTCCCCTTCGCTGAATGCGTGCGAGGTGTCGAGCGCCTGCGCACCGCTCGCGCCGCGCACTTTCACACCGGAAAACGGATTGGCGAGCACGTAGCGCTGCTCGATGAGCCAGCGGAACAGTGCGCCGAGGATCGACAGCGCATGCGCGACCGAGCGCGCCGAGAGGCTGCCATTGAACGGCCGCCAGTCCGGCGACGTGCGCGCCCGCACAGGGCCGACCCAGCGGCCGCGCGGGGCCGGATGGCGCAGGAACGCGCGGTAGGCGATGGCATCTTCGGTCGAGAGCGACGAGAGCGCGCGGCCACGCTCGACGATCGCCCAGAGGATCAGGCGTTCGGCTTCCTTCCGGTAGGTCCGCTGCGTAGCAGGCGACTCGTGCAGCGCAAGCCAGGTCTGGATGGCTTCATAGTCGTTCGATGCGTCCAGCGTGCAGGTCGCGCGCGGTGCGCGGAAGGTGCCTTCGGAGCCGTCGACTTCGTGCGGCAGCTTCAGGGACTCCCACGGTGCGATGTCGCCGCGCTGGCTCGCCACGATGAGCGCGCGCGCCTTTTCCGTGAGTGCCGGCCAGACCGCAAAGAACGCCTCGATCGCGCGGGCGCTCGCCACGCCGAGTCCCGGCACGGCTTTCCACCACTGGCGGCGGCGCGGGATACGCACGGTGAGATCGGCGAGTGTGGTAATGCCGTGCGCGTACAGCACCCGCACGGCGCGCGGCGTGAACCACTGTGCGATGTCGTCGGCGATCTGGGGTTCGGGAGGGCGCGCGGTGCGCAGGCTGTCGATCGCCTGCGCGACTGCCTTGGCGTGCCGCTCGCGTTCTTCCACCGGATGTTCGAACAGCGCCACCAGATCGTCGCGATGCGCCGCGCGCGCGAGGGCAACGAGCCTGCGCCGGATGCGCCCGAGCACGCCACGCGCCGACTTCCCGTCGCCGAGCGCCGAGGGTAGATAGCGCTCGACGGCGGGCCGCACGGCGAGGCCTGCATACCACGCGCGCAGCATGGCGAGTTCGTCCGCGTCGGGGAATCCGGGCGGCTCGGCGGAAGCGGGTGCGGGAAGGGGTGTGTGACGCGTTTTCATGTGACGAAGTTTAGCGTAGAAATAGTCTTCTTGTGATAAGAAGGATTATCTTTATAGCTGCAGGCGGTACGGATTTTCCGCTGAAACGAGAGATGCTCCCGCAGGAGCCGACCCACGTGCGCTGGCGCACCCTGGCGGCCGCCGAAGGCGAACGCCAGGAGAAGTTTCAACCCTCGTCACAGTGGCGCAGCCAGATATCACGATTTCTCGCGCCGCCTATACTCTGTCTGACCATCTTCACATTTCCTTCACGCTGATTTGAGGTTGTTAGCGAACGTCGATCAAGATCCTTTTCCGAGTCAAGGCTCGACCTCCGTCAAAAAGGAGAATCCAATGTCTGCAAACACGGCGATTGATGTTTCCGACGACCCGGCCGATGGCGGAAGACGCAGATGGATCAAGGCTGGCATAAGCGTGGCGACGCTCGTTGCCGGCATGCCGTTCACTGCGGGCGACATACAGGCGGCGGCGTTGTCCGAATCGCAGCGCAATGCGCTGACTCCCGATCAGATCATCGAAATGATGAAAGCCGGCAACGAACGGTTTCGCAGCGGCAAGATGAAAAAGCAGGACTTTCTCGCGCAGAAGAGAGCGAGCGCTAGTGGCCAGTACCCGGCAGCAATCGTCCTCAGTTGTATCGACTCGCGCGCGCCAGCCGAGATCATTCTGGATATGGGAATCGGCGACACCTTCAATGCAAGGATTGCGGGAAACGTCGCAAACCAGGACATACTCGGCAGTATGGAGTTTGCGTGTGCCGTTGCGGGTGCGAAAGTGATTCTGGTGATGGGCCATACCGCATGCGGGGCGATAAAGGGGGCGATCGACAACGTTCAACTGGGAAATTTGACGGGTTTGCTTCAGAAGATCCAGCCGGCGATCGACGCAACGCAATATTCCGGAGAGCGATCCAGTAAAAATGATGAATTCGTCGATGCTGTCGCGCGATCGAACGTTCAGGGTGCGATAGCCGCTATCCGCAGTGGGAGTCAGATTCTGTCCGATCTGGAAAATAAGGGGAACGTGAAAATGGCGGGCTCGATGTATGACATTCGAAACGGCAAGCTAACGTTCCTATGAGAATTCGAAGCCGGTCGCAAGTGATGCGCGGCTATTGCGAGGTGCGTGTATTTTTGATTCCCCGATATCAATAACGAAAGAGAACGACAATGATACGCACCTCACTAAAGGTAATAAAGATAGGTGCATGGGTTGCAGTCCTGCTGGTGATACTCGCATTCGGCATGCGCGCCTGGTATTCGCAGCGCAGCCCGGATCTCGCGGTCTGGCACACCTACGTGCCGCGCGAAATGACTGTCGAGGAAATGGATGCGGGGGACTGGAACGCCTACATGAATGCGGAAGCACGCATTTTCGAGGCGGTTCGCGTGAACGTCGTCGAGAAATTGAAGCCGTCCGAGCGCATCCCGACGAACCGGTACTACGAAGGGGCGCCGATCTATCCGGGGCACTTCGCGCAAGACTGGAACCGTTCGTACATTCTCGAGCCGCAGGGTCCACCCGTTGGCGCCGTGGTGCTGTTGCATGGCATGACGGATTCGCCGTTCAGTTTGCGTCACATCGCGCGCCACTATCGCGATCGCGGCTTCGTCGCCATCGGCATCCGCTTGCCGGGGCACGGTACGGTGCCGGCCGGGCTGGCAAACGTCCACTGGCAGGAGTGGGCTGCGGCCACCCGGCTCGCCATACGGGAAGCGCGCCGGCGTGTGGGCCCGGACAAGCCGCTCGAACTGGTGGGATTCTCCAACGGCGGGGCGCTGGCATTGCAATACGCGCTCGACGCGATCGAGAATCCCGCGCTGACGCGCCCGAGCCGACTGGTGCTGATTTCCCCGATGATAGGCGTAACGCGCTACGCGCGCTTTGCCGGCCTCGCCGGATTGCCGGCAATATTGCCAGCGTTCGCGCGTGCCGCATGGCTTGGCGTCATTCCGGAATTCAATCCGTTCAAATACAACTCGTTCCCGGTGAACGGCGCGCGTCAATCGTACCTGCTGACCGCCGCGATCCAGGAGCAAATGGCAAGGCTCGAGCGCGAGAACCGTCTCGACACGCTGCCGCCGGTCCTGACCTTCCAGTCCGTGACCGACTTCACGGTCAGCACGCCGGCGATCATGTCGTCGCTCTATGACAAGCTTCCTGAGAACGGCAGCGAAGTGGTGTTATTCGACGTGAACCGCAGCGTGCGTTTCAGGACGTTCCTGCGCGTTGCATCCTACACGGCGATTTCACGGCTGCTGCGTACCGGTCCCCAGAACTATCGCACGACGGTGATTGGCAACGCCTCGCCGGACTCCGCGCATACCGTCGAGCGCAGCACCTACGCGGCTGAAGTGCAGACGAGGACCAAACCGCTGGATATCGATTATCCGCAGGAAATCTTCTCGTTATCGCACGTCGCGATACCGTTCCCGATCACGGACCCGCTGTACGGCATTGCACCGGACGATTCGGAAAATTTCAATGAGCACCTCGGCACGCTTGCGCCGCGCGGCGAGCGCGGCACCCTGATCCTGACGCTCGATTCGATGTTCCGCATCGCGTCGAATCCGTTCTTTCCTTACTTGCTGCAGCGTATCGATGAAGGCATGGGCGCAGTGCCGCCGCCGGTCGTCAAGTCTCCGCCGCGCACCCATGAAACTGCTGCCGGGCAGCCTGACGATTTCTCCGATGACCTGAATGCACTCGACCAGGTTGGGGCCGATGAGCCTTAGACCAGGCTGCTTCAAAGGCGCAATGGGCTCGCCAGCGAGTAGGTCCCGAACAGGAAGCCGCTTCGAAGGGATTAGCCTGGCAGCTGTACGCGTTGAGACGTGCTTGACGAACGTTGAACGTCCGTCAAGCGTCCTGCGAACCACCGTACGACATCGTATCAATCGCTTTGCTCATTCGAGGCGGGCGCGGGTGCTGCTCGCCGTGCCGCGGCTTCAGCTGCAACGCGTGCCTGGGCCGCATGCAGGTCGTCAGGATATTTGTTGTCGCGTCCAGTCGGTTTGTAGCCGGCTCGTACGAGCTGGGCCAACTCCTCGCGAACCTGCGCACGCGTGGGCGATCCATTCGAGGGTTGGGCGAAAGAAAGGGACGGTACCAGCAGGGCGGCCGCAAGCGCGGCCAGTTTGAGTGTCCGGTTCATGGTCTGTGCCTCCAGCCAGGCGTCAGCGCTACGGACCCGGGGTGGGTCGGTAGCTGGCACCGATAGCTTGACGCGGCAGACTTAAGAAACAGTTAACATCGGGCAGGCGACTTGTAATCTCCACATAAGCCGCCTTGCTTACAGAAGCCCGACAATTCGCTGCCTGCTACCGCGACGGTCCGGGCACGCTCCAAAGCCGAACCGTCGCAGCCACCCAACTTCTCATTGTGTTTGCATGGCCGGCGCAACCTCGCTGGACGCAACTGCGAAGCGGTGCTTTCTCATGGGCGCGAGAATGAACTTGGCCGACAGCCCCGCGATGATCGACACGACGGCTGAGCCGATCAGGACGTGCTCCCACGATCCGCCGGCGGCCAAAAGCGAAGCAATCGGGACGAGCAACGACGCCGTGCCCTTGGCGGTATAGAGCGTGCCCGCATTCGACGCCGCGTATTTGCTACCGAACGTATCCGCGCAGATTGCCGGGAAGATCGAAAAGATTTCTCCCCAGCACAGGAAGATCAGCGGCGCGAAGATCAGGAATGCATAAGGATCGTGACCGAACGCATTCATGCCCAGCAACGCCAGCCCCTCGCCAACGAACACGATCAGCATGGTGTTTCGCGGCCGATCTTGTCTGACAGGAGGCCGCAGATGGGGCGGGTCAGCCCGTTGAGCAGATTGTCGATCGATAGCGCCAGCGTCAGCAACGGCAGCGTCGCGCCAAAGAATTGTACTGGCAGCCTGGCAAAGCCAAATGACTTTGCGATCGGGCCGAGTTGGGCGGTCGCGATCAGACCGCCGGCGGCGACGAGCACGAACAACAGATAAATCATCCAGAAGAGAAGCGTTTTGACCATCTGGCGTGGCGTGTAGTCGACTTTGCTCGTCACGACGCGCGCGACGGGCTTGATGCCGGGGCCAGGATTCGGGCGGATCAACGCAATGCTCAGAATGAAGATGGCGATGCCCTGGAATACGCCGAACACGAAGAACGTTTGCCGATAACCCGAGTCGTGAATCATGTTGGCAATCGGTATCACCGTCAGCGCGGCCCCGGCGCCGAAGCCCGCAGCGGTCAGGCCCGCGGCGAGGCCGCGACGGTCGGGGAACCATTTGAGTGCGTTGCCAACACAGGTGCCGTAGACGCAGCCGGCTCCCAGTCAGGCGATCACCGAAGCGGTGTAGAGCATGGGTAGAGTCGTGGCGAACGAATCGAGCACCCAGCTCAGCGCGACGAACGCCGTGCCGCACATGACGACGGGGCGGGGGCCGAAGCGGTCGACGAGCCAGCCTTCGATCGGCACGAGCCAGGTTTCGACCAGAATGAAGATGGAAAACGCTAGCTGGACCGCGGCGCCGGACCAGAGATTTTGCGTTTTCATTGGGATCACAAAAAGTGACCAGGCATATTGAAGGTTGGCGACGAGTGCCATACAGGCAATGCCGATGAAGAGTGGAGTCCACCGGTTTCTCAGGAAAGCATTGCCTGCGGTCGAGGCAGCGGATGACATGACGACTTCTCCCACGAATTGAAGTTCGGACTAGGGCGCGAGGGGGCCGCGCCACGGGCGCGCCGTAGCGTGTTGCATGCAGTGCGGACGCCGGGCGGGCAGGGCAGGGCAGCAGCGCAGACTGCCGCGCTACCCGGGCGCCGCCTGCGATGTCACGACTTCTTCTCGTACACCCCAACCTTGTTGCTTTCGTCGAGATAGACGTAGACGCGATGGGTGGCCGTGTCGACCGTCAGCGTGTGAACTTTGGGCTCGGTACGGATGTGGTCGACGATCTGATTGGAGTCCAGATCGATCACCTCGAGATTGCCGGTCTTGTCGCCGATGAATGCGCGGCGCTTGTCAGTGTCGATCGCGGTCTGGTCGACCGCGCCGGCAACGGCGATGGTCGTGACCAGCTTGCCCGTTGCCGGGTCCACGACGAGCAGCTTCTTGTCGCTGGTGCCGAAGATCAGGTGATTCGTTTTGCTGTCGTAGACGCCGCCCTTGGCGTCCTTCTTCAAACCGAAGTCCCACACCGCTTCGATCTGGTGCGTGTTCGGATCGATCACGTCGATCTTGCCGCCGACCGGTTGATACAGGCGGTCGGTGGAAGCCACATACAGGGCAACGTCTGGGCCGTCCTTGTCGTCTTCGGGCTTCAGCTTGAACGTTGCGGTCAGCTTGTACGGCGACTTTGGCTCAAAGACAGCCTCGTTGTTGCTGTCGTCGTTCGCGAGCAGAATCATGCCCGTTTTCGTGTCGACGTTGACACCGTCGGGAGTCTTGCCGCCGCTGTCGACGGCGGCGATGCGCTCGAACGAATGTTTGTCATAGACAATCAACTTGCCGGTCGTCGCGTCGGTGACGTAGGCGTGGTCTGCGTCGAAATCGATGCCGTTGCCGGAATCGACGCCCGCAAGCGTTTTCTTCACCGCCATGCTGTTTGCGTCGATCACAACGACGTTGTGATCGGGCGACTGGGACAGCCAAACTGCGTGGGTGTCCTTGTCATAGGTGACCCAATCGCCGTGACCGCCCTTGGTTCCCGGCAAATCAATCGTCTTGACGAGTTGATACTGCGACGTTTGCGCGTGGGCCGCAAATGAGCACAGCCCCATTGCTGCCAGACAAACCGTCAATGCTTTGTGCGTGAGAAAAGCCATGTTGCCTCCATAGGAAATGAATGCGCTTGTGTGCCTGGTTCTATCGACTGGCCTGGATGCGAGGTCAGAACTTATGCGTGATGCCGAGGATCGTCACGACTTGCGAGCGTGTGCTCGAACTCGCCGCAAGATCGCCCACCGTGCCGCCCGCCGCGACGATTTGTGAGCCGTCTTCGCTGAACGTCGTGCCGCTGGCGTGGGAATAGGCCACGGCCGTATAGAAGCTCGTGCGCTTGCTCAACGCGTAGGTGGCGTTCACGCCGAAGTTGTTGTACGTCGCCGACGAGGCCCCGCTCGAGTGCGTGTACACATAGTTGAGCGCGGCGGCCAGTTCGGGACTGAACTGGTACTGAAGCGCCGCGCCGCCAACGTTGAAGGTCTGCGTGCGGTTGAACGCGCCATAGTCCGTGTATGGCTTGTACTGCGCGTTGCTGTACCGGATGTTGGCGGTGAGGTTGCCGATGACGTATTGGGCGGCGACCTGAAAGATCTGCCGCGAACCGAACATCGGCGTCGCCCCGTAAAGCGGCGTCACCGAGTTGTTCTGAATGAGGTCCGCCGCGCCGTTGCCGTTCACGTCGTTCTTCATGAACAGATAGCCGGTGGCAAGCGTCAGGCCGCCGTTGTTGTACGCGGCGGCGGCGCCATACGCGTGACCGCCCGTCGTATTGCCGGCAATGCCGCCAACGCCGTACATCAACTCGTACTGGAAGCCGGCGTAAGTGGGGCTCGCGTACTTGATCGAGCTATTGATCCACGCCGAGTTGTCGTTGTTGTCGGCGTCGCCTGGGGTGGTGAAAACCGGGCCCGCGAAGTTGTCGCCGGTGATCGGCTGGATCAGGTCGACCGTCGGGTCGAACTGGCGTCCCATCGTCACCGTGCCATAGGCATCGTCAGAAAGTCCCACCGTGGCCTGGTGGCCGAAAAGACGGCCGCCGGAAAGCGATCCATGCGTGATGTCGAACGAGCTTTCCAGGGTGAAGATCGCGTTCAGACCGCCGCCGAGTTCCTCCTTGCCCTTGAGCCCCCAATACGTCGCTGCGTTGTCGCCGTTTTGCATGGCCACGAGAGAATGGCCGCCGGTGTTGTTGTACCAGGCGACGGCTTCGTCGAGCGAACCGTATAGCGTGACGCTGCTCTGTGCATGCACGGCAGCGGATGAGAATGCGGTAAGTACTCCGACGCAAATAAAGCCTGACCTGAAATGTCTCACAACCTCTCCTTTCATTAATAATAATTTGTAGTGCGAAGTGCGTAATGAAGAATTCAGTGCTTAGGGCTGGTGCCCGGCGCCAGGGCGGCAGGCCTGCGGATCCACGCGAGTCACCCTGTCTGGCGCCAGGGATGGTGCGCTGCGGTGCGTGCTGTCCAGCGGGGATGCGAGGCGGGCATCGGCTGTCCCGGGTCGAACTTTGACGGCGTGCCCAGCTTTCGGATAATCGAATAATTTTATGTGCACGATAAAAGGTTCGTTATGTCTGAAAGCCGTTTAAATGATTGAAGGTTACGGCGCGACCGTCTTAACCTGACCGTTTCCTGACAAGGCCTGCATGCCTGAACGCTGGAAAGCGCCGTGGGAAAAGGCAGACGCCGGTTCGCACTGGCTGCGTCTGCTTGCGCACGGCACGAGCTTGCGCAAGAAGCGGATGAAGGAAAACGTAAAGAGAAGAGAGCGGTGTTCGCCGGTCGATTTGACGCAAGGAGGCGACGGTCAGGGAATTCACTGAGCGCCTGCTGTTGTTCAAACATTCGGCGAGCTAGAGCGTTAACCTTCCCTTAAGGTTGGCGGCGGTAGCCTCACCCACTTTATGTGCAGCACAGGAGTGAACAACGGGGAGCGCCATGCGCATACTGGTGGTGGGAGACGACGCCTCGATAGACGGTGGGTTGAAACGCGGGTTGCGCAAGGAGGGATTTGCCGTCGATTGGGCGAATGATGTCGAAACGGCCATGCTTGCACTTCGAACGACCTCGTATGGTCTGGTGCTGCTCGATATTGGGTCGTCCGGGAATCACGGACTGACGCTGCTCGCGAGATTGCGGCGGCGCAATGATGCGACGCCCGTGATTGTGATGACAGCGCGTAACGCCGGTCCGGACGCAGTCGCCGGCCTCGACGGAGGTGCCGACGACTACCTCGTCAAACCGTTTGCACTCGATGAACTGCTGGCGCGCATGCGCGCTCTTAGCCGCCATCGAACGGGGCGTGTGCAGTCGTCGCTGCAGGTGGGCGTGCTACGGCTCGATCCTGCGCAACACCGTGTGTGGTTGCGTGACAAGGAAGTATCGGTGACGACGCGAGAGTTCGCGCTGCTTCATGAATTGATGCGCGATCCGGCAATCGTCGTCACGCCGGCGCAACTCGAAGAACGGATGTACGGATGGAACGAGGAAATCGAGAGCAACGCCATCCAGGTGCATATCCACAATCTGCGCCGCAAACTGGGGGTAGACGCTATCCTGAACGTGCGCGGCGTGGGTTATCGCATCGGGACACTCGCGTGAGGCAGGCGCGCGGTGGCCTGGAAAGACGGTTGCGCATGACGCAGCGACAATGCCATCCCGGTGGCTGGAGACCCATGTGAGGATGCTACTGGTCCATGACGACGATTCAATCGCGCTGCAGGTCGTGACGCAAATGCACCTCGCGGGATACGAGGTGGATTGGGCGAGCAGCGAATACGAAGCAGAACTGAGTTTGCGGTATCGATGCCACGACATCGTGTTGCTCGCTTTCGGCGAATCTGGCGTGGACGCGTTCGAGCTGTTGCGCCGTTATCGCAGGCTCGGTGGAAATGCCGCGGTCGTCGCACTGATTCCACGCGGTCTGCTGGCGAGTCCGATGGTCGTGCTGGATGGCGGGGCCGACGACTATCTGATCACGCCGTTCGATCTCGAAGATCTGAGGTCGAGGGTTCGCGTTTTGATGCGGCGGCCGCATCGCGTGCAAGGCCCGGTGGTGCTGGGAAATTTGACAGTGAACCAACTCGACGATCTGGTACTGCTCGACGACATGCCGGTGACCTTGAGGCCGAGCGAATACCGGTTGTTGACCGCACTGGTCAACGAGCCCATGCGAGTCTTCTCGCGTTCGGAGCTGGCGCTGCATCTGTTTGGACGCACGCGCGCGGCCTCGGGCAGCGCTGTCGATGTCGTCGTTCACGGCTTGCGGCGCAAGCTTGGCCCGGAGAAGATCGTGACGATACGAGGCGTGGGCTATCGGATGCGCCAGGCCGCGTGACGCAGGCACGGCTCACTTCTCACTAAGGCCGTAACCACCGCAGGCCAATCGGCACAGCGAGAACTTTCCTGTACAGCGCGATCAACGCGCGGGTCATCGCCATGCCAGCAATGCGCCAGAACGGGCTGCCAACCATGCAGGCCAGCCAGGCGACGAACGCCGCGCCGATCATGTCGAATGGCCAGTGCACCCCGACAAAGATGCGAGCCCAGGCTACGGCGATATCGACGATCAAGGCAAGCAAGCCGATTCCACGCTTCCCGCCGGACAGGAGGGTGAACGAGACTGCGGAAAGCAACGTCACATGATCGCTAGGAAACGAAGAATCGGGAGCATGGGCGAGAAACGTATGGCCCATTGCGCTAACGAAAGGGCGGGGGTGATACCACGCCAGACCGATCAGCTGGTTGATGCCGAGGGCCAGCAAGCCGGCAAGACATGCGCGCACGGCCAACGCGCGGCGCTCGTCCGAGCCTGTCAGCCATAGTGCCACCAGCATGGCCGGGACCAGCAGGATCGCATAGTCCGCGATCAGCGTGCCCGCAGCAATGAGCCAATGCGGCGTTGCGGGTGTGGCATTGAGTGCGAGAAAAATGCTTCGGTTCAACGTTTCGACTGCATCCATAGGGGCCCTCTGTTTTCATGCCCGCCTTGCGTGACCGCTGGCAAGCGGTTCCGGTTGTCAGAGGCGATTCTACGCGCCGGCCCCTTAACGAAACCTTAACAGGGGCGACCGGGATCCACGGTCGGGCCGGCGTGGACGGCATGACATGGCCAGTTTTGTCAGTATGTCGGCCGGTTTGATCAGTCTGTCCGGCACCTGTTGGCGCTAGGATTGCCACGGCACGCCCTCGGGACTTCCTGAACGGGTCGGGACGAGGCGTAGAAACAGGCTGTGCCGGCGCTTAGCAGGCGGCAAACAGATAATTGAGGAATCCATATGAGCAGGGAAGTCGTGGTGGTAGGCGGTGTGCGGACCGCGATCGGCAAATTCGGCGGCAGCCTGAAAGACGTGCCGCCAACCGAACTCGGTTCAATCGTCGTGCGCGAACTGCTCGCGCGAAGCCACGTCGAGGCAAAGGACGTGGGGCATGTGGTTTTCGGCAACGTGATCGCCACCGAGCCGCGGGATTTTTACCTGTCTCGCGTCGCCGCGATCAACGCCGGCATTCCCGAATCGACGCCTGCGTTCAACGTCAACCGGCTGTGCGGTTCGGGCCTGCAGGCGATCGTTTCCGCCGCCCAGACCATTCTGCTCGGCGATGCTGAGGTGGCGATCGGCGCTGGCGCCGAGAACATGAGCCGCGCGCCGTACATCTCGACCGAGGCGCGCTTCGGCGCACGGATGGGCGACGCGCGCCTCATCGACATGATGCTGGGCGCGCTCAATGATCCTTTCCACGCCGTGCCGATGGGCGTGACGGCCGAAAATGTCGCGGGCCGCTACGGCATCACGCGCGAGCGTCAGGACCATCTCGCGCTCGAGTCGCATCGCCGCGCGGCGCGAGCGATCGCCGAGGGCCGCTTCACCAGCCAGATCGTGCCGGTCAAGCGCACGGTGAAAGGGCGCGAGACCGTCTTCGACACCGACGAACATTTGCGTCACGATGCAACGATCGACGACTTCGCGAAGCTCAAGCCCGTATTCGCGAAAGAAAACGGTACGGTCACGGCGGGCAACGCTTCCGGCATCAACGACGCAGGCGCAGCCGTCCTGCTGATGTCGCGCGCAGCGGCCGAGGCGCGCGGCCTCGCGCCGATGGCGAAACTCGTGGCGTACGCACACGCGGGCGTCGATCCGCTTTACATGGGCATCGGCCCGGTGCCGGCTACGCGACTTGCGTTGCAGCGCGCGGGACTGTCCGTCGCGGACCTCGACGTGATCGAGTCGAACGAGGCGTTTGCCGCCCAGGCATGCGCGGTCACGCAGGAGCTGGGTCTGGACCCTGAAAAGGTGAACCCCAATGGTTCGGGTATTTCGCTCGGCCATCCGATTGGCGCGACCGGCGCACTGATCGCTGTGAAGGCGCTGTACGAACTCAAGCGCATTGGTGGCCGTTACGCGCTCGTCACGATGTGCATTGGCGGCGGGCAGGGGATCGCCGCCATTTTCGAAAACGTCCAGTAAGTTCAGTGCGCCTTCGGGCGCGCCATATACAGCCATGCAAATCGAAACATTGGGAATCGTCGGCGCCGGGACGATGGGTTCCGGCATCGCGCAGGTCGCCGCGCTCGCTGGCCTGCGCGTAATCGTGGTCGACGTCAACGAAGCCGCGCTCGACAAAGGTCTCGCCGCGCTGAAGGGAAGCCTCGATCGGCTCATTGCGAAAGACAAGCTGGACGCGGCGGCGTGCGATGCCGCGCTCGCGCGCATCGAGACATCCACGGATTATCAGCGGCTCGGTGCTGCTGGGCTGATTATCGAAGCCGCCACCGAAAACCTCGAGCTGAAGCTGCGCATCCTGAAGCAGATTGAAGCAGTCGCGCGTCCCGACGCCATTCTAGCTTCCAATACGTCTTCAATCTCGATCACCACGCTTGGCGCCGCGCTTGCCGACCCGTCGCGCCTCGTCGGCATGCACTTCTTCAATCCGGTGCCGTTGATGCCGCTCGTTGAAATCATCCGGGGCCTCGAAACCGGTAGCGCCGCAGCGGAGGCGGTCCACGAGCTGACGTTGCGGCTCGGAAAGACGCCGATCAGCGTACGCAATTCGCCGGGCTTCGTGGTCAACCGCATTCTCGTGCCGATGATCAACGAGGCTTTCTTCCTGCTCGCCGAAGGCGTCGCGCCAGCCGAGGATATCGATACCGGCATGCGTCTCGGAGCGAATCAGCCGATTGGGCCGCTGGCGCTTGCCGATCTCGTTGGACTCGATGTGGTGCTTTCGGTCATGGACGTTTTTTACAATGACTTCGGCGATTCGAAATACCGCGCGTGCCCGCTGCTTCGTGAACTGGTGGCCGCAGGACGTCTGGGCCGGAAGACTGGGCGCGGGGTCTATCGTTACGGCTAGAAAGATTGTGGCGGAGGTTCCGCGGGCGGTGAGCCCGCGGGCGTCGAGGTCATTGGTGATCTGTAATGCGACGAGTTTATACGTTTGCGAACATTATAAAACTGCGATAATTTGCATTATGTAAAAATATGCGCGAACTGCAAAATCTCGCTACGTTCCTCATGGCGAACGGTTGCCGATGGCTTACGGGTCAAACACCGACAATCGACGGAGCGGCGCCACCACTACGGACAAGGCGAATGTGTTTGCCGTCGCCGTCACCACGCGGGGCGCTCGGTTCTCGTGGGCCGAAGCATATCGAACGGCAGTCGGCCGTGCCCGAGACTACTGCGCACAACGTGGCATGCAGGTCAGCGCGAAACTCGATTTCGTACGAAGCGGACGTGAACCGGAAAAGCAGGAAACGGAGTTGACCTTCGAGTGCCGCTCGACATTTCGACCGCACAGCCCGACCGGTTGAGGGACGGCGGGCGGTCGAAGACAAGCTATATCTCACAAACGACGGCCGACATGACGAGCGGCATGACTTCCTTGACTGTCGCCGAGCTTCCCGTTTCACGAAGGCGTTCGCTAACCGCCTCTTTCCCTGCCAAGACGACAACACCATAGACCTGGTGGGACAGATCACCCCCACCGCTCTTCTGGGCGAACATCTCGTCGTTCGGGGAGAAGCCAAAGACAGCCCGCACCTTGAATCCGAGTGCAGTCAAGTTTTGATTCGGCCTCAGCCGATACGCGTTGACCGAGTTGCCTGACACATTCATCGGTACCGGATCGATCTCCCTTTCTTCGACCAGCTGTTCAATGAATTCGTGGGCGCCGAAATGGCAATCCAGCCTGCTACCAATCTCGTTTGCGTCAATCACATTCGAGACGAGCACTGAGCCGACCGCGGCACATCGAAGCAAATGAGAGACTTTGACGACCAGCAATGCGAGCCTCCAGGAAACGGCGCTGCAGCGCAGCGCCGGCAATGCGGAAGTGAATCCGGGCTACACGCGAGATCCGGATCCCGTTGACTTGACTCCCGTGCTGCGAAGTCTTGCACCAGCTACTCGCGCTCGATGGACTCGTCCCTGTCCTGTGCAGCCTCACACTTAGGTTGGTGAGTCAGTCGCCGGCGTTCGCGCGTCAACCGGAATTCCCTCGGCACTATTTCGAATAACCTGAATGCCTCCACAGAGATCATCGCCGATCCGTTCGCCGGGACGGGCCGCTCGGCCGGGCGAAATACGGCATCGCCGCGTCGGATTGCTCGTTGCGACACAACGCACACTCCCGACACCCTCGCGGAACGACGACGCCAACGTTGCTCGCCATAGTGGCATCGACCGGGCTCAACCCATCGGATAAGGAGTGTGTTTTCAGCCTGTTCGAGAATTTCGACCTGGACCCGTGCAACGTCTTCTGCAGCGTACTCTCTCGTCCTCATTGCCTGCTCCTGGAATCAAGCCGTTTAACTGATATGACGGAAACTCTACGTTGCCAGAGGTGCACCGGTCCATTGCACAATGGTTTAGGTAAACCTTCGTACCCGTGGCACGAAGTGCCATCTTATATGTAACCCAAAGTGCAATTGCGACTGCGCGAGGCTTACTTTAAATTCGTTCGTAGACGGAAGCCTTGTTGTGGACTTGATCAAAGCAGCTGGCACGATCGACGCGAGAGACTACATGAAGGGCCTTTCGCCACGGTTGGCACCGCCGCCACCGCGGCATGGTTTCTCCACCTGCTTTGCGGGCTGAACATCCTCGGCCAACTCGTCACACGCATACCCCTGCGTTTCGTTGGCAACCTCGTGAAAGGCGTGGAGTCTCTTCTCCTTCAGAGCATGGGGATTGGGTTCGAGGTCGCGCTCATCGGCGCACCGTTGATTGTGGCGGCCATGCTGAGCCGCGAGCTGAGTGAATAAGCCAGATTGTTTCTCTCAGTCCGCGTGGGAACAGGACGTTGTCCGGACGACATTATTGCAATATTTAAAATACCTGATTATGTGCGTTGATCTTGAACAGATAAGAAAACAGGCAGAATGGATGACGGGTGAGGTGGCCGATACCCTTCGTCAAGTCGCCAACGAGATCGAGCTGCTTCGCAAGCACCTGGTCGAGGCCCATACCAGCAATGCGGACAGCGAACGGCTCGACTGGTTAAGTGAGCAGGCCCATGACGAGTATTACCGTGAGCTATGCCGCACCTACATAACACTGCCCCGCATCAAGACGCAGAAGAATGGTGTAACCGCAATGACTTTGAGGGAGGCTATCGACCTCGTTCGCAAGCCTCGGGATCGCGATTTCTAGGAAAATTTGTTCGGCCAGCCGCACTACCCTGTTGCGCTTTGCGTGCGGCAACCGACTCGTCGGCCACACCGTCTATGGTCGGTTCCGCCGCTGATCACTAGCCTCGACACCTCGCCTGCCGCACATGTTTCCAGTCAATACCGGGGAACCCCCTCAATCAACCGTTCCCCTGATGCGTCGCCGCCTGGTCATCCTGTTTCTCTATGCAGCTGTATGCATTCTGGTCGGGACCGGCATTGCACTGTGGCGATACTTCGGCGTTGGTGGAGTGACCAGTTACTCGAATCAGGCTGTTCTCTTCGGAGACTCAGACCTGCGTCTGCCGCCGGACCTCGCAGGCAATACCGGACGCATTCGTGTCGTGCATTTCTGGGACCCCGACTGTGCAAGCTGTAACGAGAATACCGACGCCCACTTGAACTATCTCATCACGATGTTCAGAGGCGCGGATATTGACTTCTACAGTGTGCGCAAGCCCGGTACCCACGGACAGTTACCGGCCTTTCTGCGAGGCAAAGTCAAGCCATTACGGGCAATCGAAGGAATGAAGCGCATACCGGCCAGTCCCGCTATCGCTATTTGGGCTGCGGATGGAAAGCTCGCCTACGCGGGACCCTACAGCGCGGGTCTTGTCTGTAGTTCTAACAACAGTTTCGTGGAGCCGATTCTCAACAAGCTGGTCGCAGGGTTACATGTCGAGCCTGTTCCGATGGTCGCCGTCGGCTGCTATTGCCCCTGGAATACCGCCCGCGGCCAGCACGGATAGAGGTGTATCGTTGGTCGCGCTAACGACACGCTGTGCTCCGCACGCGACCAGCTTCGCCCCTGCCTCCCACTCAGGGGGGCAGCATGTCCGAGGCCATGACGCGCCGTCCGTCCCAAAATGCTCCGTCACCGCGTTGCCGCCGTGTGCTCGCTGCTGCGCTCCTTCTCGAGCGGCAAAAGAATCTCATCGAAGCTGCACGGTGTCGATCTGTCATCGATGAAGCTACCGGGGACGTTCCATCTGCGCGATACCAACGGCAATCCGCGAACGCTTGAGGACTTCCGGGGCAATGTGGCCTTGCTTCTCTTCGGATACACGCGGTGTCCAGACGTGTGCCCAACGACTCCGCGCTGCACAGATCAAACGGCTGCTTGGAGATCAGGGTAAGGAGCCGAAGGTAGTCTTTATTTCGCTTGATCCCGCCGGCGATTCTGGAGGCCTACACCGCGGCCTTCGACCCGACGGTTATCGGACTATACGGCGAAGCGATCCTTTGGAGGTTCTACCGGAAAGTCCCGTCCGGCAACCCGTATTCGATGGAACACTCGGTACTCGATTACGTAATCGACACGGAGGGTGCGGTGCGCTTCGCGCTGCAATATGAGGAAAGTGCCGAGGACAGTGCGAACGACCTGATACTTCTGCTCCAGGAAAATGCCGGAGGTCGAATGCGTTCGTCTGCACACCGGTAAGCACGATCGCCCCATTATTGCCATTGCCGAACCTGAATTGCTCGCTTATAGCAAGCTCGCAGCGCGCTACCCCCGGAAACCCCTGGCAATCAGCGCGAGATGGGTTACCGGTTGGGGCGGGGAGCTATCCACCGACATCGCGGCGCTCAATACGCTCACGATGATGATCGACGCAAAGAAGATCTTGCGTGCCCATCTGCCCTCGTTTGCCGCAGTGCGTCCCGCAACGCCGAGCCCGAACCAGTACAACCCCGCCACCAGCGCGGCGAGCATATAGATCGTGCCGGCATAGCCGAGGAAGCCGAGCGTCAGGGCGGCCGCCGTAAAGGCGGCAATGTAGGTCAACATGTGGCGCTTCGCGGCCGCGAAGCCGCGGACGACCGGAAAAACCGGAATCGAAGCCGCGCGGTAATCCTGGGCCCGGAAGATGGCAATCGCGTATGAATGCGGCATCTGCCAGAGACTGAACATGACTAGCAAGGTGACGGCGGCAGCGTCGAATCTGGTGCTAGCCGCACAGTATCCGGCCACTGGCGGCATCGCACCGGCAATGCTGCCGACCAGCGTCCCGTAAATCGAATTTCGCTTCATGTAAAGGCTATACAGCCCGACATACACGGCGTAGCCGAAGAGTATCAGCGCGAGGGGCAGGACGCACCGCGTGCCCGCGTAGAGCACGCTCATGCCCGCGACGCAGAGCACGACACCATACAGTAACGCGAACGGCACCGATACACAGCCCGTCACCATGGGACGCTTGCGTGTTCGCGCCATCAGGCCGTCGATATCCCGGTCGATGACGTTGTTGACCACGCACCCGGACGCGACGACCAGCATGACGCCGACGGCCACCAGACCACCCCGGAGCCAGTCGACGCTGCCGTGTGAACCCAGCAGATAACCGCCCGTGACGGCGATGAGATTGCCGATCACGATACCAGGCTTAGTCAGTTGCAGGTAAGGTCGATACATGGTGCGGGATGTTCTTCGTCGGATGTGCGCGGTGGATCAGTGGATCATCATGTTGAAGTGCATGCTCCAGATGATCCAGACCGAGAGCGCCACGACAATGAACAGGATCACAAGCGTGAACACGAAGCTGATCAGGTTCCAGCCGCCCTCCGAGGAACGGCTCATGTGCAGGAAGTACACGAGGTGCGCCACGAGTTGCAGGACCGCGAATATCACCGCTACGAGCAGCGTCGTCGCACGCGGCAGCATCGGATGCATGACCAGCGCGAACGGGATGGCCGTCAGGACGATCGAGAGGATGAAGCCCGTGTTGTAGGACTTCGCGCTGCCGTGGGCTTGCCCGGCGCGGCTGGTCGCAGCGTTTGCCATGGTCAGAATGCTCCGATCAGATAGACAATCGTGAATACGCAGATCCAGACCAGATCCAGGAAGTGCCAGAAAAGGCTCAGGCACGACAGGCGTGTCACATTGGTGGACGTCAGTCCTTTGGTCGCCACCTGGTGCAGGACCACCGCCATCCAGAGCAGGCCGGACGCGACATGCAGACCGTGTGTGCCGACGAGCGCGAAGAAACCAGACAGGAACCCGCTGCGCTGCGGTCCGAAGCCAAGCGAGACCAGATGATGGAACTCGTGTATTTCCATGCCAACAAAGACAGCGCCCAGAATGAAGGTCAGGCTCAGCCACCGGAGCACGGCGCCCTGATCGTGCCGGTGCACGGCAAGCATCGCGTAGCCGCAGGTGATGCTGGAAAGCAGCAGCACGAACGTCTCGGCGAGCACGTACGGCAGCTCGAAGATGTCCCTCGGGCCGGGACCACCTGCAAATGCGCCGCTCAATACGGCGTACGACGCGAACAGCGAACCGAACAGGATGCAGTCCGACATCAGGTAGATCCACAGGCCCAGCACCTTGCGCGAGCCGGTGTCGTGACCATCCTGCGCGTGTTCCTCCCCTGTCCCGGTTGTTTCAATTAGTGTTTGCGTAGACATGGTTCAGATCTCGCTTCATGAGAGGAACGTGTGCTTTCTCGATCCGTTCGATTTCGTCGGCCGGAACGTAGTAATCAGTATCGTCGTTATAAGAGCGGAGGATCACCGTCGCGATAGTGGCAACGAAGCTGGTGCCCACCAGCCACCAGATGTGCCAGATCAGCGCGAAGCACAGCAGCAGGATGAATACGCTCAGGATGAACGGCACACCGGTGCTGCGCGGCATATGAATCGGCTCGTATTTCCTCGCGGGCGGCGGCACTCCGCGCTTCTTAGCCTCGTAGAATGCGTCGACAGCATTCGCGCGCGGCACCACGGCGAAGTTGTAGAACGGCGGCGGCGATGACGTCGACCACTCCAGCGTGCGCGCATTCCACGGATCGCCGGTGACGTCGAGGTTCTGCTTGCGCTCCCGGATACTGACGACAATCTGCGCGATGAGGAAGACAATCCCCCCAAGGATGAAGACCGCACCCACCCACGCGACCTGGAGATACGGCGTCCACGCCGGGTTGTCGTAGTGATTGAGTCGCCGGGTCATGCCCATGAAGCCGAGCATGTAAAGCGGCATGAACGCGAGATAGAAGCCAATCACCCAGCACCAGAACGAATATTTGCCGAGACGCTCGTTAAGCTTGAAGCCGAAGGCCTTTGGGAACCAGTAGTTCAAGCCGGCGAAATAGCCGAACAATCCGCCGGCGATGACCGTATTGTGGAAGTGGGCGACGAGAAACAGGCTGTTGTGAAGCAGGAAGTCGGCCCCCGGAATCGCGAGCAGCACGCCCGTCATGCCGCCAATCGTGAACGTCACGAGGAACGCCAGCGTCCAGAGCATGGGCGTCGTGAACTCGACGCGCCCGCGGTACATCGTGAACAACCACGTGAAGATCTTCACGCCGGTCGGAACGGCGATGATCATCGTCATAATGCCGAAGAAGCTGTTGACGTCCGCGCCCGAACCCATCGTGAAGAAGTGGTGCAGCCAGACGAGGAACGACAGGATCCCGATTGCCAGCGTCGCGCCCACCATCGACTTGTAGCCGAACAGCTTCTTGCGGGCGAACGTCGAGGTGATCTCGGAGAAAATCCCGAACGACGGGAGAACGAGGATGTACACCTCCGGATGTCCCCACGCCCAGATCAGGTTCACGTACATGGTCGGATTGCCGCCGAGTTCGTTCGTATAAAAATGAAAGCCCAGGTAGCGATCAAGCGCGAGCGCGGCCAGCGCGACGGTCAGGATCGGGAAGGCGGCAATAATGATTGTGCTGGTGACGAACACCGTCCACGTGAAAATCGGCATCTTCATCAGCGTCATGCCAGGTGCACGCATCCGGAGGATGGTCACGAAGAGGTTCACGCCGGTCAGCAGTGTTCCCAGACCCGATGCCTGCAGAGACCATATGTAGTAGTCCACCCCCACTCCGGGACTGAATTTTATGTCCGACAACGGCGGATAGGCGACCCAGCCCGTCTGCGCGAATTCGCCCACGCCGAGCGACAGCATGACCAGCACAACCCCCACGACGAACAGCCAGAAGCTGAAGGCGTTCAGGTAGGGATACGCCATGTCGCGAGCGCCGATCTGAAGCGGCACGGCGATGTTCATCAGGCCCACGACGAACGGCGTCGCCGCGAAGAAGATCATGATTACGCCGTGCGCCGTGAAGATCTGGTCATAGTGATGCGGCGGCAGGTAGCCCAGGTGCCCGGGACCGGCGAGCGCAAGCTGTGTTCGCATCATGATGGCGTCAGCGAATCCGCGGATCAGCATCACGATTGCCACAAAGATGTACATGACGCCAATGCGCTTGTGGTCGACCGAGGTGATCCAGTCGTTCCAGAGCACCGACCATTTTTTGAACCAGGTGATCGCGGCCAGAACCGCCACTCCGCCTGCCACGATGCCCGCAAGGGTGACCGCGATAATGGGCTCGTGCAGCGGCACGTCCGCCCATGTCAATTTGCCGAACATGATTGTGTTACTCCTCTCTTTTCGACGATGCGCTGACGTCGAGAGCTGCATGTGCCGCTGCGTCCGCTCCCGGACCGACGAACTGGTCGATCACTGCCCTGAAAAGGCCTGGCTGAACCCGCGAGAATTGCACGATGGCAATACCCTGGCTGGGCTTTGCCACTTTCTGGAACGTGTTGAAATCGAGCCGGTTAGGTGAGGTCCGGACCTGCTTCACCCAGCGCTGGAAGTCATCCTCGCTGGTGGCGGTCGCAATGAACTTCATGTCGGAGAAGCCGGGTCCGTTGAAATTGCCCGACATGCCGCGGAACTTCCCCTCCTCGTTTGCCATGAGGTGCAGTTGGGTTCGCATGCCCGCCATCGCGTAGATCTGGCCGCCGAGCTGGGGAATGAAGAACGTCCCCATCGTCGAGTTCGAGGTGATGCTGAACGCCACCTGGCGATGTGCGGGGAATACCAGTTGATTGATTGTGGCAATGCCGAGGTCTGGATAGATGAAGATCCACTTCCAGTCGGTTGCGATGACTTCGACGTTGATGGGCTGGCCGGGCACGTCGAGCGGCCGGTACGGATCCAGCTCGTGTGTCGATTTCCACACGATGGTTGCCAGTGTGACGATGATCAGGATCGGGATACCCCACACCACTGCTTCGATCCGCGTGGAATGCGCCCACTCGGGCATATACGTGGCGTTGTGATTCGACGCCCGGTATTGCCCTGCAAAGACAAACGTCAGCACGATGGCCGGTACGACCACGATCAGCATCAACCCGACGCACAGGATGATGAGGTCGCGCTCCTGAAGGCCGACACTGCCCTTCGTGTTGAACAGGACCCAGTTGCAGCCACCGAGGCTTGAGAGCCCGGCGATTACTGCAGCGGGACGAAGAACTTTCCAGCAGATTTCTCTCATACAGGCGCCTTGCTCTATGGCCGCTATGAAAGCGGCAGGGAAAGGGGCGAAGGAAGACTGCACATTCCGGAGAGGAACTTCATTCGGTGGGCCCTCGATGTACCTGCTCGACCTACCGAATCATCGAGCCTCCTTGCTGCCGTGATTGCCTCTCGAGTCGTCCTGATAGTCGCCTTCCAGAGAGAAGGTTAAGCGCAAGGCGGCGCGCAACTCAAATGCACAATGGTGTGGGAACATCGCCGCATCGACGGGAGCAAGTTTCGCTTCCCCCTCATCCAAAGTGTCATTGCGTCCACATTGGGCATGGCCTAGATTCGTTCACAGGCCGACGCTCCAAACGCAGGTCCGCCGCACGCCCACGCGCGGCATCCCCTACGTCGACGCAAATTCCCCGTAAATGCACGCTATGTGCAGCCGCACTGTGCAGCGCCGCTAGAGCCGTGGCAGCAGCATCGCCACCCCGCAACAGCAACGCCCGCTTAATCCATCGAACGTAGCTTGTCTCCATGGCGGGTGCGCGATGAGGACACGTTTCCCGCCCAGAGGAGGATTTCTCGTGGATCCCAAGAAAACAGCCAACATGATCAACCCGATGGACTACGAGGACGTTTTATCCGAACGTATTCCAAAGAACCTCGTCGAGCTAGCGAGAAAAAGCGACTTGCTGTTCAACACATCTGTCATCGCGGTATGCGTCTGGGCAGTGATTGAGACGCCTTTGGAGCTTGGTGGCGTGCTTGATCCGACCGGGCTGCTTGCCTTGGTGACGTCGAAGGTGCTGCTCGGCTTCGTTGGCACGGCTGCCATAGCCAACCTGCGCTTTGCCCGTCGGGTTTTCACGTTCATCTGTGGAGCGGGCGTGTTCGCCATTGCACCGGCGTTACCCCTTGAGTACTCGCGCTGCGTTGCAATTGCAATCTTCTCGACGGTCGAGTGCATCGGCAAAGCAGCATGCGTAGCATCGTTCGTGATCGCGTCGTCGGCAGGAGACAGTGTTGGCGTCCATCTGAGCGTAGGAAAACGCACGACTGACGACTAAACATGAGCTTGTGGGCCCCATTGTATCGGCCGAAGCAGCGCGCCAGGCGGGCAGCGCCGACACTTGCGCGTCACACGCATGGCGTGTACGTGCAATCGCTCATACGAACGCCGCGCTGCATCGGTGCTCGCCCCGCCCGGATCGATGCCCGAATTCGTCGCTAGCCGATCGCGAGAAGCGGGAGCCGGAGCGCACACGGCTTCCTGGTGCATGGTCAGGTCGCTCGCGTAGTCTTCCAGCGATATGCCGACCGCTTTACGCGACTTTTTGCAACGCGGCCTTCGGCGCGCGGTCAGGATGAAGTCTTCGCGCCATGCCTATCAGGTCGGCGAGCGTGCGTGCGTTCATCTTTCGCATGACCTGCCTGCGGTGCATCTTCACAGTGATCTCGGCGATGCCCATCTCGGCTCCCACCTGCTTGTTAAGGAGCCCGGTCACGACCAAGGCCATGACCTCGCGCTCGCGCCCACTGAGTGAGGCGTGGCGATCCCGGATCGACTGTAGTTCTGCTTCCTCGCTCAACGCCACGCGGCTGCGCTCGATCGCGTGCCGAATAGCATCGAGCATGACCTGGTCGTCAAAGGGTTTGGTGAAAAAATCAACCGCTCCAGCTTTCATGGCCTGCACGGTCGTCGGCACGTCGCCGTAGCCGGTGATGAAGATGATCGGTGTGTCGATACGCTCGGCGGCAATGAGATTCTGAAGGTCGAGGCCGCTGAGATCGGGAAGCAAGACGTCCAGCACCAGACAACTCGGGGCCCTGATGCGTGGACGTTCGAGAAAGTCCTGTGCGCACGCGTACGTCTCTGCCCTAAGACCGGCAAAGTGGATCATGGCTTCGAGCGCCTCGCGTACCGAGACATCGTCGTCGACGACGAAGACAACCGGCATGGATTGTGCCGGCGAAAGTTCCGATTCACGTTCGACTACATAGGCTGATTTCATTGAGAACTCCGTTCTTGGGCACCCGGATGAATCATTTGACGTGGAGCGCGGCTTGGATCGCCCCGAGTAGAGCGGTGTCGCTGAATGGTTTGAAGAGACATTCAACGGCGCCCTGTTCTAGCACGCGTAGGCGGAGGGCTTCATCTCCATGCGCTGTAATGAAGATGATCGGGATGGCTTGCCGGCGCCGCAGCAGTTCGCGCTGCAGGTCCCGGCCGGACATTCCGGGCATGCACATATCGGCGATCAGGCAGTGCGCCTCGCCTACACAGCTGGAGGCCAGGAACGCCTCCGCCGACGCAAAGGCGTGCGCTGCGAAGCCGAACTCGCGCAACAGGTCAGGTAGCGATTCGCGTACCGACTCGTCGTCGTCGACCACCGCGATAAGCGAGCGGTCTGCCATCACTGGTCGCTCACGATCTGCGCTATGTCCGAGCGCGGCTGCGGGCTCTTGCCTACAGAACCGTCCGCGGCCGCCATGCGTTCGGCTCGACACGGGATCGAGAATGAAAAGGTGGCGCCAAAGCCCTCGTTTGAAGAAGCCCACAGGCGACCACCGTGGCGCTCGATGATGCAACGGCTTACGGACAGCCCGATGCCCATCCCTTCTCTCTTGGTCGTAAAAAACGCGTCGAAGAGCCTGCCCGCATGCTGCGGGTCGATGCCCATGCCGGAATCAGTCACAGCGAGTCGCAAGCGGTCACCATCGTCGCGCTCTATCTTGACCACCATCTGCCGCGGGCGCTCAGCGATGCCGTTCATCGCCTCCATGGCGTTGAGAAGCAGGTTCAGCACCACCTGCTGGAGTTGCACCCTGTCGCCTGTGACCGGCGGCAGGTTGTCCGCCGTTTCCAGTCGTAGCACGATCCGCTTATTGCGAATCTCTGCGAGCAGCAACTCGATGACGTCGTTCGCAGCTTCGACCAGATCGACGGCATCCTTCGTCACCATCTTCTTGCTGTACAGTGCGCGTAGACGTCTCATCATCTCCGAGGCGCGGTGTCCGTCCCGGATCGTGCGCTTCACGGTCCCGAGCGCGCCCTCGACATTGGGTGGCTGGGCGCTCAGCATGCGCAAACCGGTGCTGGCGTTGGTCATGATGCCGGCCAGCGGCTGGTTGATCTCGTGTGCAATCGAAGCGGTCAGCGCTCCCAGGCTGTTCACCCGACTTGCGTGGGCCAATTCGACGCGCAGACCGTAGAGCGCTTCTTCGGACTCCCGGCGTTCGGTGACATCATGTATAGCACCGATATAGTCCAGCCGGCCCTGCGGATTACGCGTGGCGTGAGCCTGTATGCGCACATGCCGGACCGAACCGTCGGACAGGAGCAGGCGGTGCTCGAACTCCAGGTGCTGGCCGTCTTTCGCCCGCTCGATCATTTCGTGCAGTAGATGAAGGTCGCCAGGGTGGACTCGCGCGGCGATCATGTCCAGCGTGACTCTCACCCCCTGCTCGAAGCCGAAGATTCGATAGAGCTGTGCCGACCAGGTGAATGAACCAGTCTCCGGGCGCCAGCTAAAGCTTCCGCTCAAGGTGAGCTGCTCCACTTTGGCCATCAGCGCCGCGCTCTTGCGCAATTGCGCCTCCGCCTGCTTGCGTGCTGTGATGTCGCGTGTGACGCCCAGTTGCACGATCGCGCCGTCGCTGTCGTGCATCGGCGCGGCATGGGTTTCGAGGTGCCGTCGCTTGTTGTTTGGCGAGATGAAGTCGAACTCCAGGAAGTCACCCCTTCCCGAGCAAATGTTTCTGTTGAACTCGACATACCGCGCTCGATGCTCAGGAGCGACGAAATCGAAGTAGCACGCTCCGATCATGCTGTCCGCGCGCACCGATCCGAATGCGCGGCTTCCAGCCGGATTGACGAGCAATACCGTTCCGTCATTTGCGACGACCGTTACGCAATCCGGTGTCGTGTCCACGATCGCACGGAAACGCTCCTCGCTTCGCTTCAGTGCGCGTTCGCTCCGGGCACGCTCGATGGCGATACTCGCGAGTTGTGTAAGCCGTCCTGTGAGATCGAATTGAAACGGAGTGGGGGTTCCGGGCTCCGACCGGAATATCGTGAACGTTCCCAGCACTTCGTTTGTACGCGACAGAATCGGCGTCGCCCAGCACGCGCGCAGACCATGCGCGAGACTCGAGTCGCGCCATGCCTTTGGCCAGCGTGACTCGGAAGCGATATCTGATACGACTATCTGCTCGCTGAGCGACGCTGCTAATCCGCAAGGTCCCTGGTCCTGCTGGACGCGGCCGCCACTCGAAGGATAGGTGTAGGTCAACGCGAGGCCTGGCGCATTCACCCGCTGGAATGTCATGTCGCCGGGTTCGATCAACGCGATGCTGCAGAGGCAATCGCTCGCGATCTGTTCGACCAGCCCGCACAAGTCATCGAGAACCGTGGGCAAAGGCAGCCCTACGGCGACCATTTCGAGCAGGCGCTTCTCGCCCGCAAGCAGTGCCTCGGCGCGCTTACGGTCGTCGATGTCCGTCTGCAAAAAGTACCAGAGCGCGATTCGCCCTTCCTTATCCTGCAACGGAAAGCCTTGTACCCGAAACCACTGATAAACGCCGTCGGCGCGACGATGGCGGGACTCAAAATCATAAGGCTCGCCGCTTCTGATCGATGCATAAAATCGGGAAACCGTCGCGCGTTGATCGTCCGGATGGATAAAGTCTTTAACAGTCCACTGCTTCAGGTCGTCAACCGTCGCGCCTGAATATTTGAGCGTATGGCGGTTGGCTTGCAACACCTCCCCCTCCGCCGTAAAGAGAATCACACGCGTAGGCAACCTGTCCACGATGAGCCGAAAGCGCTCCTCGTGTGCCCGCATGGACGCCTCGGCCTGCTTACGGTCCTCGATATCCGTGTTGATCCCGCACCACTTCACGACGTTGCCGGCATCGTCAATAACCGGGCTGACACGGCATAGAAACCACCGATAGATGCCATCGAAGCGACGCATTCGCGCTTCCGCCTCGCCCCGCACGCCGGAAGCAACGACGACTTGCCAGGCTTCAAGCAGCGCAGACCTGTCCTCGGGATGGAACGCCGACTGCCAGCCCTCGTCACACGCGTGCTCGACGGAAAGCCCGGTATATTCGCACCAGGGGCGATTGACGAATTCAATGCGGCCGTCCGACAGTGCGGTCCAGACCAGGCCCGGGAGCGCATCTACCGTACGACTGAGTTCATATTCCATCACGGTCCTTCCCTTCGGGCGCGCTACCAGCGCGAGCTTTTCCAATCTGCGCCCGTATTGGCGCGCGCTGCGCTTCTGGCCGTTCCCGGAAGAGATGCGCACGTCGAAGGCTCACGAAAAATTAAGTATTCCCTTCAAAATAAATCGCTCCGACGAGACCATTGTTAGTGTGGAAGTGCCGGGAAGTCGTGAGGAGACGGTGATGTAGGCGTGGAATTTTAGTGAGGATGGCTTTCGGCGATCGGAGCCTTTGGTGGCGCACCTTGAATCCAATCCGCGTCGATGTCGCCTTCCGTCACGACGCGCAGTGTTCCGGCCTGCCTTTGATGATTTCGATGGAGCCTTGACGGTAGTTGTCGAGTATCGCTATACAGCGCCTCGACGTAGGGGGCATGCTCGTGCGGACGATATTCAGCGAAGCTACAATTCGGATATCCGGCCGGCTGGAGGAAAGACACGATGGACGACCTCCGAGTGGGGAACTGGGTGGTCACCCCGAGCCTCAACAGCATTTCTTCCCGAGGCAGGACCGCTCGCCTCGAACCCAAGGTAATGGAAGTCCTGGTGTGCCTGGCCCAGCACCCTGGCGACACGGTTTCCAAAGATCAGCTTTTTCAAGCCGTGTGGCCCAGGACCGTGGTGACCGATGATGTATTGAAGCGCTGCATTGCCGAGTTGCGCCGCGCTTTTGACGACGATGCCCGCGATCCACGCATCATCGAGACAATTTCGAAACGAGGCTATCGGCTGGTCGCCCCGGTAACTGCGTGCAGTGCCACGCCTGCCCCCGCCGAGAGGGTGGCAAGCGATTCCATCGTGGTACTGCCGTTCGTCAACATGAGCGCAGATCCGGAGCACGAATACTTTGCCGACGGAATCACTGAAGAAATTATCGATGCGCTCGCCCAGATCCAGGAGCTTCACGTCGTGGCACGAAGCTCCGCCTTCTCGTTCAAGGGTAAGCACATCGACCTGCGCATTGTTGGCGAGCAACTGAACGTGCGCACTGTTCTCGAGGGAAGTGTGCGCAGAGCAGATAATCGTCTGCGTATCACGGCACAGCTCGTGTCTGCGGTGGACGGATATCATCTCTGGTCGGAGCGCTATGACCGTGAGATGAAGGATGTGTTCGCAATTCAGGAAGAGATTGCCCAAGCGATCGTGCAGCGGTTGAAGATCACGTTCCCGTGGAATACGAGAAACCTGACTAACCCTGGAACCCCGAATCTCGAGGCCTACGAGTCCTACCTGAAGGGTCACGCTCTGCTCTACAAGAGGGGTCCCGCTATTTCACGTGCCCTCGCCTGTTGCCAGCGGTCAGTGGATCTCGATCCAGGCTATGCATTGGCGTGGGCCGATCTTGCCGATTGCTACTCGATGCTTTGCTTCTACGGGTTTGCGGCTCCTCAGGCTTTCATGCCAAAGGCCATAGAGGCCGCTCGACACGCGGTGGCATTAGATCCTTCGCTCGCCGAAGCACACTGCACCTTGGCTCTCGCCTACCTGCTCTGGGCCTGGAACACGGCGGAGGCCGAGCGTGAGTTTCTTTGCGCGCTACAGCTGAATCCGAAGTACATCTCGGCACTCGGCTGGTACGGAAGTGCTTATCTCCAGTTCTCGGAAGGGCGGCTGGCGGAGGGAATGGAACAAGCGAAGTTAGCGCTGACAGCGGACCCCCTATCAGCCTACGCACACGCCTTATACGCCCTGACCTGTATTGTCGCGGGCAAAACCGGGGAAGGCGTGGAGGTCAGCCGGCGCGCCATCCAACTCGACCCCGAGAGCTTCCTTGCTAACTGGGTGCTGCAAATGGCACTGCTGGTGAACGGCCAGTTCGAAGCGTCTATCGCGGCGGGAGAATCGGCATTGGCCATGTCCGGCCGGCACCCTTGGTCCATGGCCTGGCTTGCCGTGGGCCTCGCAAGTTGGGGCAAAGCCACTGAGGCCGAAGCGGTTTTCGCTGAAATGCAGGCCCGTGCCCGTCGTGAATATGTTACGCCGACGGCGCTCGCTATCGCGGCTTGTGCGGTGGCGAGGGACGATGAGGCGATTCGCTACGCCCGCGAAGCGTGCGAAATCCGCGACACCAATTTATTTTACTTTTCCAGATATTTTCCTTTGTCATACCGGTTGTATCGTTATCCGCAGTTTTGCGAAATCATTGCACAGATAGGGCGCAGTGATTGGTTGCGCGATCAACCGCCGCTAACGGTTATGCAGGAGCCACGTGCGCAGGAATGAATCGCGCTCGGTTGCTGATGCTGAGTCACTGAGGCGTCGTGGCACGCAGCTGCGCCAGCAAGCCTGCTTCCGCGAGCACGAATCCGCCGGTGCAGATCGCGCCTATGCGCCTTGCGCTGATGCTCGCTTTGCGCAGGAACACAACTATATCGTCAGCAGGCGGATAACTGAGCGGATCAATGACCCCACCGACGATCCAGGTGTCCACGTCGACACGCTCGTGCAATAATCGTGTGCCCACTCTCGGGCCAAGTGACGAGCGCATATCCCCGCCCTCCTCAGAAAAGGTTTCGAGTGCGTGGAACGACTCTCCCACCACGATGTTCGCCCACTCGAACACCGACTGCGTCGCGAGATCCATGATCTGAAAACCCTCGCTAATCAGAAAGCCAATCCGGCACATGTCCGTTCTCCATCACGTCAGTTGGCGCTCTGTCGGCGCTCGTTGTGTTGCGGCGATCTGCTTCAAGGCCTGTGTCCTGCGTTCTGCTGCTTCTTACTCCTGCTGCGTCCCGCTAGCCAACTCAGGCACGCTGTGGATACCGATTACCCCGGACTCGCTATGAACTTCAGTCATTTCCGCGAAACACTTCGTACAACAGATGACTGTAATATTCGAGCAATAGTTCACGCGCTTCTTGGCGTCCTCTTTCAACTCGCCGCATTCATCGCAGCGAGTCAAGGCACGGACCTGCAACGGTCGTGAGCGCCACCGTTCGAGTGCGTTCATGTCAGCAGCCTTCACGTTGATCTCGGGTGCCGGCGGCGATGATGTTCATCGCCATCTTCCGTAGTTCTGTCGACGTCGGATCGTCTCGGCGTAGCTCAAGCAAATCCCTTGCGTACATGCTAATCATGGTCCTCTCGTTAGATATGAGACTATGGTCAACAGTCCGGTCTTGCCGGATCACGACAGTATGGCGAGCGGGCGTTTGTGGTTCCGCTTCTACAGCCTCACCATCCCGACGCGTCCTTGCCATCTCCTTCAAAAAGATGATTACGACGGGAGCATTATTGGTGTGGATGTGCCCGAAAGTCGTGAGAAGACAGTAATGTCGAAGTGAAATTTTGGTGAGGACGGTACTATCTTCCGATGGAATCTATCGCGAGCTTTTGGCGTGTATACCTCTTCCGGGAACTGCTCGAAGCGCGGCGCGCGCTCGCGTGTGCCAACTCGCCGAACGCCGACCATGCCGTTGGTGGCGACCGAAGCGCTCTATGCTTGCGTATTGCTCGCCGAAATCCGGGATGCATCGGCTGCTTCGTACGTGGGTCGGCCGCTGGCAATCGACCAAATCAGAGCGCCAATATATCCTTCTCGCTAGGGCCGGAGAATCAGTCGCCGGAACTCGCGCGTCCACTGGTATTCTCGGGACGCCTATTCGAATATTCAAAACGCCTCCACAGATATCATCGCGGATGCGTTCGCCCGAGCAGGGCATTCGGCGGGACTAAACGCGGCATCACCTCGGCGGATTGCACGTTGCGATACTACGCACACACCGGGAGCCCTCGCGAAACGACGACGCCAGCGCTGCTCGCCATAATGGCATCGTCCTGGCTCCGCTCACCGGATGATGAGAGTGTCTTCAAACTGTTCAAGAACTTCGATCTGGACGCGCACGAATTCTACTGCAGAGTACTCTCTCATCATCGTTAACTACTCCTGGAATCGAGCCGGTTTCAATCATTCGCGTACCCACATGTTCGAGGCACTTCATACCAACTCAACTTGGAACGGCGAATCATGTGTACGATGCCGTCAGTGAACAGCGCGACATGACAGCACTCCAGGTTGCAATCGGTGTGGCGGTCCACTGCACAATGGCTTACCTACGTCTATGTGTCGATGGGAGGTAGCGCCGTGTCATATGTAACCCAAAGTGTATTTGCGTCTACGCTTGGCTTACTCTAGATTGGCTTGTAGGCGGAAGACTTGTTGTGGATTTCAGGAAGCGCCCGACTTGGTCAACCCGAGAGACTAATGTTCTTTAAAGCCATTGACGCGGCGGCGTAGAGTGTCTTAGTGGCTTGGGTCTCCTCGGCCAGCTTGTCATGCACATACCTCTGAGTTTCGTGGGCAACTTGGTGCCGTAAGGGGTAACGTCCCCGCTACTTCTGGACATACGGATTGGGTTCGAGGTCGTGCTCATCGGCGCAGCGCTTATTGTTACCACGCTGCTGAGCAGCGATATAAATTAGGATGCCGAACATATCTTTATCTGGCTCAAAAGGACGAGGCCCGTGGCATACGGCACCCGATCCAGCACCCATAGAAATGCATCGTTGGTAGCGCTAATCGGTACGCTTACTGGCCGCGATCTAACCCTCGTTGCTACCGCGTCCTGATTGCCGGAGCAATCAGTGGTCTGCTTCACCAATTGGTGATCTCCAGTCCCCGCTTGCCGTCTCAGTCGAAGCCGGCCGCGCAGTCTTGATACGGATTTCAACTATGTCAGACTCTCCTCTCACGACACGCCGCGGTTTCCTGCGCACGGCAGCGGTGCTCGTGCCCGCCAGCGCACTGGCGGGCTGCGAGGGCGGCAAAGCGCCGTCGAGCGAAACCGCCGCGGCAGGCAGCGCCGCCGCGGCGCCCAACGCCAGGCCCGAAGCCGGGCAGGCCGCCGCCTACAAGCCACGCTTCTTCGACGCGCGCGAGTGGGCCTTCGTCGAAGCCGCCGCCGACCGTCTGATTCCCGCCGA